>NZ_CP121113.1:552500-852500 GCF_029581395.1 Roseinatronobacter sp. S2 | reverse complement strand
TCAAGTTCGACACCGAGGAAGAGGCCATTACCCTTGCCAATGATACGATATTCGGGCTGGCCTGCTACTTCTATGCCCGTGACATCGGGCGCATCACGCGGGTGCAGGAATCGCTGGAATACGGGATTGTGGGCGTCAATACCGGCATCATCTCGACCGAGCTTGCGCCGTTTGGCGGGGTCAAGCAATCCGGTCTGGGGCGTGAAGGGTCGCGTCACGGGACCGATGACTTCCTTGAAATGAAGTATATCTGCCTGAGCATCTGATAGAAAAGTCATTTTCCCCGGGCAGCGAAACACGCTGTCCGGGTTTGACAAGCAGGCGGCTTGGCCGTAAATCAACCAAGTCAGCGGCTTCGCTGACGCAACCAATCGGGACCAAAATGGACGGCAGTTCTAGGCGGGCGCAGATCATGCGCCCGAAACAGAAAACAAGCCTTCGGGCTGATGTATTTCCGCGCATGGCGCGGGCTGCCATCCGGGGCTGACCCGGCCTGCGGCCCCTGTCGTGCAAGGCACGCAAGGGGGTCAAAATGACACTTCAGACACCACTTTCAGAATATCGCTTTGATCCGGATGCCGAAAACGCGGGTATTGATGCCGCACTGATCGCGATTGAAGTTACCCGCCTGTTGCAAGAAGACAGGACCGATGAAATCCGCCAATTCCTTGAAACGCTGGAACTGGCCGATACCGCGGCCCTGATCGAGGAACTGGACGAAGCCAGCGATCTGGCAGTCCTGCACCTGTTGCCCCTGCATGATCAGGCCGAACTTATCGGATATCTGCGCCCGTCGTCACAAGTCAGCGTTGCAACGCGCATTCGCAAAAGCGACTTTGTGGCGCTTATGACCGCCATGAGCCATGACGAACGCGCGGATTTGTTCAAGCAACTGGACGAGGAAGCGCAAGAAGCCATCCTGCCTGCCCTGTCCAAGGCCGAACGCGAGGATTTGCGCCGCCTGGCATCCTACGAGGAATGGACTGTGGGGTCGGTCATGACATCCGATTACGCGGTCGTGACCCCCGAGATGACATCCAGTCAGGCCATCGAGGCCCTGCGCACACAAGCCATTGACGCCGAAACGATCTACTACGCCTATATCATCGGTGCTGCGCGCGAATTGCTGGGGGTGGTCAGCCTGCGCGACATCCTGACCGCGCGCCCCCGTCAACGTGTATCCGAAATAATGGACACCGAACCTGTTTTCATACGCGCCAATGAAGAACAGGAAGAAGCCGCCCGCCTGATTGCGCGCTATGACCTGCTGGCACTGCCGGTTCTGGATGAAAACGACCGGCTGGTGGGCATTGTGACCGCCGATGACGCGATGGACGTGTCCGAAGAAGAAGTCACCGAAGACTTCTACAAAGGCTCCATCGTGCAGCCGCTGGATATATCGGTCGCAGACGCCACGATTGCCACGCTATACCGCGCGCGTATTTTCTGGCTGGTGCTGCTGGTCTTCGGCAATATCTTTTCCGGTGCGGGCATTGCGTATTTCGAGGATACGATCGCCGCGCATCTGTCGCTGCTGTTCTTCCTGCCGCTGCTGATTGCATCCGGGGGCAATGCGGGCACGCAATCGGCCACGCTGATGGTGCGCGCGCTGGCCACAGGGGACGTGCGCCCGTCAGATTTCGGGCGCTTGCTGGCGCGCGAAACGCTGATCGCGCTGGGGCTGGGGCTGACAATGGCCGTTGCGGTATCGGTAATTGGTGTTTGGCGGGGTGGCCCCGAAATTGCTATGGTTGTGGCGTCGGCGATGGTTACGATCGTGCTGATGGGGGCCTTGATCGGGATGTGCCTGCCCTTCATCTTTGCCAAGATCAACCGCGACCCTGCCGCAGCATCCGGCCCGCTGGTGACATCAATTGCCGATGTTCTGGGGGTCTTGATCTATTTCACCATCGCGGCCCAGTTGCTGGAACTATAATGCCAGATCACGCGCGCGGGCCTGCCTTGCATTCGCGCGCGTGGCACACTATCCCCACACGCAACGCATAACGGCGCAAAAGGGCATGTCATGGACGCAATCGCAACGCTTCGCGGCAAATATCTGGAACAGATCGGCGCAGCCCCTGATGCGGACGCGCTGGAAAATGTGCGTCTGGCCGCCTTGGGCAAAAAGGGCGAGATCAGCCTGAAAATGCGCGAACTGGGCCAGATGAGCGCCGAGGAACGCCAAACCGCAGGCCCCGCGCTGAACGCGCTGAAAACCGAAGTGGACGCGGCGCTGAAAGCGCGCAAATCCGCGCTGGAAGATGCTGCCCTTGATGCGCGCCTGAAATCGGAATGGCTGGATGTCACGCTGCCCGGTCGCCCGCGCCCGATGGGCACCATCCATCCCATCAGTCAGGTCATGGATGAACTGACGGCAATTTTCGCCGATATGGGCTTTGCCGTGGCCGAAGGGCCGCAAATCGAATCCGACTGGTATAATTTCGACGCGCTGAACATTGCGCCCGAACATCCGTCCCGTCAGGAAATGGACACCTTCTATATGCACCGCGCAGCCGGTGACGACCGCCCGCCCCATGTGTTGCGCACCCATACCAGCCCTGTTCAGATCCGCGCGATGCAAAATCAGGGCGCGCCCATCCGCGTGATTGCGCCGGGCCGTGTGTACCGCATGGATATGGACCAGACCCATACGCCAATGTTCCATCAGGTCGAAGGGCTGGCCATTGACCGCGACATTTCCATGGCGCAACTGAAATGGACACTGGAAGAATTCTGCCGCGCGTTTTTCGAGGTGGATGAAGTGGAACTGCGTTTCCGCGCCAGTCACTTCCCGTTCACCGAGCCGTCGGCGGAAGTGGACATTCGCTGTTCATGGGAAGGGGGGCAGCTGAAGATTGGCGAGGGCAAGGACTGGCTGGAAATTCTGGGGTCCGGCATGGTGCATCCGCATGTTCTGCGCGCGGGCGGGATTGACCCGAATGAATGGCAGGGCTTTGCCTTCGGTATGGGGATCGACCGGATCGCCATGCTGAAATACGGCATCCCCGATCTGCGCGCGTTTTTTGAATCCGACCTGCGCTGGCTGCGCCACTATGGATTTGCATCCCTTGACCAACCGTCGCTTGCGGCGGGTCTGTCGCGCTAAGCGTTGTGATGATTGACCGGCCATGCAAGTCATGAGTATCTGACATCATGGCCCGACGATCCGCAAAAAAGAAATCCAAAGCACGCCCGCGCAATGCCGCGAATGGTGCGCTTATGGGCATGGCCCATATGCTGCGCCGTGTGCGCTGGTGGCTGCTGCGCGGGCTGGCGATTGTGTTTGTTCTGTCGGTGGTGTGGGTGCTGCTCTATCGTGTCATCCCCCCGCCCGGTGGCATCTACATTGCTCAAGAACACCGCCGCATTGGCGAAATCCAGCGCCAATGGGTGCCGATGGACCGTATCGCGCCGGTCATGGCACGGTCGGTCATCGCCGCCGAGGATGCGAATTTCTGCCTGCATTGGGGCTTCGACATGGCCGAAATCCGCAAGGTCATTGCAGCAGGCAGCACGCGCGGCGCATCGACCCTGTCGCAACAAACCGCCAAGAATGTGTTTTTATGGCATGGCCGCGACTGGTCGCGCAAAGCGCTGGAATCGGGCTTTACCCTGTTGATAGAGGTGCTTTGGCCGAAATCACGCATTCTTGAAATCTACCTGAACGTCGCCGAATTCGACGAGGGGGTTTTCGGCGTAGAAGCCGCAGCGCAGCACTATTTCCGTGTCTCTGCCACCAATCTGACCCCGACACAGGCCGCCCGCCTTGCCGCCGTGCTGCCTGCGCCCAAAAGCCGCAATGCCGCCAATCCCAGCGATTTCTTGCGCAGGCGCACCGCGTCCATCATGGACGGGGCGGCAACCATTGCGCAGGATGGCCGTGCAGATTGTATAAGCGGTTGAACTTCTGCCGCCCTCGCGGCTACAGAAGGGCAAACCCCGACAGAAGGCATATTTACATCAATGGCACGCCTGTATCACGTCCCGCTTTCCCCATTTTGTCGCAAATTGCGCCTGACGCTTGCCGAAAAACGCATAGAGGTGGAACTGATAGAAGAACGCTACTGGGAACCCAGCGCCGAATTCATGCGCCGCAATCCCGCAGGCAAGGTGCCGGTCCTGCGCTATGAGGGCAAGCTGCTGACAGAAAGCCAGGCCATTTGCGAGTATATCGAAGATCTGGTGCCACAGCCCCCCCTGATGCCCAAATCCCCCGAAGCGCGCTATGAAGTGCGCCGCCTGTGCACATGGTTCGACGACAAATTTCACGCCGAGGTGACGGCGAACCTGCTTTATGAACGCGTGAACAAGAAGATCATGAAACGCGGCTATCCCGATTCGCAGGCCATCAAGACCGGATCGGCCAAGATCAAGTTTCATCTGGATTACATGGACTGGCTGCTTGGTCAGCGCCGCTGGCTGGCCGGAAACGACATGTCGCTGGCCGATTTCACGGCTGCGGCGCATTTGTCCTGTCTGGATTACATCAGTGATGTGGACTGGCAGCGTTCGGCGCTGGTGCATGAATGGTATGCGAAACTGAAATCGCGCCCCGCCTTCCGCACGCTGCTGGCCGACCAGTTGCCCGGCTTTCCGCCGCCTGCGCATTACGCAGATCTGGATTTCTAGGGCAGTTTGGCCCATGTGGGGCATATGTCCGATAACCTGAAATCCGAAATCCAGCAAATGGCACAGGACACAGGCTTTTCCGCCTGTGCCATCACAACGCCCGCCGCCATCCCCACAGCCCCCGCACGGCTGGCAGATTTCGTGGATCAGGGGCGTCATGGCCAGATGGGCTGGATGGCCGAGCGGATGGAATGGCGCGGCAACCCGTCGGCATTATGGCCTGCGGCACGGTCTGTCATCATGCTGGCAGAAACCTATACACCCGATTACAATCCGCTTGATTTGCTGGAATTGCGCGATCGCGGCGTGATTTCTGCCTATGCGCTGGGGCGCGACTATCATGATGTCGTCAAGAAACGCCTGAAACGGCTGGGCCGCTGGCTGATTGACCATGCGGGCGGTGAAATCAAGGTCTTTGTGGACACGGCCCCTGTGATGGAAAAGCCGCTGGCCGCCGCCGCCGGGCTGGGCTGGCAGGGCAAGCATACGAACCTTCTGTCGCGCGAGTTGGGCAACTGGTTTTTCCTTGGGTCCATATTCACCACACTGGATTTACCCCCTGATACACCCGCGCAGGAAAATTGCGGATCATGCCGCGCCTGTCTGGATATTTGTCCTACCGATGCCTTTCCCGCGCCCTTTCAACTGGATGCGCGGCGCTGCATTTCCTACCTGACGATTGAACACCACGGCCCTGTCCCGCTGGAACTGCGCGCGAAACTGGGCAACCGTATCTATGGCTGTGATGATTGCCTTGCGGTGTGCCCGTGGAACAAATTCGCGCAATCCGCATCAGAGGTGAAATACGCCGCGCGCGATGGTCTGGTCGCGCCGGATCTGGCCACGCTGGCAGGCTTGGATGATGCGGCATTTCGGGCCATGTTTTCAGGCTCGCCCGTCAAACGGATCGGGCGCAACCGGTTCGTGCGCAATGTGCTTTATGCCATCGGGAATTCGGACATGCCGCATTTTCTGCCCACCGCTCAGGCGCTGTGTGATGACCCTGACACCACAGTTGCAGAGGCCGCACGCTGGGCAGTGGCGCAATTGCGCGAGCCATCTGCGGCGGGGACGGGCGCGTGATACGCGCCCACGATTCTGTCCCCCCTCGATGGGGGGCAGGATCGTGCCCCCCGAACAGTCAGGTTCCCCAATCCGCGCCTTGCATTTCACGCAGGCGGCTGGCGGTGCGTTCAAATTCGAATGACCCTGTCCCTTCGCGGTATAGCTGCTCAGGCGTGGCTGCGGCAGATGCAATCAGCCGCACATCCGCCTCATAAAGCGTATCGATCAGGGTAACAAAACGCTTGGCTTCATTGTAATTCGCCGCCGACAGATACGGGATGTCATCCAGCATCAGCACCCGCAATGCACCCGCGATAGCCAGATAATCCGCCGCCCCCAAGGGCTGGCCGCATAACTCCCAAAAACTCGCGCGGCCCACGCCATTATGCGCATGCGGGATCACCACTTCGCGCCCCTTGACCACCAGCGTCATCGGCTGGCCCGCATCATGCCCCGTCAACTCGTCCCAGATCTGCGCCATCTGTGCGCGCGCCTGCGCATCGACGGGGCTGAAATAGACCTGCGCGCCTGCCAGCCGGTGCTGGCGGTAATCGGTTTCCGATTCCAGTTCATACACGGTCATGCGCGTCTTGATCATCTCGATAAAGGGCACAAACAGCGCGCGGTTCAATCCGTTCTTATACAGATCGTCCGGCACCCTGTTTGATGTCGTGATAATCACGACGCCCGCCGCCATCAGCCGTTCAAACAAGCGCCCGACAATCATCGCATCGGTAATATCGGTGATCTGCATTTCGTCAAATGCCAGCAAACGCACATCACTGGCGACCTTGTCAGCCACGGGGGCCAGGGCATCGCTCGCGCCTGTTTTTCGCGCAGCGTGCATCCCTTCGTGGATTTCCTGCATGAAGGCGTGAAAATGTACCCGTCGTTTCGGCACATCGCCTGCATGCTCGACAAACAAATCCATCAGCATGGATTTGCCACGCCCCACCCCGCCCCACAGATACAGGCCCGGGGGCTGCTCTCGCTTGCGCCGGCCCAGCAGTCCCAGCAAGCCGGGCTTCGGTGCGGGTTTGGAAAGGTATTCCTGCACAGGGCCAAAACAGCGCATTGCGCCGCGCTGTGCCGCGTCAGGGCGCAAGGCACCCCGCTCTACCATACGGTCATATACTGCGATCAGACTATCACTCATGCAAAGCTGCATAGCGAATGCCGCAGGCGGGGAAAAGCCCCGCCTGCATGCTTGCAACGCGCCCGCGCCCTCGGTAGGTGTTAGGTATGTGATTTTTGCCTGGGGGATTTCATGACCGACGATCCGAAGACGCGTGTTTCAACCGACTGGCTTGCCGCGCATCTGAATGACCCTGATCTGCGCATTCTGGATGCAAGCTGGTATATGCCCGCGCAAAACCGCGATGCCCGCGCCGAATATGATGCAGGCCATATCCCAGGTGCGCGCTTTTTTGACATCGACGACATCAGCGACCACCGGTCCGCGCTGCCGCATATGGCGCCGCCGGTCGAAAAATTCATGTCGCGTCTGCGGGCCATGGGCGTTGGTGATGGTCATCAGGTGGTGATCTATGACGGCGCAGGGCTGTTTTCGGCCGCGCGGGTCTGGTGGCTGTTTCGCCTTATGGGCAAGACGGACGTGGCCATTCTGGATGGCGGGTTTCCGAAATGGCAGGCCGAGGGCCGCGAGGTCGAGGACCTGCCCCCGCTGCTGCGTGAACGCCACATGACCGTCCAGCGGCAGGCCCATCTGGTCAAGGATGTGTCGCAGGTGGCGGCGGCCGTGAAACTGGGCGACTGGCAGATCGTCGATGCACGTTCGCCCGAACGCTTCAGGGGCGATGCGCCCGAACCGCGCGAAGGGCTGCGCGCGGGCCATATGCCCGGCGCGCTGAACCTGCCGTTTTCCACGCTTCTGAAACCCGATGGCACCCTGAAAAGTGGCGATGCGCTGCGCGCGGCCTTCACGGATGCGGGCATTGATCTGGACCGCCCTGTCATCACCACCTGCGGGTCGGGTATAACAGCGGCTGTGCTTAGTCTGGGGCTGGAAATACTGGGCCACCGCAATCATGCGCTTTATGACGGGTCATGGACCGAATGGGGCATGTTCCCCGACCTGAAGGTCGAAACAGGATGAGCACAAGAACCTACCGCGCGGGCGAGACCATCCCCTACACTGTCACCTTTCTGGAAATGACCGAACACCCCGGCTATAGCTGGCCGCATACCCCGAACGGTATGTCCGGCGCATTGCTGAAGGCTGAACAGCCACCCGTGTGGTATTTTCGTGCGCTTTATGACGCAGTCGGACGCGACTATGCTTGGACTGACATTCACACCAGCGAAGATGCCGAGATTGCGGATTGGCTGAATTCCCCCGATGTCGCGCTGTATTCGCTGATCGACAAGGGCTGGCCGCAGGGCTTTTTTCTGCTGGACTGGCGCGAGGGGAATACCTGCGAGCTATGCTATTTCGGACTTGTTCCCGAAAGTGTGGGTCGCGGTCTGGGGGCGTGGATGCTGCGCACCGCCATTCTGACCGCATGGGACCGCGAGGGCGTTGAAAAACTTACCATCAACACCTGCACGCTGGACCATCCCCGCGCGTTGATCCAGTATCAGAAATACGGCTTTACCCCAATCCGACAAGAAGACCGCAGCCGTGTTCTGGTGCGCGACTGGTCCCCTGTCACCAGCTAAGGTGCAATTGATGTTCGAAACCCTGCCCCAGCCCAAACTTGACGGCATCATAGCCCTGATGCAGGCTTTCGCGGATGATCCCCGCATGGGCAAGATTGATCTGGGCGTCGGCGTTTACCGTGATGAAGCGGGCCGCACCCCTGTCATGCAGGCCGTGAAAAAGGCCGAATCGCACATCGTCGCAACGCAGGAAAGCAAGACATATCTGTCACTGGCCGGTGACGTGGCCTTTCTTGATGCCATGGAAGGGCTGCTGTTGGGCGGGGCCGTGCCGAACGCACGCGTGGCCGCCGTCGGCACACCGGGCGGCACCACGGCGGTGCGCCAGATTGCAGAACTGATACGCCGCGCACATGCCGATGCCACCATCTGGATAAGCGCGCAGACATGGCCGAACCATGCCCCCCTGATTGCCGCAGCGGGCATGAAATCACGCCCGTACCGGTATCAGGACGCCACCACCGGCATGCTGGACCGTGATGGCATGTTCGCGGATATTGCGCAGGCGGCGGCGGGTGATGTGGTTCTGCTGCACGGCTGCTGTCACAATCCGACCGGCATAGACCTAAGCGTGCAGGACTGGGCAGACATGGGCGCAGCGCTGGAGCGCACAGGTGCTGTGCCGTTTGTCGATATGGCCTATCAGGGTTTTGGCGAAGGGCTGAACGCAGATGCGGGCGGGTTGCGGCATCTGGCAGCGCGCTTGCCTGAAGTGCTGGTTGCCGCCAGTTGTTCCAAGAATTTCGGCCTGTATCGTGAACGCGTGGGGCTGGCGATGGCGATCGTGCCGGAACCGGACAAGGCAAAGCTGGCAGGCGCGCTGGCTGGTCTGAACCGTCAGAATTTCGCCTTTCCGCCCGACCATGGCGGGCGCGTTGTCAGCACCATTCTGAACGACGTAACACTGAAACATGTCTGGCAGACCGAGTTGGAAGAGATGCGCACGCGCGTATCCGGCAACCGCCACGCCCTTGCCGCAGCGCTGCGCGATGAAACCGGGTCTGACCGCTTTGACGTTATTGAACAGCAACAGGGCATGTTTTCACTGCTGCCCGTGACACCCGAACAGGTGGAGTGTCTGCGCGCGGATCATGGCATCTATATGCTGTGGGACGGGCGCACCAATATGGCAGGGCTGAACAGCCAGACAGTGCCGGTTCTGGCACAAGCTATCGCGCAGATCACAGCGTGATCACAGTTCAATACCCAACCGGCTGATCATACGGTCGCGTTCCGCCAAAGCGGCCTTGGCCGCTTTGGGGTCGATGGCGGCGCAACTGTTGATCAGGCATTCTGCGGCCAACACGAAAGTTGACAGCGAATTCGACAAAAAGCTGGTTTCATGCGGGACCAGCAACGCCGCCTTGGACGCCATGATCAAGGGCGAATCCGCGCGGTCGGTGATGGCGACAACCGAAACGGGCTTGTCGACTGCCGCGCGCGCCACTTCCACGACCTGCCGCGAATAGGGGGCGCAACTGGAAATGACCAGCACGTCCTGCGGGCCCATGGATGCAATGCCTTCGGCCACGCCCAACGCGTTTGAATCCAGCAAATGCACATCCGACCGGATCATCCGCAGCCCGTAGACCAGAAAACTGGCAAAGGCATGAAACTGCCGGATTCCATACACCATGACACGCGGTGCGCCCGCGATCAGTTCGGTGGCATGGCGAAACTGGCTTTGATCGCACATATCCAGAAACCGGTCGATATTGGCCTGACTTTCACGGCACAGCGCGGCCACTCCGTTCGGGCCGGACCCATCCCCGCCACGCAACGCTGTTTCCGCCTGTCGGCTGTAAAACGACCCCGGCGCCGACATTGATGCATTCAGCAACACCTGCTGAAACGCCCCGAAACCCGAATACCCCAGATTGCGCGCAAGCCGCGTCAGCGTGGACGGATTTACACCCAGCCTGTCGGCCAGTGACGTGATCGACAACAGCGCCGGATCACCTTGCAAATCCAGAATACGCGCCAGCGCTTCGCGCGCCTTGGGGCCAAGCGTTATGTTGCCTTCGCCCTTGGCGATACGCAGCATCAGTTCACGCAATCCGGTAACCGTTTGCGGGGCCTTATCTGTCACGCTCTGGTCTGGCATGGACTGGCTGTGTAGATCGTTGGTCATAGACTTCCCATCGTAGCCCCCCCTTTTCGACCCGAATGATGGCTGTGGCAAGGGTGTTTTCGTGATCAGGGTCATCAGGGTGACAGCGGTGAATCGGCAGCCCCTGCCCGCCCTTGTCGCGCAATATGGCCAATGCATCGCGGATGCCGCCCTCAATCAGATCCGTGGCGCGCTTCTGTCTGTCCGCAGATGATTGCGTAACACTCTGGCCGTGCGGCAGGTCCAGATGAAGCGCGTGATTGGCATGTGCAGACGGGGTGTCGATCTGGCGGTGCACCGCAGCGCCGCCACCAAATTCTATGCTATGGATCACCCCGTCACCAACCTGCGCCAAGGTAAAGTGAAACCCGCCGCACTGGTTTTCGCGCGACAGCACATCAAGTGCATCCCCAACGTTGCCGCAGGCCAGCACCGCACGCCCCACAACCATACGCGGAATTTGCGGGGATACATCGCGCAAGCGCAGATTATTGACCGCCTGCACCAGCCCTGCGCCCGTCATCGCGAACGTATGGCCGGGAATGGACCCCGGATAGCATAGGGCGGTAAATTCCGGCGCATCCAGCGGTGCGGCATCAATCATGAACGCATGCCCGCGAAATTCCGGCAGGCCATCTTCATTATGGGCAATCACTGGCACGTCACAGGGAAACTGAACCGTGGTGCAGCCATCGGGCACATTGGACATCAGATCGCCGCGACAATTCCACGCCATCACCTGCCTGAACGGCAGGCCCAACCCGTCGGCAAGCCCCTGTAATTCCTGATATATCCATGGAAAAACGGCTTTGGTGCGTGTCGCCATGCGCGCGACCGCGGCATCATGGGCAGGGTCGGTGACCGCCGCCCAGTAATCCAGCGGGCACAGCACATCATGCACGGCCGCGCGGCCGGCACGCCCCAGCGCAAGGCCCATGTCATGCGGGGAACCCGCAATACGCACCGCGCGCAATTCGGACGATGCATCGTCAGACATGCTGTAGGAAATCCTTCATCCGGTCATTGGGGGGCGTGTCGATCACCTCTTTCGGGTGGCCATCCACGGCGATCTTGCCGTGCTCCATGAAAATCAGGCGCGTGCCGACCTGTTTGGCAAAGCCCATTTCATGCGTGACAACCACCATGGTCATGCCTTCGGCAGCAAGGGTGCGCATGACATTCAGCACCTCTTGCTTCAGTTCAGGGTCCAGTGCCGATGTCGGTTCATCAAACAACATGACCTTTGGCTTGATCGCCAAGGCGCGCGCAATGGCCACGCGCTGTTGTTGCCCACCGGACAGTTCTGATGGTTCGTGATCTGCCTTCTCGGCCAGTCCCACCTTGGCCAGCAATTCGCGGGCCAGTTCGCGGGCTGCATTGCGGCTAAGGCCACGCACTTCCTGCGGGCCGAAAGCCACGTTCTGCAAGGCGGTCATTTGCGGGAACAGGTTGAACTGCTGAAAGACCATGCCGGCTTCTTGCCGGATTTCACGCAAGACCTTGTTGCCACCCAGAACACTCATACCGTTGATAATCAGATCACCGCCGGTGATCTGTTCCAACCCGTTGATGCAGCGCAGCAGCGTAGATTTGCCAGAACCCGACGGGCCGATCAGCACAACCACTTCGCCCTTGTGGATGTCCAGATCAACCTCATCCAGAACCTTCAGCGGGCCGAAATGCTTGGATACATTGCGAAATTGAATGATTGCGTCGGTCATAGGATCCTCATGCGCTTTTCGATCATCCGCAGCATCAGCGACAGCACGCCGGTCATGATCAGATACATCACGGCAACAGCGGTCCAGATTTCAACAGCACGGAAATTCGCGGCCATGATTTCCTGACCTGTGCGTGTCAACTCGCCCACGCCGATGACGATGAATAATGATGTATCCTTAAGGCTTACGATGAACTGGTTGCCCAAAGGCGGGATCAGGCGGCGGAATGCCAGCGGCCCGACGATATAGCGAATAACCTTCCAGCGCGGCAGGCCAATGGCCAGCCCTGCTTCGGTCAACCCTTTGGAAATGGACAGCACCGCCCCGCGCACGATTTCAGCGATATAAGCCCCCGCATTGATGACAATCGCCAGAACCGCAGTGGTCATCGGGTCAATCCGGATCGAGGCCAGAACCGGCAGCGCGAAATACAAAAACATCACCTGCACAACAATGGGCGTCCCACGGATGACTTCGATATAGACAAATGCAATTGCATTGATCACGGCATTGCCATAGGCGCGCATCAGCCCCGCAATGGCACCAAGGACGACACCGCCCAGCAGGCCGACAACGGTAATATGCACCGTGACCTGCGCGCCCTTCATAAGTTGCGGGATAAAATCCCATATAATCAGCCAGTTGACTTCCATAATCCGCCCCCAATTGGTTGGCCCGTCAGGTGTGGCGGGGCCTGCGCAAATCACGCCCCGCCAACATCATGATGCGTGTGAAATCAGTTGGCCGGTGGCGTGGTGCCAAACCATTTCATGTAGATCTCATCATAGCGGCCATCTTCGCGCATATTGGCCAGCGCCTGATTGACCGGCTCCACCAGATCGGACCCTTTGGGAAAGCCGATTCCATATTGATGGGCCATCATCTGTTCGCCCACGGCCTTGACCTGCCCATCACCGGCAGTTGCGATGTAATACAGCACATTGGGGGTGTCATGCATGGCAGCGTCCACGCGGCCGGTGCGCAACTCCAGATAGGCATTGTCAATATTGGGGAACAGGCGCAATTCCGTGTCGGTGAAATTTTCGCGTGCGTAGTCAGCCGCAGATGTGCCTGTGCGCACGGCCAGCGTTTTGCCTGCCAGATCAGCCGAGCTTTCGATGTCACTATCTGCTGGCACCATGATCAGGAAACCGCTGTCATAATACCCGTCCGAGAAGTCGATAACTTCTGCGCGGTCATCCCGAATGGTGATACCAGCCAGCGCGACATCAACCTGTCCGGTCTGAAGGCCGGGGATAATGCCATTGAAATCCATCGGGCGCAGGTCGAATTCCAGTTCCAGCTCTTGCGCGATCATGGTCCACATGTCGATGTCAAAACCGACATACTCGCCGTCTTGCATAAACTCGAACGGAACAAAGGCAGTGTCGGTGGCAACGACAAGCTTATCAGCCGATGCCGCGCTGGCACCGAAGGCGAAAACCGCAGCAGCGGCCATTTTAAAGATGTTGTTCATGTCATTTCCCTGGAGGTTTATCTGATTCTGCAACTTTATCATGCTTTTAACTTTCATGATGCAAATATATTTGCATAGACTCTCTTTTCCATCAAGCTTTTTTGCAACGCAGATTGGCATGGCGCCCTGCGCACTGCGCCAGAACAGCCCCAACCCTATGTTTTGAAATTATTAACTCTGGCGCCCATTTCATAAGCAAAACAGCAAAACCCCCATTGCGTGGCCGAACACACCCACGCAGAATCAACCAGCTTGACCCAGATCAAACAGGTTCGGGCAAATATGTGGAAAGGTGGCATGACGGGGTTTTGATACCCGACCCTATGGGCTGTCGTCGTGTCCCGATCTGCGCGACCGCACAGCCAAGCTCACACAACCCACCCACCCTGAAAACAAGAACTGTGACAATGCCCAAATTCAGCTACCCGATACCCCGCACAGCCGAGATAACGCCGAAAGCCGCCTTTCTGAACAGGCGTGCAGTCGTAGCTGGCTTAACGGCAGGGCTGGCAACCGGGCTGGCCGGTTGGCCAACAATCGGGCGCGCGCAGCCCTTGCCAGGGTTCACATCCGGCCCCTATTCCACCGATGAAGACCTGACCACCAAGGAAGTCGCGACAGGGTATTGCAATTTCTTCGAGTTTGGCCCCGCCAAGGACGACCCCGCGCAGAACGCCCATATGTTGCAGACAGACCCTTGGTCCATCATGATTGACGGGCTGGTCGACCGCCCCGGCCCCATCGACATGGACGACATCTTGCGCCGCTTCGCACTGGAGGAACGCATCTACCGGCTACGCTGCGTCGAAGCGTGGTCGATGGTCATCCCGTGGATCGGCTTTCCGCTGGCGGAATTATTGGCCTATGCCGGGGTCGGGTCCGGCGCAAGATATGTGCAGTTCGAATCGTTTGATGACGTTTCCGTCATGCCACAGCGCGCGCGGTCCCTGCTGGACTGGCCCTATACCGAAGCGCTGCGGCTGGACGAGGCAACCCACCCGCTGACATTGCTGGCCGTCGGCATGTATGGTGATGTGATGCCGAACCAGAATGGTGCACCAATCCGGCTGGTGGTGCCGTGGAAATACGGGTTCAAATCCATCAAGTCGATCAAACGCATTTCACTGACAGCCAGTCAGCCAGCACCTACATGGCATGTGAAATCCCCGCGCGAATACGGGTTCTATGCCAATGTGAATCCAGGCGTGCGCCACCCCCGCTGGCATCAGGCCACGGAACGGCGGCTGCATGACGGCACCCGCATCAGAACCGAAATGTTCAACGGATATGGCGATCTGGTCGCTGATATGTATGCAGGCATGGATCTGGAACAGCACTATTGAAACCCGCCGCCCCAATGACAGCACTGATAGGCTGGTCAGCATGGCTGGGCTGCGCGGCACCGGGCGCGTGGCTGTATTGGCAATGGCGGGGCGGAAATCTGGGCGTTGTGCCCGCCGAGGTGCTTTTGCACCAGACAGGCCGCTTTGCACTGTTGATGTTGATGGCGACCCTTGCACTGGGGTTCGCGCATTTCCTGACGAACTGGCGCGCGCTGTTCGCCGCGCGCCGTCCGCTGGGCGTGTGGACATTTCTATATGCACTGGCGCATGCCAGCATATGGCTGTTTCTGGATCAGGGCGGATTTATCGAATTTGCCGCAGATGAATTGCGCAAGATGGTGCATTTGCAACTTGGGCTGGCGGCCCTGATCCTTATGCTGCCGCTGGCGCTGACGTCGGTGGATGCCGCACCGCGCTTGCTTGGTTTTCCAGTGTGGAAGAAACTTCATCTGCTGGTCTGGCCTGCGGCCTTCATCGCCATCATGCATGCATGGGTGGTGTCACGCTTTGAAAACCCGCTTGTGATTGCATTGACGGCACTTGCCCTGTTCTTCATGGCCAGTCGCATATACGCGCGCATCCGGCACGGACGCTAAAGCGCGCTTGTTTTGCAACGCCGGGCAAACCGCGCTATGGACATAGGCACCGGACGCCCCAACCCCAAGGCCACCCCATGGACCCACGCCTGCGCCTGCGCCATTTGCGGTGCTTTCTGGAAACCGCGCGGCTGGAAAGCCTGAGTGCGGCAGCCAGCGCGTTGCGCGTATCGCAACCCGCAGCCTCAAAAACCATCCGTGAACTGGAAGACATTCTTGGCGTGGCGCTGTTTGACCGCACGGGCCGCAGACTGGCGCTGACACCGTCCGGCAAACTGTTCCAGCAACATGCAGGCGGGGCCATGCTGGCGCTGGAACGTGCCCAAAGCCTTGCACGGGGCGCGCCCGAACGTATCACAAAGCTGGTCGTCGGCATTCTGCCCACTGTGGCAACTGATGTATTTCCACGCGCGGCACTGGCCTTTTATAATGACATGCCCAACTGCACCTTGCGCGTATCCACGGGGCCGAACTGGTTGCTGCTGTCACAACTGCGCGAAGGGTCGCTGGACCTGACCGTCGGCCGTATGCCCAACCCCGAACAAATGACAGGTCTGGCGTTTCAGCAACTGTATTCGGAACAGGTGGTGATGGTGGTGCGCCCTGACCATCCGCTGACCCGAACAGGGGCCGTGGCCGAATATCTGGGGAAATTCCCGCTTTTGTTGCCGCCAAGCGGTGCTGTCATCGCGCCTGCGGTGCAGTCCTATCTGCTTAGCATCGGCTTGCAGCACCAACCCGCCGCTTTTGAAAGTGTCTCGCTTGCCTTCGGGCGCAAGGTGGTGCAGCTGTCCGATGCGGTCTGGTTCATCTCGGCCGGTGTTGTGGATGATGAAATCAAACAGGGCAGCTTGTGCGCGCTGGAACTGGGCACCAGCCTGATGGCCGGGCCAGTGGGTATATGCACCCGCGCCGACACGCCCCCCACCCCGGAAAGCAGCGCCATGATCCGCGCCTTGCACGATATGTTTGATGTGCAGGACACAGGGTCCGGTTAGCGCGTATCGCGCAAGGGTGGGAAATGGAACCGCAAGGCTGGTTCATTTTGGCCTGAAGGGGACATTCGCGCGGGGACTAAGCCCGCGCTATCGGTGGGCCGGGGTCTGCCGATCCGACATGAGTGAAGTTCACTTTATGCAGGCTGCATATTCCCAAGATCATAGGCTTGGCATGACATCAGCCAAATCGGCAGGCCGCGGGACGGCCCACCGATGGCGCGGCGGCCTGCGGCCTTTGCTCCGCGCCTTGGGACATTCGCAAGGTCTGCAACAGGGCAGCACCACGCCAGCGCATGTTTCAACCTGACCCGACCAGACTCTAGCGCGGGCCGCCTGACAGTTCCGCCATGATCCGCGCTTGCGCCACCAGATGCGAAACCTGCCCCGGCAGCAAAGCGCTGCGTTCCAGGGACAAGGCGCGAATCCGTGACGGGGCAGCATCATCGGCCCCAACCCGCACCCAAAAGCCCAGTTCGGCCAGTGCGATGGTCACTTGCATGAAGGCAGGCGCCATATCACGCGGGGCGGCACTGGTCGTTTCACGCAACGCAGTCCAGTCTTGCAAGGCGGCCGCCAAACTGCCCGAATGCGTATCATCTGCGATTCCGCCAATCCATGCCGCAAACGCATCTGCCTGCACACCACCATTATAGGACAGCCCGCGCGTGGCAATGGTCGCTGCGTGAATACCGTTCGTTCCTTCATAGATGGCGCAGATGCGCGCATCGCGGTAAGTCTGTTCAACGCGGTATTCATGCAGATAGCCATACCCGCCCAGAACCTGCACTGCCAGTTCGGCGGCCTGCGTTCCCGCATCCGACCCGCAGACCTTGGCAACAGGTGTCAGAAAATCCGCCAGTGCCTGATTGCCGGTTTCCAGCGCGACAAGTGCGGAATGCGTCAGGGCGCGCGCTGACACGGCGTGCGCATCGGCGCGGTCGATCATGCGGCGCACATCGGCGTGCTGGTCCAATGTGGCGGGCAGCCCGTCGGGCTGGCGCCCCTGCACGCGCTGCGACGCATAGGCGGATGCAACGGCATGCGCCCGCGCGGCATGGGCCACACCCTGCAAGGCCACGTCAAGGCGCGCATGGTTCATCAGTGTGAACATTGCCGCCAGCCCCTGCCCAGCGGCACCAATCAATTCGCCCTGCGCGCCGTCAAACGCCATCTGGCATGTGGGCGAGGCATGCAGACCCATCTTATCTTCAATCCGCGTGACTGTGACTGCATTGCGCGCGCCACCGTCCAGCACGGCGGGACAGCCAAACAGGCTAAGGCCCTTCGTTCCGTCAGGTCCGGTGCGCGCCAGCACCAGATGCAGGATATTGTCACTCAGGTTCTGGTCCCCGCCAGAGATGAAGATCTTCTCGCCACTGATCTGCCACCCCTGCGGGGTATCTTCGGCCTTGGTGCGGATGGCCGACAAATCCGACCCTGCGCCCGGTTCCGTCAGGCACATGGTTGCCAGCCAGTCACCCGACACCAATGGCGGAATGAACCGCGCCTGCTGATCGGCACTGCCAAAATCCATAAGCAGGCGGATGGCACCGGGCACAAGCCCTGTCACCATCTGCAAGGAATGGCACGCCCCTGAAAAGATTTCCGATATCGCGGCGTGAACCGCGCCCCCCATCCCCTGCCCGCCAAAGGCTTCGGGCGCGGTCAGCCCCTGCCAACCATCGCCCGCCAGTTCCCGGAACACCGCATCAAACCCGTCGGGCATGAACACGCGCCCGTTTTGCAACCTGCATCCTTGCCGGTCACCCTGTTCATCCAGGGGCGCAATGCGTCCTTGGGCGAATGCGGCGAAATGCTGGACAATCTCGGCGGTCAGGTCACGGTCCCAATGTGGAATGCTGGCGGCACCGGCAAAATCCAGCGACCACAAAATGTCATCGACGGGGGCTGCAAACGGCGTCATTGCCTGTGTCCTTACTTGGGGGCCAGACGAACGGCGCTGTCCAGACGGATCACCTCGCCGTTCAGGATCGGGTTTTCGACGATCTGCTGCACCAGCATCGCAAATTCGTCAGGCTGCCCAAGGCGCGACGGGAACGGCAGGCTTGATTCCAGTGATGCGCGGATTTCCGGGGTCAGCCCCGCACTCATCCCGGTTTCAAACAAACCCGGCGCAACAGCCATAACCCGAATGCCCACCCGCGCCAGTTCGCGTGCGGCAGGCAATGTCAGGGACGCCACGCCGCCCTTGGACGCGGCATAGGCCGCCTGCCCGATCTGCCCGTCCTGCCACGCCACCGATGTGGTGTTGACGATCACGCCGCGCGCCCCGTCGCTGTCCACTGGGTCCATGTCTGCCATACCCTTGGCCGCGTGCGACAACACGATATAGGTGCCCAGCAGATTGACACGCAGCGTGCGTTCAAACAGCTCAATCGGCAGGTCACCGTCGCGCGGCAGTATGCGCGATGCGGTGCCAATGCCTGCGCAATTCACCACAATTCGCGGGGCCGCGCCGAACGCGGCACCCGTTGCAGCAAACGCTGCGGCAACACTGGCAGTGTCGGATACATCCGCCGCAACCGCCAGACCGTCAATTTCTGTGGCCACAGTTTGGGCCGCATCCATGCTGCGATCCAGAACGGCAACCTTCGCGCCCGCAGCGGCCAGCCTGCGCGCCGTTGCCGCCCCCAAACCGCTGCCGCCACCCGTGACCAATGCAATAGTGTTCAAGATTTCCAAATCGCAACCTCATCAAGTCAGGCATGCCAGAACATGCGGGGTTTGCACATGGTGCCTACGCCAAGGCAAAGCACGAAACCTGGTTAACTGTTATCAAGTGTAACTATCAGTGCGATCTGCTGCTTGCAATAGCAATCAACCCTTCGGGATATGTTGCAAATGAAAAAGGCCCCCCGACATCTTGCCGGGGGGCCTGAATGCGCGAAACAGTCGTCAGATCAGTTCGGAATTTCCGAAGTGATCCCTTCGACATAGAAATCCATCGTCAGCAAATCGCCATCAGATGCAATCTCGCCATCAGCCAGCCAGGGCGTGCCGTCCTGTTTGTTGATGGGGCCAGTAAAGGGGTGGTATTCGCCTGCGGCAATGGCTTCGATCATGCCTTCAGCTTCGGCGCGAACATCTTCGGGGATCAGATCACTCATCGGGGCAAAGCCGACCATGCCATCAACGATACCATGCCACACATCGCCAGCTTCCCATGTGCCATCAATGACGGCCTGAACCCGTTCGGCGTAATAAGGTGCCCAGACATCCAGAATGCCGGTCAGGTGTGCTTCCGGGGCGAATGCCGACATATCCGACGCCTGACCAAACGCATAGATGCCAGCATCTTGCGCAACAGTCAGCGGTGCGGTGGAATCAGTGTGCTGCATGATGATGTCTGCACCCTGTTCGATAAGCGCTTCGGCGGCCGCTGCTTCTTGTGCGGGATCATACCAGCTATAGGCCCATACGACATTGAATTCGACATCGGGGTTCACTGCCTTGGCGTGCAGATAGGCGGAATTGATACCCATGATGACTTCAGGGATCGGGAAAGATGCGATGTAGCCAATCTTGTTGGTTTCGGTCATCTTGCCCGCGATGTGGCCAATCACGGCGCGCCCTTCATAGAAACGCGCATTATACAGGCTGACATTGTCGGTTTCCTGTATGTAGCCGGTGGCATGTTCAAATGCGACATCCGGGAACCGCGCAGCAACAGTGTTCATGTCCGGGCCGTAGCCAAATGACGTTGCGAAAATCAGGTCTGTGCCCGACAGCGCCATCTGTGTCATGACACGTTCGGCATCGGCACCATATTCAACATTCTCGACATAGGTTGTTTCAATCGCGTCGCCGAATTCTTCTTCAAGGGCAAGGCGCGCAACATCATGGGTGTAGGTCCATCCGTGGTCACCCACGGGGCCAATATAAACGAAGCCCACCTTTGTTGTGTCGGCCAGCGATGGTGACGCAAGTGCCGCACCCAGCACAGCCGCAGATATCAGTTTTTTCATTTTGGGATCTCCCTGTTGGCAGCGAAGTTATTACCTCAGCTAGAGGCATGGAAAGGACGGTTCAGCGATCCGGGTGCATTAAGCGACCCGCGCGCCTTGCCGGAGGAAATAAGAACCAGCACAAAGATGGTTATCAGGTAGGGCGACATTGACAAGTACTCCACAGGGATTCGCACGCCGGCAGCCTGCAAATTCAACTGCAACACGACCACACCGCCAAACAGATATGCACCCGCCATCGCCCGCCACGGACGCCAGCTTGCAAACACAACCAGCGCCAGCGCAATCCAGCCCGCGCCCACGGTCATGCCTTCGGTCCATTGCGGCACGCGGATCAGCGACAGATATGCGCCCCCCAGCCCCGCACAGGCCCCGCCGAACATAATGGCCAGCACCCGCACGCGTTTGACATGATAGCCCAGCCCATGCGCCGCATCATGGTTTTCGCCCACGGCGCGCAAGATCATGCCTGCGCGGCTGTATTTCAGGAACCACCAGACCGCGGCAACCAGTGCAATCGTCAGATAAACCACAATGTCATGCGAAAAGACCGCGCGCCCCAGAAACGGAATATCCGACAACACGCCAAGATCCAGCTTCGGGGTGCGTGGCGGGGTGATGCCCACATATTTCTGACCAAGCAGTGCCGACAAGCCCAGCCCGAACAATGTCAGCGCAAGGCCGGAGGCCACCTGATTGGTCATCAATGCCTGTGTCAGCAGCGCAAACAGCAAGGACAACGCCATCCCGCCCAGCGCAGCGCCGATAAAACCCAACAACGGGCTGCCCGAATTCACCGCGATGATGAAGCCGACACAAGCGCCCATGATCATCATCCCCTCGACCCCAAGGTTCAGCACGCCCGACTTTTCCACCACCAACTCGCCGATCGCGGCCAGCAGAATGGGCGTTGCCGCCACCATAAGGGCCGCCAACAGCACCGCCGGATTGATTGACCCCAAAATCATGTCCGCACCCCCCGTGTCAGCCGCAGCCGATAGTTTGTCTGGAAATCAAGCGCCAGCAGGAAGAACAAAAGCATCCCCTGAAAGACCTGAATCGCCGCGCCGGGCAATTGCAGCATCATCTGCCCCAGTTCCCCACCGATATAGGTCAGCCCCAGCAACAGCCCCGCCAGCACAATACCAATCGGGTTCAACCGCCCCAGAAAGGCCACGATAATCGCCGTGAACCCGTAGCCTGCGGCAAATTCGATGCGCACCTGACCACCGGGACCGGACACTTCGAACATTCCGGCAAGCCCCGCCAGCGCCCCCGAAATGCCCAGACAGACAATCACCAGACGCGCAGGCGCCACACCGGCGAACCGTGCCGCCCTTGGGGCCTGACCGGCAAGCTTGACATGAAAGCCCAACATATGCCGCGTCATCATGACATAGGCAAAAATGACAGCAATCAAGGCGGCAACAACGCCCCAATGAATGCCGGTATTGGCAAACAATTCGGCGTTATGTGCGGCCTCATACCGGCGCAGATCGCGCGAGCCGGGAAAGCCCGCAATGTCGGGGTTGCGCATAAGCCCCAGCGCCATCGCCGCCAGAATCCGCTCGGCCACATAGACCAGCAGCAGGGATACAAGGATTTCATTCGTATTGAATCGGGTTTTCAAAATGGCCGGAATCATCGCCCACAAAAACCCGCCAAAAGCGCCGGCCATCACCATCAGCGGAAAGACATACCACCCCGGCGCCGGAAAGAAGGCCAGCGCAACACCGGCCCCGAACAGCGCCCCCATGATATACTGCCCTTCAGCGCCGATATTCCAGATATTGGCCTTGAACCCGATGGCAAGGCCCACAGCAATCAAGATCAGGGGTGCCGATTTGATCAGCAGTTGCGGGCGGGAATAACTGCCGAAGGTTTCCGAAAAGATGGGATCAAAGAAAATCAACCGGATGGCAACCACAGGGTCTTTGCCCAGCATGGCGAACATGACCGCGCCAGCAAGCATTGTCAGCGCAACCGCCAGAAACGGGTTGGCGATGCGCCAGACCTTCGACGGCTCCTTGCGTTTTTCCAGCCGGATCATGCGCTTGCCTCATGTGCGACATGCATATCGCCCGCGCCCCCCATCATCAGACCGATATCTTCCACACTCAGCCCTTTGGCAGGCCGGATATCTGTCAGCCGCCCTTCGTTCAGCGCGGCAAAGCTGTCGGAAATTTCCAGCAATTCATCCAGATCCTGACTGATGACCAGCACGCCCGCCCCCTTGCCTGCCAGATCCAGAAGCGCCTGCCGGATGGTCGCGGCGGCCGCCGCATCCACGCCCCAGGTTGGTTGGTTCACGATGATCACATCTGGGTCCAGTTCAATCTCGCGGCCGATAACGAATTTCTGCAAATTCCCGCCAGACAGTGCACGGGCCAGAACATGCGGCCCCGGCGTGCGCACATCAAACCGCGCAATAATATCGCGCGCGAAGTTTTCGGTTTTGGGCCAGTTGATGAAGCCTTGCGTTGCAAGCCCCCTGCGGCCGGATGCCGACAGAAGCGCGTTTTCTGTCAGGCTCATGTCAGGGGCTGCGGCATGGCCAAGGCGTTCTTCAGGCGCGGCCACAAGACCTTGCGCGCGTCGCCCGTTTGGCCCCAGATGCCCCACAGGCTTGCCCTTCAGCTTGACCTGCGCCGACGGGGCCAGCAATTCACCCGACAACATGACCAGCAATTCATCCTGACCGTTGCCCGCCACACCCGCAATGCCCAGAACCTCGCCCTTGCGCAGGGTCAGGCTGACATCCTTTAACGAGGTGCCAAACGGGTTGTTGGATGCCAGCGACAGGTTATCCACTTCAAGCACGATATCGCCCTTGGGCTTGGCGGGGCGTTCGGGCGGTGTCAGTATCTGGCCGACCATCAATTCCGCCAGATCGCGGGCAGAATTTTCACGCGGGTCGCAAGTGGCAACCTTGCGCCCGCCACGCAAAATGGTGGCTTCATCACACAACGCACGGATTTCTTCCAGTTTATGCGAGATATACAGAATGGCCGTCCCTTCTGCCGAGAGTTTGCGCAGCGTCAAAAACAGAATATCCACTTCCTGCGGGGTCAGAACCGATGTCGGTTCATCCATGATAAGCAGCTTGGGATCTTGCAGCAGGCAGCGCACAATTTCCACACGCTGGCGTTCGCCTGCCGACAGCTCGCCCACCCATCGCGCGGGGTCCAGCGGCAGGCCATATTCTTCGGACACATCGCGGATACGCCGCGCCAGATCGCGCAGGGGGGGCGGATTTTCCATGCCCAGCGCAACATTTTCGGCCACGTCCAGCGCATCGAACAGGCTGAAATGCTGGAACACCATTGCCACACCATTGCGGCGCGCGTCTGATGGTTGTGTGGGCGCAAAGGGTTTCCCGCGCAACGTCATCTGGCCCTTGTCGGGTTTGACAAGGCCATAGATCATCTTGACCAGTGTGGATTTTCCCGCCCCGTTTTCGCCCAGAAGCGCGTGCATCTGCCCTTGGCCAATTTCGAACGACACATCGTCATTGGCTATAACGCCCGGATAAGCCTTGGTTAGCCCGTCAAGCCGCAGCAAAGGCGCGCGCATCGGCATGTCTCCTTCCCGTGTTGTCGGTGCGCTTGTTCCAGCGTTTTCCCGTGTTCAAAGCAAAGCTGCAAGCACGTGTCGTGGCAAGCAGAAATTATGCCCCAGCTGTCGAAACTGCTTCAATGCTACATATATAATCAACGCAACAATGCGCCGGATCACACCCCAAGATAGGTATGTTGCAAATCCGCAGTTAACCCGTCCGGTGCCCCGTGCCAGACCACGCGCCCACGGTCAAGAATAACGCAGGCATCGGCAAAAGGCAGTATCTCGGACAATGTCTTGTCAGCCAAAAGGATGGACAACCCCTCGGTGCGCAGCCGCGTGATGGCGGACCAGATTTCGCGGCGTATGACAGGGGCCAGCCCTTCGGTCGCTTCGTCCAGAATCAACAATCGCGGGTTGGTCATCAAGGCGCGTCCGATGGCCAGCATCTGCTGCTCGCCCCCCGACAGGCTGACGGCGTATTGATCCGCGCGTTCCTGAAGGCGGGGAAATAACTGCTGCACGCGGTCCAGATCCCAGTAGCCGCTGCGCGCCGCCGCAATCAGGTTTTCATGCACCGTCAGGTTGGGAAAGCACCGCCGCCCTTCGGGCACCAACCCCATGCCAAGACGCGCCGCGCGAAATGACGGCCAGGTGCTGATGTCCTGCCCCGCGAATACCACACGCCCCTTGCGCAAGGGCAACATACGCAGGGCGGTGGAAATCGTGGTCGTCTTGCCCATGCCATTGCGCCCCATCAGCGCCACGGCCTGCCCTTCATTCACCTGCAACGACACCCCGTCCAGCGCCTGTGATGCGCCGTAAAAGACATGCAGATCATCCAGTTGCAAAAGGGCGGTCATTGCGTGCTCTCCTCGCCCAGATAGGCGGCACGCACAAGCGGGTTGGCGCGAATTTCGGCAACCGTTCCGCTTGCGATGACACGACCATAGACCAGCACCGAAATGCGGTCTGCCAGCCGGAACACGGCATCCATGTCATGTTCGACCAGCAGGATGGGCGCTTGCTGTTTCAACCCTTGCAGGAATGTGATCAGCCGCGCCGTGCCTTCGACCCCAAGCCCCGCCATAGGTTCATCCAGCAAGAAACATTTCGGGTTCATTGCCAGTGCAACCGCTATTTCCAGCAGGCGCCGCTCGCCATGGCTAAGGAATGCGGCGTCGACCGACGCGCGCGCGGCCAGCCCCACGCGGGCCAGTATGTCCCGCCCGACGCGCTGCAAGGTGCGGTCAAACACCACAGGGCGCAGAAAACGGTAACTGTGCCCTTCGCCTGCCTGCAACGCCAGCATCACATTGCGCAGCGCCGAATATTCGGGGATCAGCGACGACACCTGAAAACTGCGCGCCAGCCCCAGCCGTGCACGCTGGGCCACCGACATGCCGGTAATGTCCTGCCCGGCCAGCCAGACACTGCCTGCATCCGGCGTGGTCCTGCCCGAGATCAACCCCATCAAGGTGGATTTTCCCGCACCATTGGGACCGATCAGCGCATGAACCTCGCCGTGCCGCAATGTCAGGGACACATCATCTGTGGCTTTCAGCGCGCCGAAACTCCGGCACATGCCACGCAATTCCAGCACCACATCATCCATGCCGCGCCCGTCCCGCAATCAGCCCGATCAGCCCGCCGCGCGCGAACAGCACCACCGCCAGCAGCACAAGGCCCAGCCACAGCTTCCAGTGTTCGGTAAGGCCGCCGAAAAACACCTCGAAGCCCACCAGAATTGCAGCACCGGCAACAGGGCCGAACAACCGGCCCACCCCGCCCAATATGATGATGACAATCAATTCACCTGACATCGTCCATGCCATCATCGCCGGACTGACAAAACGCGTCAGGTCCGCCATCATCGCACCCGCAAGCCCCGTCAGCATGCCCGACAGCACAAAAGCCGTCAGCTTAATGCCGAACGGGGAAATGCCGACCGCAGCCGCGCGGTCGGGGTTTTGCCGGATGGCCATAAGGGCGGCCCCGAACCGCGCGCCGCGCAGCAGTGCAAAAAGCAGCAATGCCACCATCAGCACACCATATGCGATCAGGAATAAATCCCAAGGGCGGTTGGTGTTCATGCCGGGAAACTGGTTGCGCATAAAAATGGGCAAGCCATCCTCGCCGCCATAAGCGGGCCATGACAGCGCAAAAAAGAACCCCATCTGCGCGAAAGCCAGCGTGATCATGATGAAGAAAATGCCCGATGTGCGCAGCGACAGCGCGCCCACCACGCCCGCCACCGCCCCCGATACCAGCATGGCAATCGCCCAGATCGGCAGCATCTGGTTCGTGCCAGCCAGCCCCAGAACGGGCGTGCCGTTGAACGCATGATGCGCGGCAATCCCCGCCACATAGCCGCCAATCCCCAGATAAAGCGCATGCCCGAATGACACCATGCCCCCCAGCCCCAGCGCGATATTCAGCCCCACTGCCGCAATCGCCAGAATGGCCACCCGCGTGGCAAGGGTAATGATAAACGGCTCATTCGCCATCCATGCCCAAAGGGGCACGGCAAACAGCGCCAGCGCCAATATGGCATTCAGCCCCCATTCCTTGCGTGCGTTATCCATTGGCGGGAAACAGTCCTTTGGGCCGGAAAATCAGGATCAGCGCCATCAGCAGGTAAATCAGCATCGACGCCAGCGCCGCACCCACCCCCATGGCCTGCGATGTATCCAGAAACAGCGCGAATAGGCGCGGCAACAGGAACCGCCCCATCGTGTCGATGACCCCCACCAGCAACGCGCCCACCATGGCCCCCTTGATGGACCCTATGCCCCCAATGACAATGACGACGAAGGCCAGAATCAGCACGGGTTCCCCCATGCCCACCTGCACCGACTGGATCGCGCCGACCAATGCGCCCGCAAGCCCCGCCAGCGCCGCCCCAAGGGCAAACACCACCGTATAAAGCGCACGGATATTCACCCCAAGCGCTGCGATCATCTCGCGGTCGGATTCACCTGCGCGAATACGAATCCCCAGACGGGTTTTCGCAATCAGCGCCCACAGGCCCACGGCCACCGCCAACCCGAAGCCAATCAGCGCCAGACGGTATAGCGAGTAATCGACAACGCCCAAACTTACCGTGCCGCGCAGGGCATCAGGCACGTTCAGGTATAGCGGGAACGGCCCGAAAACCATGCGCACCCCTTCCGACAGAATCAGGATAAGCGCGAATGTTGCCAGAACCTGATCCAGATGGTCACGGTCATAAAGCCTGCGGATAACCACCACTTCGATCAACGCCCCCGCCGCAGCGGCGGCAGCAATTCCCGCCATAAGCCCAAGCCAGAAATTGCCCGTAGCCCCCGCCACGGCGGCACATAGAAACGCCCCAATCATATACAGCGACCCATGCGCCAGATTGATAAGCCCCATGACCCCGAACACCAGCGTCAGGCCCGCTGACATCAGAAACAGCATCAGCCCGAATTGCACACCGTTGAGCAGTTGCTCGAGCATCAGCGCGAGTGTCATTTAAAACCTTTGGAAAATTGGCAAAAGACCCCGTGCCTGCGCCGGGGTCTGGTTGCGCATGTTACATATTGCAGTTCTCGCCATGCACATCGGCATGCGCTTCAAATGCGGTCCCGATGATGCGGTTGGTGATTTCGCCATCCACCTCGACAACTTCGCGGATATAGACACGCTGGATCGGGTGCTGGTTCGGCCCCCAAGCGAATTCACCGCGCACGGATGCGAAATCGGCCTCCAGCAGTGCCTGCCGGAATGCATCGCGGTCACTGACATCTGCCTTCGCGGCGGCAGACAGGATCAGATTGGCCGTGTCAAACCCCTGACTGGCATACAGCGACGGGATGCGCCCGAATTCCGCGCGGAACGCCGCGACAAATTCCTGATTGGCGTCATTGTCCAGATCGGGCGACCATTGGCTTGCATTGAACACGCCCAGCGCGGCAGCGCCCACGGCAGGCAGCATGTCCTGACTGAATGTAAACGCCGCCGAAACAATCGGCAGATCAAGGCCGGATTGTTCATACTGGCGCATGAAACTGATCCCCATGCCACCGGGCAGGAAAATGAAAATCGAATCCGCGCCAGATGCACGGATCTGCGCCAGTTCGGCGGCATAATCGGTCTGGCCAACTTGGGTGAACAACTCGCCCGCCAATTCGCCCTCATAATAGCGTTTGAACCCGCTCAGCGCATCTGTGCCAGCGGGGTAATTGGGCGCCATGATGAATGTGTTTTCATAGCCCAGTTCATTGGCATATGCCCCGGCCCCTTCATGCAGCATGTCATTTTGCCATGCGACATTGAAATAATTCGGGTGACAATTCGCCCCCGCCAGCGCGGATGGGCCAGCATTGGGCGAAAGATACAATATGTCCTGCGCCACCGCCGAGGGCACAACGGCCATGGCAAGGTTCGACCAGATGATGCCGGTCAGGATGTCCACGCGTTCCGCCTGGATCATACGCTCGGCAATCTGCACCGCCAGTTCAGGCCGCTGCGCATCATCTTCGACAACCAGCCGGATATTGTGTTCACCGGCCATGTCCAGCGCCAGCTGGAACCCGTCGCGCACATCGACGCCCAAACCCGCGCCGCCGCCGGACAAAGTTGTGATCATGCCTACGCTGACAGTGTCTGCCTTTGCCATGGATACAGCGCCCACTGCCAGCGTTGCGGCAAAGGCCGCATGTTTAAATGCCTTCATTTTGTCCCCGTCTCCCTGATTATCTGATCTTTGGTCACAGTCTTGCGCAAGGCTGGGGGAAAAGTAAAGTTCCGCCGCCCCTTTGGTAGAATTTCGCCCACGCGGTGTTGAATCGGTGATCGCGACGGCTGACACCCCAAGGCGCGGAATCAAGGGCGAAGCCCGCCGCGCCATCGGCGGGCCGTCCCGCGGCCTGCCGATTACTCTGGTGGCACGCCAAGCTGTTCAAGTAAGGAGTATGCAGCCTGCATAAACTGCATCCCTCAAACGCCGGATCGGCAGACCCCGACCCACCGATGGCGCGGGCTTTGTCCATGGGCTAAACTTCAGCAAAAGACCGCCCCCCCAAAAACGGGCCATTTCAACCAGCACAGGTTCAGCTACCCCTCGGGCAGTTGCAGCAGGGCGCGGGTCAACATACTGCCCGCGTCGGCTAACCCGTCAATGACATTGAAATGATGTAATCCTTCATCCACCACCAGCCGCACCGGCACGCCACAACGCGACCATGCCTCGCGCAGCAAGGCGGACTGGCGCAGGAATTCCGGCCGTTCATGCCCCCCAACCCATGCCGTCACCGCAATCCCGCCCACCGGACGCAGAAGCGCGGGGCTTTCGCGTTGCGCAATCTGCTCTGTCAGGCCCAATGTTGCATTCATCGCCGTCATTTGCAGCGGGCGCAGGTCATGCAGGCCGGAAATCGACAGCACATGACAAATGCGGGCCTGCACATCGGGCGACACGGGCGCATCTTCGCAAACCATACGCGTCACCAGATGCCCGCCCGCCGAATGGCCGGCCAGAACAATGGGGCCGGCCACATGCTGCGCCACTTCGGTGATGGCGCGGCCAATCTGGACTGTCATCTGGTCAATTCCGGCATCGGGGGCCAGACTGTATTGCGGCATCGCAACGGCCCACCCCTGCGCCAGTGCCCCTTGGGCCAGATGCGACCAATGGGATTTGTCAAACGCCATCCAGTAGCCGCCATGCACAAAAACCATCACCCCCTTGGGCGGGGCGCTGGCGGGCACAAACAGGTCAAACACCTCTCGCGGGGACGCACCATAGGGCATATCCAGACGGGCACCCTGCACGGTATCGCGAAACAGCTGCGCGCAAGTCGCCCATGCTGCGGGATAGCTGTCCGCCTGATAAATGTAAGGCCGGTTGGCAAATGCATCAGTCCAGTCAATACCGGTGCGGTCTTGCATGTCTTCCCCTTGTTTCGTGTGGCCGCATCCATGATGCGCCGCGCATGGGCCGCAGGCTATAGGCATCGACGCAAGCGGCGCAAGCTTTGCAAAAGCATCTGCACCAATAATGTGTAAGATCGCAGAACATACGCATGCGGCCCAGCCAACGGCACACAAGGCCACTCAGCCGGACGACCAACCGGGGCGCGGCGCTGCCATTTTCCTTGTCTGCACCTGCGGGTCGTGCAAGATATTGCACATGATAAATACCCCTGCAACATCCCGCCCCATGCTTGGCGTGTTCTGGATGCTGGTGACTGGCGTTTGCTTTGTCGCGGTCACTGCGCTGGTCAAGTATCTGGGCGATGACATGCCTGCGGCACAATCAGCGTTTTTGCGCTATGCGCTGGGGCTGGTGTTTTTGCTGCCCATGCTGCCATCGCTGCGCGCACTGACCATGACGCGCCAGAACATGACCATGTTCACCCTGCGCGGGTTCCTGCATGCGTTGGGGGTTATCTTGTGGTTCTATGCCATGACCCGCATTCCCTTGGCCGAGGTCACGGCAATGAACTACCTGTCGCCCATCTATGTCACATTGGGGGCTGCGCTGTTTCTGGGCGAAAAGCTGGCCATGCGCCGTATTCTGGCCGTGCTGGTGGCCTTTATTGGCGCGCTGATCATCCTGCGCCCCGGCCTGCGCGAAGTGTCCAGCGGGCATATTGCCATGATCGCAACAGCCATATTATTTGCGGCGTCCTACCTTATGGCAAAGCGCATGTCAGGTCAGGTGAATGCCGCAGTGGTGGTGGGAATGTTGTCCATAACAGTCACTGTTTTTCTGGCACCATTCGCGTGGGTCGTATGGGTGCCGCCCACATGGACACAAATATTCTGGCTGTTCTGGGTCGCGGCCTTTGCAACGGGGGGGCATTTTGCCATGACGCTGGCCTTTGCTGCCGCGCCCATTACCGTGACACAGCCCGTCACGTTCCTGCAACTTGTCTGGGCGGTATTGCTGGGCGCAATCGCCTTTGGCGAAGCCGTTGACCTGTTTGTCATTCTTGGCGGCGGGGTGATCATGGGGTCGGTGCTGTTCATCACCGTGCGCGAAGCACGCCTGCGCCAGCAAGCCCGGCGCGCGGCTGCCGCGCCCGCCCAACCGGGCGCGGAATAGCGCATATCTCGTAAAAGTGGAAACCGGTTTTCCGCAACCTGTGGCTGCGGAACAATCAATCAGCCCCAAAGGCTTACAATTCGGCCATCACCTCGTCCGAGATTTCAAAATTCGCCGTGACGTTCTGGACATCGTCATCATCTTCCAGCGCATCAATCAGCTTCATCAGCGTCCGCGCCCCATCCAGATCCAGTTCTGTGGTGGTTTGCGGCTTCCAGACCAGTTTGGTGCTTTCAGACTCGCCCAAGGCATCTTCCAGCGCGGATGACACGGCCGCAAGGTCAGTATCGGCACACCAGATGACATGCCCGTCCTCGTTGCTTTCCACGTCTTCGGCACCGGCATCGATTGCGGCCAGCAATACGGTATCGGCATCGCCCACACTGACCGGATAGAAAATCTGGCCCTTGCGGTCGAACATGAAGGCCACCGATCCGGTTTCACCCAGATTGCCGCCATTCTTGGAAAATGTGGACCGCACATTCGACGCGGTGCGATTGCGGTTGTCGGTCATCGCCTCGACAAGGATTGCAACGCCGTTCGGGCCATAACCCTCATAGCGGATTTCATCGTAGTTTTCCGCATCGCCGCCTTGCGATTTCTTGATCGCGCGCTCGATATTGTCTTTGGGCATGGAAACGGCCTTGGCCTCTTTCACGGCCAGACGCAGGCGCGGGTTCTTGTCAGGGTCCGGGTCGCCCATTTTGGCGGCCACGGTAATTTCCTTGGACAGTTTGGAAAAAAGCTTCGCACGCACCGCATCCTGACGGCCCTTGCGATGCTGGATATTGGCCCATTTGGAATGGCCTGCCATCTGTGAACTCCGGTATTATGCTGGTTGTCGGGGTTTCATAGTCCAGGGCGCGGGGGCTAGGCAAGCCCTGCACTGGGCAATGCAGAACCGGCCTACGCAATAAAAACGCCCGCAGATGCGGGCGCTTTCACAAGATTGGCGTCAGATCACGCAGCGCGCGACACCAGAACATCGCTGACCTGCTTTTGCGCAATCGCTTCATCCCCACCGGCCACGGCAGCGACTTCGCGGGTCAGACGTTCCAGCGCGGCTTCATACAACTGCCGCTCGGAATAGGATTGTTCGCGCTGGTCGTCATTGCGGTGCAGGTCGCGCACCACTTCTGCAATGGCCAGCAGATCGCCGGAATTGATCTTCTGTTCATATTCCTGCGCGCGGCGTGACCACATGGCACGTTTCACGCGGGCCTTGCCCTTCAGCGTTGCAAGTGCCTTGTCCACAATTTCCGGCGACGAAAGCGAGCGCATGCCCACAGTCGCGGCCTTGTTGGTTGGCACGCGCAACGTCATTTTTTCCTTCTCGAAGGAAATGACGAAAAGTTCCAGTTTCAGACCGGCAATTTCCTGTTCCTCAATCGAAACGATCTGGCCAACCCCATGGGCGGGATAGACCACATATTCATTCGGGCGAAACTCGGACTTTTTGGCTTTGGACATTCAGTTTTCCCCTACAGGCCCCGGAATCGCGCAAAAAAAGAACACGTCAGGAAAATTCACCTGAAGCATCTGGAACTTGCGGACAAAAAAACGGCAGGTAACGGCCCTGCCGGTTCGGGACAGTTTCATATTCTTCTGATTCTATATCACAAAAATGCCACGAATCAAAGTGACATGATCGCGAACCCGTAAATGGCCGGTAAACACGCGGTGCCAAGAAGGGCTGTATCAGCCACCCTCGCCGGGCTTCTCGGAGAAATATTTGTCGCGCTTGTCGGGTTCACCATCCCGATCCGCCGCATCAGGCAGCGGGTCTTTCTTCGTGATGATCACCGGCCACATTTCCGAATACTTGCGGTTGAACTCGACCCAGTCTTCCATGTCGGGTTCGGTGTCGGGCCGAATGGCATCTGCGGGGCATTCCGGTTCACAAACACCGCAATCGATACATTCATCCGGATGAATAACGAGCATATTCTCGCCCTCATAGAAGCAATCGACAGGGCAAACTTCCACGCAATCGGTGTATTTGCACGCAATGCAGTTGTCGATCACCACATATGTCATCAGATCCGGTCCTTCTGTCTGAATTCCATACTTGTCAGGTCGGGCCTGCAAGCTGTCGAAGGGGACATAATCCAGCACATGCGATCAATCAAGCCGATCTGGTGCAGATGCGGCAAATCGGCGACGGTCGCGCTTGTCAGGCCGCCCGCCAGCCACGGGCACGGGGCGCGACAAATCCCTGGGCGGGGGTGGGGGCGACATATCTTCATAAAGCGCCTGCGCTTCAGGTGCGGGGCCGCGACGCACACCGCAGGCCAACACCCGCACCACGACAACACGCGTCCCCAAGGCAAATGTCAGCACATCACCGGCGCCCACCTGCGCCGCTGGTTTCGACACCGGCAGGGCATTCACCCGCACCCCCGGCCCCGACACCAGTTTGGCGGCAAGCGACCGCGTTTTGACAAACCGCGCGTGCCAAAGCCATTTGTCCAGACGGATTGTGTTATCCTGCATTACAATAGCACTCATGGTCTGTAAGCGTGCCAGATATTGACGGCCTGACCGCCCAGAAAGTTAATTTGACCCGCTAACTGGTGATCATCTGTTAAAACGAGTACGCCCTCTGGAACCAGCTTTTCGATTATCGCAGCGTCAGTCAATCCAAGTTTTTCAAGCCACTGACCCTGAGAAACTACACGCGCTTCACAGAATTGCTCATCGACTTGCATACAATACTGTGCGAAATGTGATGTAACACCCCGAACTTCCTCGCGTGCGCCCGCACCGACTAGGTTGGATGTCTCTGTGAGGACATGCGGGGTCGAGACATGTCGTGGGAATTGCTTTGCATATACCAGAAGACGATCTAATTGATCTTCTGTGTATCGTTTTATACGCCTATTCTTGCCGACTTGGCTACGGTCCAAGGTTCCCAACAGAAGCAAAACCAACAAGTTGGTGTCGATCAATATCGAACGCATGTTTAATCCATGCGCTTCAAGTCACCCGTATTGTCATATAGATACAGATCGCGAGTTTCGCGCAATGGCTCAGTCTGAGCACCAAAAAGCGGCGTAGGCGTGGACACACTTCTTCTCCGCCCTGCATCAAAACCTATGGTCACCTTCCAAACGCCCTCATCGTCAAGAAAGTCGACCCCCTCCAGCAAAATATGATCAATATTTGAGTCAGCAAACAATTCGTCAAAATGACGGAATGCAGCTTTAATCGCTTCTTTTGCCGTCATGCTTGCGGATGTTACAGACATCTTTATGCCCTCATAATATTTAAGACTTGGTTTTCAGCCCCATAAGTGCGGCTGCAAAGGGGTTGTCGGGGTCAATACGGTCGGATTTGCGCGGGCCTGCACTGTAGTCGCGGGGTTTGTTTTCGGGCTTCTTGCCCTTGGGCTTGCCGGTTTTCGGCTTTTGCCCCTGCCCTTTGCGCTGATCACCGCGCGCGTCCGCCTGCTGTGGTTTGCGTGCAGGGCGCGCGTCGCGGCGGGGGCGGGGTGCCCAGGTGAAGGTATAGAACAGCTCGATCTGGTCTTCGGGCTTCTCAGCGCCTTTCGGCTCGGGCGCAGGGGTATCTGCATCTGCGGCGGCGGGCGCATCACTGCTGTCGGCATCCGCAGCAGCAGAATCCGCGGGCGCGCTGGCGGTGGTATCTTCTTCGGCGGGCACGCCCGCAGTATCTGCGGCGCTGTCAACCGGCGACGGCACAGGTTCGGCCTTCACCTTGGGGCGTTCACCCTTTTCAGCGGCATAGCCCAACCCCTGCATCATGTCGGCGAACTGTTCCAGCGTGGTGCCGGTAATCGACAGCATGTCCGGCGTTGCCTCGAACCCTGCGCGGCTGTCACAGCCGCGCAACAAATCGGCCAGCCGTTCCAGCATATCAATGCGAATCGCGCGCGCACCGGCAGGGCGGTAGCCTGACATACTGTAATGTGCCGATGGTATTTCCGACAGATGCGGGATTGTCACCAGACCCGCTGGCGGGCTTTCGGGGAATTCATCCAGCCCTTCGGCAAGGGATTTCAGCACCAGACGCAGCCGCGTGGGCGCGGGTTTCAGCAGCAGCGGCAGGAAAACCGTGTATTGCCCGAAACGCACACCATGCTTGCGCAACATGCCGCGCGCATCCTGATCCAGCGCCTTGATGTCCTGCGCGATCTGTTCACGCGGGATCACACCCATCGCCTCGACCAGTTGGAACGCCACACCGCGCGCCAGCCCCGACAGGGTTTCATCGCGTGACATGTTCAAAAGCGGTTCAAACAACGCGGCAATCTTGCGATCCATGAAATGCTGCAAACGGCGGCGCACTTTTTCGGCCACGTCATGGCCCGCCTCATCATCGACAAAGGCCGTGATCTGCGGGCGCATGGGGTCATCGCCCTTGACCAGCTTGCCGACCGCCGTGTCGCCCCACATCAACCCACCCTGTTCGGTGAAGTCGAATTCGGTATCGGGGGCGTTGTAGAATTTGTCGGCCCGCAGATGGAATAACGGCACCAGCGCGGAAATCGACGCCTGACGCAATGTCTTTGCTTCATCCGGGCTGTCGGTCTTGTCCTGCCGGAAACGGAAGCCTTCCAGCCGTCCGATCAGTTCACCTTCAACAGTCACTTCGCCCTTGTCGTTCACGTCAGCCACAAGGCTCTCCTTCTGCTTCAACCGCCGCATCAACACCGAGGTGCGCCGGTCAACAAATCGCTGCGTCAGCCGGTCATGCAATGCATCCGACAAGCGGTCTTCTACAGCGCGCGAGGCGGCGCGCCAATGCTTTTCGTCATCAACCCAACCCTTGCGCTGTGTAATATATGTCCATGTGCGGATATACGCCAATCGGCGCGACAATGCATCAATGTCACCATCGGTGCGGTCAATGCGCTGGATGTTGCGCGCCAGCCAGTCCGGGGCGATCCGCCCGCTGCCTTGCAAAAACTCGAACACGCGCGCCAGAAGCCCTGCATGTTCCGCCGCTGAAATGCCGCGAAAGTCCGGTATGCGGCACACATCCCACAGCAAACGCACATCGCGCGGGCTGGTCAGCCGGTCCAGCGTTTCGGGTTGCGCAACAAGGGTTTTCAACGCGGTCAGATCGTCCGCATCGCGCGCACGGGTCAGCCATTCATTCTGCGTCTGGTGCTCCAGCGACGCGATAAGCCGTGCAATCGTGCCGAATTCCAGCCGCCCGTTGCGCCATTGTAATTTGCGCACGGGCAGGAATTCATGATTCTCGATTGCGGAAATCACCTCGTCGGCCAAAGGCCGTGCCTCGCCGGTCACGCCAAAACTGCCGCTTGTCTGGTAGCGCCCCGCGCGACCGGCAATCTGCGCCAGCTCATCAGGGTTCAGGGGGCGCATGCGGTGGCCGTCGAATTTATGCGTGGCCGAAAACGCCACATGCTTGATGTCCAGATTCAGCCCCATGCCAATCGCATCGGTTGCCACCAGAAAATCGACATCGCCATTTTGATACAGCGCAACCTGTGCGTTGCGGGTGCGCGGCGACAATGCCCCCATGACAACCGCACAACCGCCCTTCTGGCGGCGAATCAGCTCGGCAATGGCATAGACATTCTCGACACTGAAGCCCACGATAGCACTGCGCGGCGGCATCCGGCTGATTTTTCTGGACCCCGAATAGGTCAGTTGCGACAGCCGTTCACGCCGTTGGAACTGCACGCCCGGCACCAGTGCTGCAATCGCCGAACGCATTGTGTCCGACCCCATGAACAATGTTTCATGCAAGCCCCGCGCATGCAGCAAACGGTCGGTAAACACATGCCCGCGATCAGGGTCCGCACATAACTGGATTTCATCCACGGCAACAAAATCGGCGCCAATCTCGATTGGCATCGCCTCGACAGTGCAGACCCAGTACTGGGTGCGGTCGGGAACGATACGCTCCTCTCCCGTCACCAGCGCCACGCAATCGGGGCCGCGCAGGGCCAGAATGCGATCATACACCTCTCTCGCCAGCAGGCGCAGCGGCAGGCCGATGACCCCCGTTCTGTGCGCAAGCATACGTTCGATGGCGTAATGGGTCTTGCCGGTGTTGGTGGGGCCAAGCACGGCAACCGTGCGCGCATTTGCGCGAATATTCATCCGCAAACCCCTTGCTTGCAGTCCGCCCCCCTGTCAGAGGCCCGATTAGAGGGAGGTGCCCTGCAACTTTCTGTCAAGTCGTTCCAGCGCTGCTTTTACGTCACGACGGTGGGGATGTATAGCCGCCGCCGCATCCCATGCGCGGCGTGCGTCATCATAGCGCTCAAGGTCTTCCATAATCCGGCCAAGGCCGATCAGCGCGGCAAAATGGTTGGGATTGCGGGCCAGCGTTTCGCGGATGTCGTTCAGCGCAAGCCCGTAATTTCGCGCCATAAACCAAGCCGTGGCGCGCGTGTTCCACCCTTCGGCAAAATCCGGCGCGTGATCAATTAGCGCTGAAAGATGCTCGATCGCCGCTGACGCATCACCACGTTGCAGCGCTGCACGCCCGCGTTGCAGCAGCAAATCGGCACTTGCCGACCCCGACCGCGACCATTCGCGAAACAACTGCCGCTCCACACGTTGCCAGTTTTCCAGATCCGGTTCGCGCAGCTTTTCCAGCAATTCTGACGTGTCATTGCCCTGTGTGTCCGCCAAAGCGGGATGCGCCAGCAAAACAAATGCCGCAACGACAGGATTGAGAATGATGCGCCGAATGGTCATAGTGACGAATGTAACGCATTGCCGCAGTATTTCCACTGCCCAAAGATCACAAAACGGAGCACAACATGAGCGATATCCTGACCCACGCAATTGCAGCACTCACAGAAAAACTTGGGGAGGGGTTTGAAGGCAGCGCAAAATTCCAGATCGAGGGCGAAGGCTCCATCGTGGTCGACGAATCAGGCGTGCGTGAAGGCGATGACGACACCGATGTGACCATGATTGCCAGCGCGGAGACATTTCAGGGCATTATCGAAGGGGACGTAAACCCCACCATGGCCTTCATGTCCGGCAAACTGAAGATCGAAGGAAATATGGGCATGGCGATGAAACTGGGCGCGGCCCTTAGCTAAGGCCAATGGACCCCGCGCCATTCCAGACCGAAATAGCAGATGCGCCGCCTCCTGAACGGGTGGTCTGGGCGCATGCCGATGACGGAACGCGGTTGCGGCTGGCCCTGTGGCCGGCCGGTCCACGCGGCATGGTTGCCATATTTCCCGGCCGCACAGAAATGATCGAGAAATATGGCCGCGTTGTCACCGACCTTGCGCAGCGCGGATATGGCGCGGCCGTGATTGACTGGCGCGGCCAAGGGCTGTCCGACAGGCTGCCGGACAAGCCGCTATTGGGCGATGTCCCCGATTTCGCCGATTTTCAGCGCGATGTGGCCACCTTTCGCCAGATGCTGGATACGCATGCCGCAGGTGCCCCGCGCTTTGCATTGGCCCATTCGATGGGCGGGTGCATTGCATTGCGCGCGCTGATCAACGGGTTTCCCGCGCGCGCAGTCGCGTTCAGCGCGCCAATGTGGGGCCTGCCGCTGACCGGCGCGTTGCGCAGGGCCTTCGCTGCCATGCGGGCTGCATTGGGCATGACACGGCTGGACATACGCGAAATTCCCGGCGCGGGAATAGAATTCCGGCTGTGGGAAAACCCGTTCGATAACAATGATCTGACCAGTGATCGCACTACATATGAATGGATGCAGAAACAGGTTCAGACCTGCCCCGAATTGCGGCTGGGGGCACCATCGCTGCGCTGGCTGATGGCCGCGCTGGCCGAAACGACGGCCCTTGGCAAACTGCCCGCACCCGCATTGGCGGCCTATTGCGGGTTGGGCACGCGCGAACGCATTGTATCGGGCGATGCCATTCAGGCGCGCATGTCCGCATGGCCACAGGGCCGGTTGGACATGTTTGACGGGGCCTTGCATGAATTGCTGATGGAACAGCCGAAAACGCGCACGGATTTTCTGAACCAAACATGCGCCCTGTTCGACACAGCCCCGCGCTGACATGTTGCCCCCGACGGGGCGCTGCGCCTATACCCGCACACCACCTGCGAAAGGGAACGACATGGCACTGACACTCTATGGCATCAAAACCTGTGATAGCTGCCGCAAGGCCCGCAAGGCCCTGCCGGATGCGCAGTTTCACGACCTGCGCGAAACGCCACTGGACAGCGCGACAATCGCACGTTTTCTGCATGCCTTCGGGGATGCATTGGTCAACAAGTCATCAACCACATGGCGTGGGCTGTCCGAGCACGACAGACAACGGCCCGCCGCGGACCTTCTGGCCGATCACCCGACCTTGATGAAACGCCCCGTTATCGACACGGGCGACACCCTTTTGCTGGGCTGGAAACCGGATGTTCAGGCAGCCCTTGGCGTCTGATCACACCCGCGCCCCGGCACATAAGAACGCCGGGGCAAGCGGCGCCCGCCTATAGAAGCTTCAGATCGCTTGCCGATTCACGCCCGTCGCGTCCGGCGCTCAACTCATATTCAATCTTCTGGTTATCGGCCAGACCGGTAAGTCCTGCACGCTCCACGGCGGAAATATGCACGAATACGTCCTTGCCGCCCCCGTCAGGCGCGATGAAACCGAAACCTTTGGTAGTATTGAACCATTTGACTGTGCCTGTGGGCATCTGTTCACTCCGCATGTTCTGTCCCCCAAGGCGGAATTGCCTTCGGGCCGTTCAGCCAGGTCTTCTAGTGCCGGCTGCGAAAACAGAGGCGGTCGTAGAAAGTCTGTCATCCCAGCCTGATCCTGCCATATGCGGGTTAAAACGCAAGAGTTTTGCGTATATGTGACAAGCATGACGATCAAATGACCAATTTTTCGGAAGGATGCCTGATCATGCGCAATGCAGCTTTGGTGCTGGGGCTTATCGGCGGGCTTTGGGGCATGCTGATTGGTTTTTTCAGCTTCGGATATACGGATTTGCTGATTCGCTATCCCGAACTTGCCGATGTGACGGGCGGGGTCGCCAATATGGGCCTGATCCGCGTCATGAGCCTTGTTGCGCCGGTTCTGGCCATCGCGGGCGGTGCAATGGCGCGGTCATCCAATGTTGTGGGCGGGGTGTTGCTGTTGGTGTCCAGCGTCGGCATGTATGTCACATTCGGCTTTGGTGTTTTCACCATGTTCCCCATTTCCATGTGCGCGCTGGCCGGTGTTCTGGCCCTTGCCGCGCGCAAACCCGACCCGCATTAACCGGCCTTTGCGGCATAATGTCTTGACTTTTGGGTGCATCACGCCCATTTGGCACACATCCACAACGTGCCGCGTGAGCACTTGATCCGTTGTGGGCAGGGCATAAGGCCCGACCATTGCTTCCCGACATCACGCGTGGGGGGCGGCGCATCCGACATGCGCCCCCAAACCCGCCCCTGCCCTGCCAGGGGCACTACGCCTGTGCGGACAGGCCGTGAGAGGACTTATTTTGACTGATTTTACCATGTTCGGGCTGCGCCCGGTGCTGATGACAAGCCTTGAAGCCCAAGGCTTTGGCACCCCCACCCCGATTCAGGCCCGCGCGATCCCGATGATCATGCAAGGCCGCGACATACTGGGGCTGGCCCAGACCGGCACCGGCAAAACGCTGGCCTTTGGCCTGCCCGTCATGCATGCCCTGCTGAGTGGCGAGCGGCCCGCGCCGAAAACCACAAGCGCGCTGATCCTTGCGCCCACACGCGAACTGGTGACCCAGATCGCGACAACACTCGACAACTTTGCCCGCAAGACCCCGCTGAAAGTTCAGCGCGTTGTCGGCGGTGCGGGGCTGAACCCGCAAATCCAGAAACTGGCCAAAGGCTGCGATATTCTGGTGGCAACACCGGGCCGTTTGCTGGACCTGCTGGAACGGCGCGCACTGACACTGCATGCAACGCAGATGCTGGTTCTGGACGAAGCCGACCAGATGCTTGACCTGGGCTTCATCCATGCGCTGCGTAAAATTGCATCCCTGCTGCCGAAAGAACGCCAGACGCTGATGTTCTCGGCGACGATGAACAAGCAGATGAACGAAATTGCCGATGCCTATCTGGACCGGCCAGAGCGTATTCAGGTGTCCGCACCGGGCCGCCCTGCCGACAAGATTGACCAATCCGTGCATTTTGTGGCGCAAGGCGAGAAAGCGCGCGTGCTGGAAGGGTATCTGAAAGCCCATCCCGAAGAACTGGCGCTGGTCTTTTCACGCACCAAACACGGTGCCGAAAAACTGATGAAACTGCTGAACGGCTGGGGCATTCCGGCCGGGTCCATTCACGGCAACAAAAGCCAAGGGCAACGCGAACGCACCTTGCAGGGGTTCCGCGAAGGCAAGGTCAAGGTGCTGGTCGCCACGGATGTGGCCGCACGCGGCATCGACATTCCCGACATGCGCCATGTCTATAACTATGATCTGCCGGAAGTGCCGGAAAACTACGTCCACCGCATTGGCCGCACAGCCCGTGCAGGTGCGACTGGCCGCGCGCTTGCATTTTGCGCGCCCGCCGAAATGGGGGACCTGCGCGCCATCGAAAAGCTGATGCGCATTGAACTGGCTGTGGCCGGTGGCACCCCATGGGCCGACGATCTGGCAGGCCCCGCCCGCGCCGCTGCGCGCAAGCGCGGCCCGCAGCGTGGCGGTGGTGGCCGCCCGCAGCAGCGCTCGGGTCCGTCACATGATGGCGGCGAAGGTCAAAACCGCAAGCCACGCCAAAAAGCCTTTGGCAAACGGACGGGGTCGGGCAAACCCGCCGGACAATCCGGCGGCAAGGACCGCCACCGCCGGTCTGCCTGATCTGGCACGAACAGGGGCGCAATTTGCGCCCCTTTTTTTATGCCAGAGCATGTCGCGCAAAACTGCGAACCGGATTTGCGCTTCGCGGACACGCGTTGTCAAAAGGTCAGAGTGGGTCAGATAAATGCAAATAACCGCGACGCGCACTATAGCAGTGTCATGTAAGATGGAATCGCAAGGCTGGTTGATTCTGGCCTGAAGGGGACGTTCGTGCTTGGACTAAGCCCGCGCCAGCGGTGGGCCGGGGACTGCCGATCCGACATTATAAGAATGCAGTTTATGCAGGCTGCATATCCTTACTTCAAAGGCTTGGATTGCCATCAGCCAAATCGGCAGGCCGCGGGACGGCCCGCCGATGGCGCGGCGGCCTTCGGCCTTTGCTCCGCGCCTTGGGCATTCCCACTGACCGCAAAATACCAAAGCCACCCATGAACCGGATGATTCAACCAGATCGGACCAGGTTCCAGATGCGCCCCAATCATTCAAAACGGAACCGGGGCCGTAATCGTCATGCTATGTCCCGTCGCAGGGTGCTTCAGCCGCAGGGATTGCGCATGCAGCATCAGTCGCGGATGGTCCAGCGCATCCCCCGTCGCATAAAGCGTATCGCCCAGAATAACATGCCCTATGGCCAGCATATGAACGCGCAACTGATGGCTGCGACCGGTCACCGGCATCAGGCGCAAACGGGACGCCCCCTGTTCATGGCGGATAAGTTTCCAGTCCGTCTGGGCGGGGCGTCCGGTTTCATGGCAGACTTTTTGCAGCGGACGGTTGGGCCAGTCCACGATCAACGGCAGGTCCACATGCCCTTCGGTTTCGCCAACGTGGCCTGCGACCCGCGCGATATAATACTTGCGTGTCTTTCGGGTTTCGAACTGCTGCCCCAGATGGCGCTGTGCGGCTGCGGTGCGCGCGAAAACCATCACACCAGACGTGTCCTGATCCAGCCTGTGCACCAGCAGGATCTCAGGATAAATCCGCGCCAGACGGGCAATCATGCAATCACTCTTGTCCGGGCCGCGACCCGGCACCGACAACAGGCCCGCAGGTTTGTCTACAAAAACCACATCCTCATCTTGATGCAGGATTACAGGCGTATCGGGGGGTGGGGCATAAACCATGTCAGACATGCGCCAGACCATGGCGCAGCAAGGCCCCCCAGCACAAGCGCATTCCCACTTCGCGGCCATCAAATACGACTTGCGCGACGCACGGGAACAGCGCAAAGCTGGGGTCTTGTCGACGAACAAAGGAATTTTCCCCATGCGCTTCGCTGCAATTTCGCCAGTAATGGCATTGATGGGCAGTTTTGCCCTTGCCCCTGCAACCTTCGCCCAATCCCTGATCGATGCAGGCGATGTGGATGCTATTGCCAATATCGCAAGCGGCTATGGGTCAGCCACCATCCAGACCGACGGTGTCGGCGATCCGCAAATTCTGGGCCGGATCAACGGGGTTTTATATACGGTCAATTTTTATGGCTGCACCGACGGGGCAGATTGCACCACAGTTCAGTTTCAGGCGGGCTGGAAAAACCCCGGCGAACTTACACTGGATGACATGAACCTGTGGAATCAGGACAAGCGTTTTGGCAAGGCATATCTGGATCTGGAAAACGACCCTGTCATTGAATGGGACGTGAACCTGTTTGGCGGCGTCAGCGCGCAAAATCTGGACGACACATTCGACTGGTGGCGCATCGTGCTTGAAAATTTCGCGGCAGATTATTTCTGACAACCACCGCGCGCGGCCCCTACAGATCAAATGTCGCGAAAACCGGCGCATGATCGGATGGTTGTGTCCAGCCGCGTGCATCGCGCAGAATGCGTGACCCGTGACCCGCGCCCGCAATATCGCGGCTGGCCCAGATATGGTCCAGCCTGCGCCCCTTGTCGGCGGCATCCCAGTCACGCGCGCGGTAGGACCACCACGAATATAACTGCCCTTCGGGAATATCGGCGCGGGTAATATCCACCCATGTGCCCGCATCCTGCGCATCGGCCAGATGCTCCACCTCGATCGGGGTGTGACTTACCACCTTCAGAAGCTGCTTGTGCGACCACACATCATCTTCGCGCGGGGCAATGTTCAGATCCCCCACCAGAATCGATTTTTCGGGCCGGTTTGCCCCGAAATGGTCGCGCAATTCTGTCAGCGTATCCAGCTTATGGCCGAATTTTTCGTTCACGCTACGGTCCGGCACATCGCCACCCGCCGGAATATAGCAGTTGTGAATGACAACCCCGTTTTCCAGCCGCGCCGCCACATGCCGCGCATCGCCACGCCCGCACCAGTCGATATGCCCCGCATCTTCCAGCGGCAGGCGCGACAGGATGGCAACGCCGTTATAACCCTTCTGGCCGCGCGCCGCCCAATACCCGTAGCCCGCCTGCGCGAACAGATCGAAGGGTATTTTGTCCACAGGGCTTTTGCATTCCTGCAAACACAAAACATCAGGGCCTTCTTCGCGCAGCAGTTTCAGCACCAGTTCGGCGCGCAACCGAACGGAATTGATGTTCCAGGTGGCAAGGGTAAACGGCATAAGAAATCTCCGGCTGACTGCCCCCTTCATGCACAGTGCAGGCGCGCACGACAACCCTGATCCGCAAAGAAAAAGGTCCAGACACAATGTCTGGACCAGAGGGAGGGGAGGAGGAAAAGAAGAACAATCGCTTCTTGATCCCGTTATTGCGCTGGAATTTGGCAACAATAGGGCCAGTTCAGGGTATTCACGCGGCCAGACGATAGCCCCCTGATTCCGTCACCAGCAGGCTTGCATTGGACGGGTCCGGTTCAATCTTCTGGCGCAGGCGGTAAATATGGGTTTCCAGCGTATGCGTTGTCACGCCTGCGTTATAGCCCCACACCTCATGCAGCAGCACATCGCGCGGCACCACACCTTCGGGCGCGCGATACAGGAATTTCAGAATATTGGTTTCCTTCTCGGTCAGCCTGATCTTGCGGTCATTTTCGTCAATCAGCATTTTCTGCGCCGGTTTGAACAGATAGGGACCGAGCTGGAACACCGCGTTTTCCGATTGCTCGTGCTGGCGCAGCTGGGCGCGCAGACGCGCTAGCAGAACCGGCAGCTTGAACGGTTTGGTGATGTAATCATTCGCCCCCGAATCCAGTCCCAGAATGGTGTCGGCATCCGAATCATGCCCTGTCAGCATGATGACCGGCGATTTGAAGCCCGCCTTGCGCATACGCTTGCACAATTCGCGTCCATCCGTGTCGGGCAAGCCCACATCCAGGATCGCCAGATCAAACTGGCCTGCGCGAACCTTCTCCATGGCCTCGGCACCGTTCGCTGCCTCGAACACGTCGAATTCATCGGTCATGACCAGTTGCTCAGACAGCGCTTCGCGCAGGTCATCGTCATCATCGACCAATAGCACCTTGTTCAGTTTGGGCATTGAAAATACTCCTGTTCTTTCTCTCTCATAAATGTGAGGGGCAGGCCCGCAGGACAAGATTTGCTACAATAGACTCACGCGGTCGTGTCGGATGTGGGCAATATGTTTCAATTTCCCTGCCTTCGGTCTATGTCAAAGGCTATAGCGAAGCGGGATTGGCACATGATACTTGGCCTGACACCAGTGGAATTGATTAACCGCGCCCGCGCGGATTTGCGGCTGGGCGTTCCCGTTATCTTGCGTGACGGTGCGGCGGCGGCGGTTATTCTGGCCGCCGAAATGGCCACGCCCGAACGGCTGGCAGAATTGCAGGTTCTGGGGCCGTCACTGGTTCTTGCATTGACGCGGCACCGCGCCGACACCCTGAAGGCACGCTGCTATGATGGTGATCTGGCGCGCGTCCTTGTGCCCGCAGGCGCACAGGTGGCGTGGGTGCGCGCGCTGGCGGACCCCGCCGACGACCTGCGCCACCCGATGAAGGGACCGTTGCACACTGAACGCGACGGTTCGGCAGATTTGCACCGCGCAGCGCTTGCCCTGACAAAATCGGCCCAGCTTTTGCCCGCTGCACTGGTGCTGCCCCTCGACAATGTCATGGCGGTGGAAAATGCAGGCCTGACAGAACTGCCCATCGCGGACCTGAACACCGAACTGGCCCGCGAAAGTGACCTTTCCGCAGTCATCAGCGCACGCCTGCCCATGGCCGCCGCACAGGCGGGGCGCGTGCATATTTTCCGCCCGCGCGATGGCGGGGTGGAACATTACGCCATTGAAATCGGCAAGCCGGACCGCGCGGCCCCTGTGCTGGCGCGGCTGCATTCCGCCTGTTTCACGGGCGACGTTCTGGGCAGCCTGAAATGCGATTGCGGCCCGCAACTTCAGGCCGCACTGGCGCAGATGGGCCATGAAGGGGCGGGTGTTTTGCTGTATCTGAACCAGGAAGGGCGCGGGATCGGGCTGGCCAATAAAATGCGCGCCTATTCGCTACAAGATCAGGGGTTCGACACGGTCGAGGCAAACCACCGGCTTGGATTTGAAGATGATGAACGTGATTTCCGCATCGGTGCTGCATTGCTGCGCAAAATGGGCTTTCATCAGGTGCGGCTGCTGACCAACAACCCGCGCAAGGTCGACATGCTGAACGAAAATGGCCTGAACGTCGTGGAACGTGTGCCGCTGCGTGTGGGCGAAACCGCTGAAAACCGCGCCTATCTGGCGACCAAGGCGGCAAAATCAGGGCATTTTCTATGACACGCTTCGATATGGTTCTGACGCGGCAGGGGCTGCGCTTCATGGGGCGGACATGGCCCTGCACCATCGGGCGCGGCGGCGTGCGCGGCGACAAGCGCGAAGGTGATGGCGCAACGCCTGCTGGTGTGCACCGGCTGGTCGGCATGCTATACAGGCCCGACCGCATTACGAAGCCTGCCGATTGGGCAGTGCCGATTGGCCCGCGCGACCTGTGGTCCGACGACCCCGCGCATGAAGACTATAACCTGATGGTGCGCACGCCCTATCCGTTCAGCCATGAAAGCTTGCGCCGCGCGGACCCCTTATATGATCTGGTCATTCTGACGGGCTGGAACTGGCCCCGCGCGGAACGCGGCAAGGGATCGGCCATTTTCATCCATCAATGGCGCAGGCCGGGCTTTCCGACGGCCGGATGCATTGGCCTGTCACGCACCAGCCTGCACCGCATTGCCCCGCTGATACGGTATCAAACCCGCCTGATCGTCCCCGAGGGGTTATCAGGTTAAAGCGGTGCCTGGGCCTGATACGCCTTTTGCAGCACATCGGGGTCGTCATGGTGCAATTCCACCGTTATGACACCGGGAAGCTGGGCAAAATCCTGCATCAGGCGGTGCGGATGCCAGTTGCTGCCTATCGCATCAAATCCCGGAAGCGCCCGCAACAGGGCTGATGTGGAGATGGCGCATCGCGCGGGTCCGACAGGTCCGGCCTGCTGCGCAAGCGCCATCGCCTGTGCCGCAACATCGGGGGTTACCCGCAGGCGCTGCACCACCGCATAATGCGTTTCCCGCACATGGCTAAGATAAAAGGACGCACCAATCGCAGATGTCATGCCGTAATGCAGGTCATTGCGTTCGGGTGCTGCGTCCAGATGCCAGCTGCCGGCGGGATCGAACAGCACACGCTCCGCACCATTTATGAACAGTGCCGTATGATGCCCGTTGCCGGATCTGTGGTGCATGATCGTCACAAGCGTCAGCTCCGGGGCGCCGCCATGAACATGACGCGCTGCGGATACGGCTTCATCACTGGCCCATGTTTGCTGCCCCGCGCAGGCGGTCAGCAACAAAAATGCCGCCAGCAACAGGCCAACCGGCATTATGCCCCGAACAAAGCCCAAGGGCATAAGGATTACTGGCATTGATCAACCTCTTTTTGGAACCAATCACCCACGCATAAAACCGGGCGCGCAGGCGTCAGGAATTTGCCAGGGCAAGAAAGATCAGCACACCAATCGAAATCGCAGTAACCCAGACCGAATAACGGATGAAACCTGCGAAGGTCTTTTCCTGTTCCCGGATATCCATTTTACCATGCTCATGTTCGGCCATCAGGCGCTCCTGTTCGTTCGTTTCCCAAACCGGATATAATATCGCGCGGCATCTGTCACCCCTGCTTGCACCACCTTCGCCGCGAAGTTTTCTAAATGGCCTGCCACAAATATACGCCATCCGCATCGGCCCATCGCCGCGCGCGGCCTGTGGCCGTCAAATGGTTCAGATGGGCCACCGCTTCGACCAGTGCCAGCCCATAGACCGCCTGTGTAATCTCGCGCTTAAACAGGGGGGCAAAACACGCCCCCGCCGTGTGCGGCGTGGCCAGATGCCCGTGCAGGCGCTTCAATGCACCCTGATGGTTTTCAATCATCTGGCGCAACCGCAGTGGCAGGCCGGTGAAGGGAAGCTTGTGACCGGGCAAAACCAGATGATCATCGCGCGCAAATTCCTTCAGCGCATCGCAGGCGGCCAGCCATTCCGCAACAGGATCGGCATCGGGTTCGGTCGCATAAACCCCCAGATTGGCCGAAATTGACGGCAGCAACTGGTCAGCCCCCAACACCAGATTGCAGCTTGTTGACCACAGGGTAATCTGGTCAGGGGCATGGCCCTGCCCCAGTCGCACCACCCAATCGCGCGACCCCGCATGCACAACATCCCCGTCGGCGACCCGATGATACCCCAGGGGCAAGGGCGCAACGCGGTCGCAGAAATTGAACGGGCGTTCTGTCGCGCGCTGCGCCAGAATGTCAGGGTGCATGCCAACACGTCGCCAGAACTCCAGCGTTTCGCGATTTGGGCGGTCCTGTTCATCCAGCACCATCATCCGCGCCATAAGCCATGCGGTGCGCGTGGTCCACAACTCTGCGCCCTGCGCCTGAAACCAGCCTGCAAGGCCAATATGGTCAGGGTGATGATGGCTGGCAATCACGCGCTGGACCCGCTTGCCCTTCAACGGCCCCGCCAGCAATTCTGCCCAAGCGGCGCGCGTGGCCGCATCATCAAAGCCGGTGTCGAACACGGTCCAGCCATCGCCGTCATCCAGCACAAAGGTATTCACATGGTCCAGCGCCATCGGAAGCGCAAACCGCACCCAGAAGACACCATCAGCAGTGCAGGCAACCTGCCCCGCGGCGGGTGGTGTGGGAAACGGATAGCGCAAGCCTGATCTGCTGATATTGCCCATCAAGCCGCCAGTTCATCATCGGACAATGCATAAAGCGCGTCCGCACCCGCACGCACCTGCACCAGCAAACCCGCATGTTCGGGCAGAAGGCGCGTGATGAACACCCGCGCAAGTGCCTGACGCGCGCGGTCGCCTTCAATGGCCGCCTTCAGGTGGTAATGCGCCCCCAGAACACGGGCGAAGGCACGCAGATAGGGCACCGCCCCTGCGGCACGGTCTGTCATATTCTGCGCGACCAGCCATTCGGTGGTTTCGCGCAGCGTTTCGGCGGCTTGCCAGACATCTTCCGCCATGTCGGGAAAGGGGCCGCGCGCGGATTCGGCAAAATCCTCGACTTCCTGCAACAGCCGGAATGCCGCCTCGCCGCCATCCATCATCTTGCGACCGACAAGGTCCATGGCCTGAATCCCGTTCGTTCCTTCATAGATCGCGGTCACCCGCACATCGCGCAGAAACTGTGCCGCGCCGGTTTCTTCAATGAAACCCATGCCACCATGAACCTGTATGCCGGTGCTTGCAACCTCGATGCCGGTATCGGTGCCCTGCGCCTTGGTAATGGGGGTCAGAAGTGCCGCACGCGCCGCCCATTCATCAGACCCGGTGGCGCGGGCCATATCGATGGCCACGCTGTTGGCCAGCGCAATGGCGCGGATGGCGAAAATCTCGGCCTTCATCATGGACAGCATGCGGCGCACATCGGCATGCTCGATGATGGTGCCGGTGTCATTGGTAGGCGTTCGGCCCTGTTTGCGGTCGCGCGCATAAGCCAGCGCGTGCTGGAATGCACCTTCGGCGGCCCCGATCCCCTGAACGCCAACGCCAACGCGCGCATTGTTCATCATTGTGAACATTGCGGCCATCCCCTTGTTCGGGGCGCCCACCATCCAGCCGGTGGCGTTGTCATAGTCCATCACCGCCGTGGGCGATCCGTGCAGGCCCATCTTGTGTTCCAGCGACACCACACGCAGGCTGTTTTGCGCGCCAGGATTGCCGTCTGCATCCGGTATGAATTTCGGCACCATGAACAGACTTATCCCCTTGGTGCCCTGCGGCGCGTCCGGCAGGCGGGCAAGAACCAGATGGCAGACATTTTCTGCCATGTCATGATCACCCCAGCTGATATAGATTTTCTGCCCTGAAATACGGAAACTGCCATCAGGTTGCGGGTCTGCCTTGCTGCGCAACGCACCCACATCACTGCCCGCCTGCGGTTCGGTCAGGTTCATGGTGCCGGTCCATTCACCGGAAATCAGTTTCGGCAGATACAGCGCCTTCATCCAGTCATCGGCATGATGCTCCAGCGCCTCGATCTGGCCTTGCGACATCAGCGGGCACAATTCCAGCGACAAACAGGCCGACGACATCATGTCATTCAGCACCACCGCCAATGTCTGCGGCAGGCCCATGCCCCCGTATTCGGGATCTGCGGCAATACCCAGCCAACCGCCTTCTGCGATGGCGCGGAACCCGTCTGCATAGCCGGGCGCTGTGCGCACAACCCCGTTTTCCAGCCGTGCCGGGTGCAGATCGCCATTGCGCTGCAAAGGTTGCAGCACCGCTTCGCACAGGCGCGCCGCTTCGGTCAGAATCGCGTTGGTCGTGTCTGGTGTGGCTTCGGCGAACCGTTCGGTCTGGCGCACCTGATCAAAGGCAACGATATGATCCAGCAAAAAGCCGAAATCCTGAAGCGGGGCGCGGTAGGGCATGGGGCCTCCTGACAAGGTGCAGATACTGTTTTGCGGGTGCCGCGACACTTGGCAATATGCATCGCCCACCCTATGAACGTTGTTCTAGCCCGCAGGCGCAGATTCCCAAACAAGGACGCCACGTCACAACATGCTGCCCGAACATGATCAGACCGAACAGCTGGATACGACGCCCAAGGGCATTTCCCGCGCCAGCACCATTTTGCACAGTGGCGGACTGGTCGCGATGCCCACGGAAACAGTCTACGGGCTGGCGGGCGATGCGCGCAACCCCGCAGCGATTGCCGCCATTTTCGCAGCCAAGGGGCGGCCCGCGCATAACCCGTTGATTGTGCATGTTGCAGGACTGGACGCGGCGCTGGAACTGGCGCAACTGGACCCGACCGCGCGCGCGCTCGCGTGCCATTTCTGGCCCGGTGCACTGACGCTGGTGGCCCCCTTGCACGCCGCACACGGGCTGGCCCCTGCGGTGACCGCAGGCTTGGGCACAGTCGCGCTGCGTATGCCCGCACACCCCGCGGCACAGGCGCTGCTGGCCGAATTCGGCGGGCCGCTTGCCGCACCATCTGCCAACCCGTCCGGCCAGATCAGCCCGACCACGCCTGCCCATGTTATGGCGGGCCTGTCGGGGCGCATTGCCGCCGTGCTGGATGGCGGGGCCTGTCCGGTTGGTGTGGAATCCACCATCATCGGCACAGATGACACGGGCCGCGCGGTTGTGCTGCGCGCAGGTGGTATCAGCCCCGAGATGATGGCCGATGTGCTGGGCTATACGCCTGCATCCACACAATCTGCCACCATCACGGCCCCCGGCCAGCTTGCATCGCATTATGCGCCGCGCGCAACAGTGCGCCTGAACGCGGCTGTCCCCGCGGGGACTGAAGTTTGGATAGGCTTCGGGCCGGACTGCGCAGGCGCCGATTTCAACCTGTCCGCCAAGGGTGATCTGGCCGAAGCCGCAGCGCAACTGTTCGCGATTCTGCACATGGCCGATGCCACAGGCCGCCCCATTGCCGTGGCCCCTGTGCCGGAACGCGGGCTGGGGCTGGCCATCAATGACAGGCTGCGCCGCGCGGCAGCACCGCGAGAGGCATAAACGGATCAGGTTGAAATATCCGGTTGGATTGCGCTGATCTGAAGGGACGGTTGGGTATGAATATAGCCTGCGCTATTGGTGGGCCGGGGACTGCCGATCCGACGTTCAAGGCATGCAGTTTATGCAGGCTGCATACCCCTTACTTCAAGAGCTTGGCGTGTCGCTGGCCAAATCGGCAGGCCGTGAGCGTCCCGCAACCCCCCCCCCTTTCAGGCAAGACCCCGAGCCTCGGGCGTCTATTCTGACATGACGCCGCCAAGGGCTGACACGTCGCCTTACGCCTGCGGGCATTCGTCCAGAATGGCACGGAACAAACGCACAGCAGGCGCAATCAATGCATCGGGAAAATCATAATCGGGGTTATGCAGGTTCGGCACACCCAGCCCCGCCCCCAGAAAAAACAGCGCCGTGCGCGATGCGCCGCTGAACGCGCCAAAATCTTCCGAGGCGCGCATCGGCAGGGCAAAATCCCCCGCAGGCAGGCCCGACCTGGCGGCGGCACGCGCGACAATGGCGGCGGCGCCGGGATCATTGACGCTGGCGTTGAAATGGTCATGGCGGCTGATCTGCACATCCAACCCGTGCTGACGGCCCAGCGTTTCCACCACGCTGCGCAATTCATGCTCGAACATGGCCAGTGCGGGGTCGGTGATAGCGCGCAGGGTTATCCAGACCTCTGCCTGTGCGGGGGCTATCCCGAATGCGGGCTGGCCCATATTCAGATGACACAAGGTTGCAAGCCGCCCGTCCTGATCCGCGCGCGGTTGCTGGAAACGATGCACCCATGCCAGCAGCGATTGCAGCACCGGTGCGGGGGATTGCCCGGTTTCAGGCTGGGCCGCATGCGCCTCGTGCCCGTGCAGGCACACCCGCAGCCCCACTGATGCGCAGGCCGCAGGCCCCGCCGCCACGGCCACATGCGCCAGCGCCAGCCCCGGCATATTATGCAGCGCAAATGCCCAGTCAGGGCGCAGCGCCGCAAAGCGCGGGTCGGCCAGCACAGCGCGGGCGCCCGCGCCGGTTTCTTCGGCGGGTTGAAACAGCAATATAACGCGGCCCGCCCGCGGCGGCGTGTCGGTCAGGCTGCGCCCCAGCCCCGCCAGAATTGTCATATGCCCGTCATGCCCGCATAAATGCGCCACACCATCCCTGCCTGATCGATGCGCCGCAGTGCTGCGTTCATGTATTGGCAAGGCGTCCAGTTCGGCGCGCACCATGATCGTCGGCCCCGCTTGCGCGGACTGATAGATTGCGGCCACACCATGCCCGCCCAGACCACACACAATCTGGTCAGGGGGGCTTTGCGACAGAAACGCCGTGATTCGGCGCGCGGTCGCCCCTTCATCCCCGGACAGGTCAGGATGACGGTGCAGATCATGGCGCAGGGCAACAAGCGGGTCGGTCATCGGGGGCTTTCACAAAGGGCCGCATCTGTTTCAGGCAATTTTCCACACATGTCCAGCCTTGGCAGCAGGGGCCGCATGGTGCGGATGCACATATCGTTAAGTCCATGTTCACAGGTGATCTTGATAGTGTGTCTCAACTCTCGTCAGGTTGGTGCGTATCAGTAGGATGTCGACTCGCTTTGCAGATCAGGTCATGTGCGAACGCCGGGCGCGTTTGCGCGCGGAGCGTTTGCTGGAACATGCGCGAATGGAACTGACAGCCGCCAATCAACGGTTGAAAGCGCATGCCTTCAGCCTGTCCGACCAGATCATCGAACAACGCGCCGAATTGCAAGATATGCGCAGCATTGCGCAAGAACTCGAAGGGGTAAATACCCAAACCGCACAGGAATTGCGGCAGGCCCATTGCGTTGCCGATCTGGCAGATATCCGGCTGCGAGAAGCGATTGAAACGATCACTGACGGATTTGCCGTTTTTGACAGCGCCCAGAAGCTGGTTCTGGCCAATCAGGCTTATCTGAGCATCTTTGACGGGTTTTCCGAAGTTACCAAAGGGATCGGGTATAACCGCATTCTTGAAATCTGCGCCTATGAAGGGCTTGTAGACCTGCACGGCACCGAACCGGGGGATTGGGTCCAGTCCATGCTGGCACGCTGGGCGCTTGCGCAGATCAAACCGCATGAAATGCATTTCACCAACGGGGTCAGTGTCCGCCTGATGGACAGACGCGTTCCCAATGGCGACTATGTCAGCCTTGTGCGCAACATTACACGCAGCTTGCGGTATCAGGCCCAGTTGATTGACGCGCAAACCCAGGCAGAGGCCGCAGTGCAGGCCAAATCGGTATTTCTGGCAAATATGAGCCATGAAATCCGCACGCCCATGAACGGGGTTGTCGGCATGGCCGATCTGCTGGCCGAAACGAACCTGAACAATGAACAACGCATCTATGCCGAAACCATCCGCAACAGCGGGCAGGCGCTGGTTACCATCATCAACGACATTCTGGATTTCTCCAAGATGGATGCGGGCAAGATGGACCTGTATCCGGAAGACTTTGATCTGGAAAAAATTATCCACGAAGTGCTGACGTTGCTGGCCCCTGCGGCGCGCGGCAAATCTATCGAATTGATACTGGATTACGACATTTTCCTGCCGCGGCATTTCAAGGCCGATCCCGGTCGTGTGCGGCAGGTTCTGACCAACCTGATTGGCAATGCAGTCAAATTTACCGAAACCGGCTATGTCCTTGTCCGCGCGGTCGGTGTGCACAAATCCGAACAAGCCCAGCTGGTTCACATCACAATCGAAGATACCGGCATAGGTATTGCCGCCGAACATCTTGAACATGTCTTCTCGGAATTTCAGCAAGTTGAAGATGCAACCAACCGGCGGTTTGAAGGAACCGGCCTTGGGCTTGCGATCTCAAAGCGCATCATCGAATTGATGGGGGGCAGTATCTGGCTGGAATCCGAGTTGGGGGTCGGGTCTTGTTTCGGGTGCTCGCTGCATCTGGACCTTGCTGCGGATGCGGGCCACAGCTTTCCGCCACCGCTGCCCTCCGCGCTGCATCAGGTCTTGCTTGTCAGCGATCATTTGATCAGCCGTAGCATTCTGGAACGTCATTTCCAGTCGGCCCGCGTCAAAACCCTGACGGCAACACAGGCCGCGCCTGCCCTGCGCCTGCTTGGACAACACAAGATTGATCTGGTGCTGATTGATCAGGACCTGACATCGGATGATGCAGCGCAAATCGCGGGCATGATTGAACAACAAGCGCCCGGATGTCCGGCGATCATGATGTGCTCGGCCATGGCGGACCACGCGATCCCCGCGGGCGCGGGCGGTGTGCGGCATGCCTTGCCAAAGCCGTTGCTGTGGCGCGATGTCGCCGTATCCATCTGCGCGACCCTGACACCGGAACAGCCCGCAACCCACGCGCAACCCACACTCGCAGTGCCGCTGGCGCCCCGCAATCCTGCCCCCGATCAAAAGCTGCTGACAGTTCTGTATGCTGAAGATAATGCAACAAACCGTCTGGTATTTTCCAAGATGGTTCAGGGGCTTGATCTGGACCTGCATTTCGCCGTGAACGGGCGCGAAGCCGTGGAGAAATTCACCGAATTGCGGCCAGATATAATCTTCATGGATATTTCCATGCCCGAAATGGATGGCCGTGAAGCCACCCGCCATATCCGCGCGCATGCCAATGGCAGGTCCGTTCCAATTATCGCGGTGACAGCACATGCCCTGAAAGAGGAGACAGAGAAAATGCTGTCAGCGGGGATGAACGGCACGCTGACAAAACCCTTGCGCAAGGCGGATCTGCTGGACGCCATATCCCGCCACAGCCCTGCACCGTAGCAAAAATCAGATGGCGCGCACGAATACAGGTCTGCCCTGTTCCGACATCTCGGGGTCGAATTCATAGCCTGCTGTGTTGAAATCCAGCAAGGCATCGGGGTCGCGCAGCCGGTGTTCCACGATAAAGCGCGCCATCGCACCGCGCGCCTTTTTCGCATAGAAACTGACAACCTTGGGCGCGGCCCCGTCGCGGGATTCCATGAACACAGGGGTAATCACACGCAGGTTCAACGACGCCGCATCGACAGCGCCGAAATATTCCTGCGATGCGCAATTCACCAGCATCTGCGCGCCCACGGCATCCGCCGCGTCGTTCAGCGCGCGCGATATTCTGTCGCCCCAGTATTCATACAGGTTTTTGCCATGCGGTCCTGCAAGGCGGCTGCCCATTTCCAGCCTGTAGGGCTGCAAGGCATCAAACGGGCGCAGCACACCATAGAGGCCGGACAATATTCGCAAATGGCCATCGGCCCAGTCCAGCGCGTCACGGTCGAGCGAGCGCGCATCAAGCCCGGTATAGGTATCACCCGCGAAGCCGTAGATCGCCGCGCGCGTCATCTGAGGTTCGGGGTCTGGCGCAAACGCATCGAACCGTTCCAGATTCAGCGCGGCCAGTTTGTCGCTGATATGCATCAGCTTTTTCAGCCCGTCCGCCCCCACACCGCGCGCAAGCTGCACCAGTTCGGCGGCATTTCCCTGAAAATGGGGCTGGCTTAATCTGCGCTGTTCGCCATCTACGGACCAATCCAGCTTTTTTGCAGGCGACAAAACAACGAGCATGAAAACCCCTATAAGCAAACTTCGTCGAACTACCTAGCCAATGGCGCGGAATTGTCCAGCCAGCATTGCCTTAAATGGTTGCCCTTCCCGCCCCCAACCCCTAGTTTCCCCGTAAATCAACGCTAGAGGCAAAACATGCTGTCCCTGATCCAGATTATCCTGCTTGTTCTGAATGTGGCGCAATTCATGATCCTTGCGCATATCATCCTGAGCTGGCTGATCAATTTTCAGGTTCTTAGCCTGAATTCACCTATCGTCGGCTCTATCTGGGACGGGCTTAACCGGCTTTTGGAACCCGCCTATACGCGCATTCGCCAGTTCTTGCCCGACATGGGTGGCATTGATCTGGCGCCGCTGGTTGCATTGCTTATCATCTACGGGTTGCGCATTATCTTGATCAACAATGTGGGCATGTTCGTCTGACACACATGCAGACAGATATCAGCGACACACCAGACACCCTGCTGGCGCGCGTTTTCGGCTTTGCGGAGTTTCGCCCCGGTCAGGCAGAAATCGTCGATGCGGTGCGTCAGGGTCAGGATACGCTGGCCATCATGCCCACAGGCGGCGGCAAATCATTGTGCTATCAACTGCCGGCGCTGTGCCGTGACGGGCTGACGCTGGTCATTTCACCATTGATTGCCCTGATGCGCGATCAGGTGCGCGGGTTGCAGGAAGTGGGCGTGTCTGCCGGTGCGCTGACATCCGGCAACACCGACGCCGAAACGGACGCGGTCTATTCTGCCTTGGCCAATGGTGCGCTGAAATTGCTGTATATCGCGCCTGAACGTCTGGCGTCCACCGGCACAATCGACATGCTGCGCCGGGCCGGATGCAGCCTGATTGCCGTGGATGAAGCGCATTGCGTCAGCCAGTGGGGCCACGATTTCCGGCCTGATTACCTGCGGATCGGCGAATTGCGCCGCACGCTTGATGTGCCGCTTGCCGCATTCACCGCCACCGCCGATGCCGAAACCCGCACCGAGATTATCAAACGCCTGTTCGGCACAGGGATGCCCAAGATTTTCTTGCGCGGGTTCGACCGGCCCAATATTCACCTGCGCTTCATGGTCAAGAACCGGCCACGCGACCAGATCCTGAGCTATGCGCAGGCGCGCAAGGGCCAGTCGGGCATTGTGTATTGTGCAACCCGCGCGCGCACCGAATCCATCGCGAAGGCGCTGACCGATGCGGGGCACAATGCGCGCGCCTATCATGGCGGGATGGACGCGCATACCCGCCGAATGGTCGAAGAATTGTTTCAGCGCGATGATGACCTGATTGTTGTTGCCACCATCGCCTTTGGTATGGGCGTGGACAAGCCCGATATCCGGTGGGTGGCGCATGCGGATTTGCCCAAATCCATTGAATCCTATTATCAGGAAATTGGCCGCGCGGGGCGCGACGGGGCACCCGCCGACACCATGACCTTGTTCGGGCAGGATGATATTCGACTGCGCCGCGCGCAGATCGATGAAAGCCCCGCGCCCTTTGAGCGTAAATCTGCGGATCATGCGCGCCTGAACGCCCTGCTGGGTCTGGCCGAGGCAACGCAGTGCCGCCGCCAGATGCTGCTGTCGTATTTCGGCGAGACATCCGCGCCTTGTGGCAATTGCGACCTGTGCACGTCGCCTGCAAAACTGTTCGACGCAACAACGCCGGTGCGTAAAGCCCTGTCTGCCATTTTGCGCACGGGAGAGAGTTTTGGCGTGGGGCATCTTGTCGATATTCTGACAGGCACGGCCACGCCGAAAGTGCGTGATCGCGGGCATGACCAACTGCCCACCTTCGCGGTCGGCAAAGACCTGAGCCGCGCGAAATGGCAGGCGGTGTTCCGCCAGATGATGGGGCGCGATCTGGTGCGACCGGACCCTGAACGCCACGGCGCGCTGCGCATGACCGATGCCGCGCGCCCCATTTTGCGCGGCGAATCCGACATACACCTGCGCGAAGACAGCATCAGCACCGCACGCGACGGGCCTGCGCCGCGCATGCTTGTATCTGAAGAAGACGCGCCCCTGTTGTCCGCACTGAAGGCCAAGCGCCGCAGTCTGGCGGAAGCCGCGCGCGTGCCCGCCTATGTCATCTTTACCGACCGCACCCTGATCGAAATGGCGGAACGCCGCCCCGACACAATGGATGCGGTGGCGCAGATTACCGGCGTGGGCGCAACCAAACTGGAACGCTATGGCGCGGCCTTTCTGGAGGTTATCACCGGCAGCGCCCCCGACCCGCAACACCCGACGCGGCGCAAACTAGCGGGGCGCGATGCAGGCGCGATCTATGATGATCTGCACAAACTGGCCCGCGACCTGGAACGCGGCGCGGACGGCACGCAAAAGCTACTGACACTTAGCCCCGCGACATTGCGCGCGATCGCGGAATACAAGCCCCAGACGCAGGCCGGGTTATTGCGCATAAAGGGCATGGATGATGCGCGAGCCGAGCGCTTCGGTGACGCCATCATTAACCATTTGAACACGATCTGACGCCACGGCGCGACTTGACCCTGCCCCCTTCGCCCGTCAGGTCTGAACCCAAAAGGAGCGCCAGATATGTATCCCTTCGTGCGTTTTGCCAAAGAAGCCCTGAAATACCGCAATGCCCCGAAACTGGGCTTGCTGGAAACACATGTGTCCTATCATCGTTGCTGGCCGTGGGATCTGGACCCGTGGATTGAATTGAACAATGGCCGCACCCTGACATTATATGATCTGGGGCGTATCCCGATGGCAATGCGCACAGGGCTTACAGGCGTGCTGCGCCGCAACCGATGGGGCATAACTGTTGCGGGCAACAGCACACGGTATCGCCAACGCATACGCGCGTTTGAACGTTTTGAATTGCGCAGCCGCTGCGTTGGCTGGGATGACAGGTTTATCTATGTCGAGCAAAGCATGTGGAAGGGCAGCGTTTGCGCGAACCACATCCTGATCCGTTCGGCATTTACCAGCCCCAAAGGGATAATCCCGCCAGCGCAGGTCGTGCAGGAACTAAGCCCCGAAACGGACAGCCCTGCCCTGCCCGCTTGGGTGCAGGCATGGATTGCCGCCGACAGCGAACGCGCATGGCCACCGGCCCGCGATTGATCCACGCAAAACAATATCGCCAAAAATAAAGCCGCCCCGCAAATAACTGCGGGGCGGCTTTTATTCTACGTCCGGGCGTGACCGCCTTTATTCGCGCTCTTCGATAATTTCCACCATATGCGAAACCTTGGCAACCATACCGCGCACGGATGGGGTGTCTTCAAGTTCGCGCACACGGTGCATCTTGTTCAGGCCCAACCCTTTCAGGGTTGCACGCTGAATGGCGGGACGGCGGATCGGGGACCCGATCTGTTTGACCACGATGGTTTTTGGCATATCCGATGCTCCCCTTACGCGTCTGCGGTTTCAGCTTCGGGCTTGCGCAGGATCTCGGCCACTTTCTTGCCGCGACGCTGTGCCACCTGACGCGGGCTTGCGGAATTGCGCAGCGCGTCAAATGTGGCCCGAACCATGTTATAGGGGTTCTGGCTGCCTTGCGACTTTGCCACAACATCCTGTAGGCCCAGCATCTCGAACACAGCGCGCATCGGACCACCGGCAATGATGCCGGTCCCCGGTACGGCCTGACGCATGATCACCTTGCCTGCGCCATGACGACCTTCGATGTCGTGATGCAGGGTGCGACCATCGCGCAACGGCACGCGGATCATCTGACGCTTGGCCTGTTCGGTGGCCTTGCGAATTGCTTCGGGCACCTCTTTGGCCTTGCCTTTGCCGAAGCCTACGCGGCCACGCTGGTCACCGACCACCACGAGTGCGGCAAAGCCGAAGCGTTTACCACCTTTCACGGTTTTCGAGACGCGGTTGATCGCAACCAGACGATCGGCGAATTCCGGGTTTTCATCGCGTTCGCGGCGGTCCCGGCGGTTATCTCTTTCTGCCATAATCGTCTCCTCAGAACTTCAGGCCGCCTTCACGGGCAGCATCGGCCAAAGCCTTTACCTTCCCGTGAAAGATGAACCCACCGCGGTCGAAATAGCATTCCTCGATGCCGGCGGCTTTCGCACGTTCGGCAATCGCGATACCAACCTTGGCAGCAGCGTCCTTGTTGTTGACACCCACGACGCCGAAATCTTTTTCCAGTGTCGAGGCCGAAGCCAGTGTAACACCATTCACATCGTCGATCAGCTGAACGCTGATGTTCTTGTTTGAACGGTGCACAGTCAGGCGCGGACGCCCGTTGGCCAGTTTTTTTAACTTGTTCCGAACGCGCAGGCGGCGTTTTTGGAACAGCTTTAGCTTAGTGTTCGCCATCTTTCGCGCCCTTACTTCTTCTTGCCTTCCTTACGGAAGATATACTCATCCTTGTAGCGGATACCTTTACCCTTATAGGGTTCGGGACGACGCCACTTGCGGATATTTGCTGCGGTTTCACCGACCAGTTGCTGATCAATACCTTCAACCACGACTTCGGTTTGCTTGGGTGTGGATACTGTCACACCGGCAGGCACCTCGAAGATCACTTCATGGCTGTAGCCAAGCGAAAGTTTCAGGTCCTTACCTTGCATCGCTGCACGGTACCCAACGCCGACCAGTTCCAGTTCCTTCTTGAAACCACCGGTCACGCCTTCGGCCAGGTTTGCAACCATCGAACGGGTCATACCCCATTGCTGGCGCGCGCGCTTGGACAGGCCGCGAGGCTTGATCGTGACAACGTTGCCATCAATGATGATATCCACATCGTCACCGGCCGTGAAGCTGCGGGTGCCTTTCGGCCCTTTGACTTCGATAGTCTGGCCAGACACCTGCGCGGACACACCCGAAGGCAGTTCAACAGGCTTTTTGCCAATACGAGACATTTCAGCCCTCCTTAGAACACGCGGCAGAGCACTTCGCCACCAACATTGGCGGCCCGTGCTGCTGCATCGGACATGACACCTTTGGGCGTCGAGACGACAGAAACACCCAGACCGTTACGGACTTGCGGGATGTTCTGCACACCGGAATAGACGCGGCGACCGGGCGTGGAAATGCGCTTCAACTCGCGGATAACAGGCTGGCCATCCGCATATTTCAGCGAAATTTCCAATTCTGCATGTCCGGTCGCAGCCGTCACATTTTCATAGCCACGGATGTAGCCTTCATCTTTCAGCACATCCAGAACCCATGCACGAAGCTTCGATGCGGGGGTGCGGACGGTTGATTTGCCACGCATCTGCGCGTTGCGGATGCGTGTCAGCATATCGCCGAGAGGATCGTTCATCGACATCTTGCGATCTCCTTACCAGCTCGACTTGACCATGCCCGGAATCTGACCCTTGGAGGCCAGATCACGAAGCGCGATCCGCGACAGTTTCAATTTACGATAGTAAGCCTTCGGACGACCTGTCAGCTGGCAGCGGTTGTGCAAGCGCGTCTCGGAGGAGTTGCGCGGCAGTTTTGCCAGTTTCAGGTTTGCCTTGAAGCGCTCTTCCATCGGGCGTTCGGCGTCGGCGGCGATTGCTTTCAGCTCTGCGCGTTTGGTTGCATATTTTGCCACCAGACGCTGACGCTTTCTCTCGCGCTCGACCATTGCTTTTTTAGCCATTGGTTCTCTCCCTCTCGCGTCAGCTATTGAAGGGCATGTTGAAAGCTTTCAACAGCGCCTTTGCTTCCGCGTCGGTTTTCGCGGTGGTGCAGATGATCACATCCATGCCCCAGACTTCGTCGATCTGATCGAAGTTAATTTCGGGGAATACGATATGTTCCTTGATACCCATGGCATAGTTACCACGACCGTCAAACGACGTGCCTTTGACACCGCGGAAGTCGCGCACGCGCGGCAGGGCGATGGTGATCAGGCGGTCAAGGAATTCATACATGCGCTCACCGCGCAGGGTGACCTTCACGCCCAGCGGCATTTCTTCACGAACGCGGAAACCCGCGATAGAATTGCGCGCCTTGGTGATAACGGCTTTCTGGCCAGCAATCGCAGTCAGATCTGCCTGAGCGGATTTGATTTTCTTGCTGTCCTTAACGGCTTCGCCGATGCCCATGTTCAGCACGATCTTGTCGAGCTTGGGGATCTGCATGTCGTTCTTGTAGCCGAACTCTTCTTTCAGAACCGCACGAACCTGGTCTTTGTAGACCCCTTTCAGGCGGGGGGTGTAATTGGCTTGATCAAGCATCAGATCGCCTCCCCTGTTGTTTTGGCGAAACGAACTTTCTTGTCGTCCTCGACACGGAAGCCAACGCGCGTTGCCTTGCCATTGCCGTCGACCAGCGCAAGATTGGACAGGTGGATCGGCATTGCCTGTGGCAAGCGCCCGCCCTGGCTGTCCTGGCCTTGCTTGGTGTGACGGATGGAAATGTTCAGGCCTTCGATGACGGCTTTTTCGTCCTTGGGCATGATACGGCTGATTTCGCCGGTCTTGCCTTTGTCCTTGCCAGTCAGGATGACGACCTTGTCACCTTTTTTCAGTTTCGCAGCCATCACAACACCTCCGGCGCGAGCGAGATGATCTTCATGAAGTTCTTCGCGCGCAATTCACGCACCACTGGCCCGAAAATACGGGTGCCGACGGGTTCGTTGGTATTGCTCAGGATAACCGCAGCGTTGCGGTCAAAGCGGATTGCGGTGCCGTCTTCGCGACGGACTTCTTTTGCGGTGCGCACGACGACAGCTTTACGCACATCGCCTTTCTTAACGCGGCCCCGCGGGATGGCTTCCTTGACCGACACCACGATGATGTCGCCCACCGACGCATAGCGTCGCTTGGAACCACCCAGAACCTTGATGCACTGCACCCGGCGTGCGCCGGAGTTGTCAGCGACATCCAGATTGGTCTGCATCTGGATCATTTGGTTTCTCCCGACCTTTGGGTATTCAACCCAGGGTTTCGATAAGTCTGGGAAGGTGGGACTTAAGCCGAAGCTTCAGTCACAACCTCCCAGCGCTTGGTTTTCGAGATAGGTGCGCATTCGCTGATGCGAACTGAATCACCGACCTTGAATTGGTTAAGCGGATCATGGGCGCGATATTTCTTCGTGCTACGAACCGTTTTCTTCATGACAGGGTGCGTGAAGCGGCGCTCTACCAGAACCGTTACGGTCTGGTCGTTCTTGTCGCTCGTCACTTTGCCTTGCAGTATGCGTTTGGGCATGTGCCAGCTCCTTAATTCGCCGCCGCTTCGCGGGCTTTTTCGTTGAGAATGGTCGAAACGCGTGCAGCGTCACGACGGATTTTGCGGACCCGTGCAGTGTTGTCCAACTGGTTCGTTGCTTTCTGGAAGCGCAGGTTAAACGCTTCTTTCTTCAACGATACCAATTCGTCGCGCAGCTGGTCCGGCGTCTTGGAACGTAAATCTTCGGCTTTCATGGCCATTTCCTTCAGTCAACAATCACCGGAGAGCCCCCTGTGACAGGGTCACCCTGATTCCCGGCGGAGGTGGATGAGCGTGCCGTATAGGCGTCTTGGCGGGCTTTGGCAAGGCTTTTGCCCGAAAGAAAACGCCCCGGCCAACCTTAGGCCGGGGCATTCCCGTTGTGTTCAGGTGGCGACCCGGCGGGCGCCCCCCTTCTTACCAATCTTCGCGAACGACAACGCGCGTCTTGATCGGCAGTTTCATCGCTGCCAGACGCAATGCCTCGCGGGCGATTGCATCATTGACGCCGTCAATCTCGAACATCACACGGCCGGGTTTGACCTTGGCTGCCCAGAAATCAACAGAGCCTTTACCCTTACCCATACGAACTTCGGTGGGTTTGGACGTGACCGGAACATCCGGAAAGATGCGGATCCAGACACGGCCCTGGCGTTTCATGTGGCGCGTCATGGCGCGACGTGCAGCTTCGATCTGGCGTGCCGTAATACGCTCGGGCTCGACAGCTTTCAGGCCATAGCTACCAAAGTTCAGGTCAAACCCGCCCTTTGCGTCGCCTTTGATGCGGCCCTTGTGCTGTTTGCGGAACTTGGTCCGTTTTGGTTGCAACATGGTGTCTCTCCTTCAGTCGGATCAGCGACGCGGGCGCTGTGCGCCGCCGCTGTCCTGAAGTTCCTGATGCCGGCGGTCACGGGCCTGCGGATCATGTTCCATGATCTCGCCCTTGAAGATCCAGACCTTCACACCGATGATGCCATAGGCTGTGTGCGCCTCGGAATGTGCGTGATCGATATCCGCGCGCAGTGTGTGCAGCGGAACGCGACCTTCACGATACCATTCGGTCCGCGCGATTTCTGCACCGCCCAGACGACCGGCAAGGTTCACACGGATACCCAGTACACCCATACGCATGGCGTTCTGCACAGACCGTTTCATAGCACGGCGGAAGCTGACGCGACGCTCCAGCTGCTGGCAAATGCTTTCTGCCACCAGTTGCGCGTCCAGTTCCGGCTTGCGAATCTCAACAATGTTCAGATGCAGGTCTGACGATGTCAGATTGGCCAGCTTCTTGCGCAGCGTTTCAATATCGGCGCCTTTTTTGCCGATGATGACGCCGGGACGTGCTGTGTGAATTGTCACGCGGCACTTCTTGTGCGGACGCTCGATGATCACACGGCTGATGCCTGCGGCCTTGCATTCATCATGGATGAAATCGCGGATCTTCAGATCCTCCAGCAACAGATCGCCGTAATCCTTGCTTTCAGCGAACCAACGGCTGTCCCAGGTGCGGTTCACCTGAAGGCGCATACCGATCGGATTAACCTTCTGACCCATTATGCTTGCTCCTCGACCTGGCGAACCGTGATGGTCAGCTCTGAAAACGGCTTCATGATCTTGCCAAAGCGGCCCCGTGCGCGCGGACGACCGCGTTTCATCACAAGGTTCTTGCCAACCCATGCTTCTGCAACAACCAGCCCGTCAACATCCAGACCGTGGTTGTTTTCAGCATTGGCAATCGCCGATTGCAGACATTTCTTGACGTCGCCAGCAATACGCTTCTTGGAGAAGGTCAGATCGCTAAGCGCCTTGTCTACTTTCTTGCCGCGGATCATGGCCGCAACAAGGTTCAGCTTCTGAGGCGAGGTACGCAGCATGCGCGACTTGGCCATGGCCTCGTTTTCGGCCACGCGGCGCGGATTCTTCTCTTTACCCATGGCTTATTTCCGTTTCGCTTTTTTGTCGGCCGCATGCCCGTAATAGGTACGGGTCGGTGAATACTCACCGAATTTCTGGCCAATCATGTCCTCGGTCACATTCACGGGAATGTGCTTCTTGCCGTTGTAGACACCAAATGTCAGACCCACGAACTGGGGCAGAATGGTGGAACGGCGGGACCAGATTTTGATAACTTCATTACGACCCGACTCGCGTGACTTCTCCGCCTTTTTCAAGACGTAAGCGTCAACGAAAGGGCCCTTCCAAACTGAACGTGCCATGGATTAGCGACCCTTCTTCTTCGCGTGACGTGACCGCAGAATATACTGGTCGGTCTGCTTGTTGGAGCGCGTCTTGCGACCCTTGGTGTCTTTGCCCCAGGGCGTAACCGGCGTACGGCCACCCGAGGTCCGACCCTCACCACCACCATGGGGGTGATCGATCGGGTTCATGGCAACACCACGCACCGACGGGCGTTTGCCCTGATGGCGCGTACGACCGGCCTTGCCGAAATTCTGGTTCGAATTGTCAGGGTTCGACACGGCACCAACCGTGGCAAAGCATTCCTGACGCACCAGACGCAGCTCACCCGATGACAGGCGAATCTGTGCATAGCCACCGTCACGGCCCACAAACTGGGCATAGGTGCCAGCAGCACGCGCGATCTGGCCACCCTTGCCGGGCTTCATTTCGATGTTGTGCACGATTGTGCCGATGGGCATGCCTGAAAACGGCATCGCATTGCCGGGCTTGATGTCGGCTTTCGCAGAAGCGATAACCTTGTCACCAACGGCCAGACGCTGCGGCGCCAGGATATAGGCCTGCTCGCCATCGGTATATTTGACCAATGCAATGAACGCGGTGCGGTTCGGGTCGTATTCGATCCGTTCCACAACAGCCGGAACGTCAAGCTTGTTGCGCTTGAAATCCACGATACGATAAAGACGCTTTGCGCCACCGCCAATGCGGCGTGCAGTGATCCGTCCGGTGTTGTTCCGCCCGCCCGACTTCGTCAAACCCTGTGTAAGGGATTTGACGGGGCGACCTTTCCAAAGCTCCGAACGGTCGATCAGAACCAGCCCACGCTGGCCCGGCGTCGTCGGCTTATACGACTTGAGTGCCATGCTTTCTGTCTTCCGTCAGCTCTGGACCAAAAAGGTCCGGTTTCAGTAACTCCGGCGCATGGTTTGCGCCAAATAACCAACGGCCCCGAATGCGTCGGGGCCGCTGAGTCGTTCAGTCTCTTATCAAAGGCCGGTCGAGACGTCGATAGCATTTCCCTCTTCGAGGGTAACATATGCTTTCTTTACGTCCTTGCGCCGACCCGCGATGCCGCGGAAGCGCTTGGTCTTGCCTTTGGTAATCGTGGTGTTGACCGCCTTGACCTTCACACCAAAGATCGCTTCGACAGCGTCCTTGATCTGGGGTTTGCTGGCATCAATCGCCACTTCGAACACCACGGCATTGGCTTCCGATGCCATGGTCGCTTTTTCAGTGATAACCGGCTTGCGGATCACATCGTATTGGGTTGCTTTCACACTCATGCCAGTCGAGCCTCCAGTGCTTCCAGGCCCGCACGGGTGATCACCAGCGTGTCACGGCGCAGAATGTCATAGACATTCGCCCCGATCGACGGCAGCACATCAACACCATCAAGGTTACGGGCGGCGCGGGCAAAATTCTCGTTCACCTCTGTCCCGTCAATGACAAGGGCTTTCTTCCAGCCCATATCCTTGATCGCCTTGGCCAGAATGGCAGTTTTTGCTTCTGCCATCTCGGTCGTGTCCAGAACCACCAGCTTGCCGCTGCCGGCTTTCGCCGACAATGCAAGCTTCAGGCCAAGTGCACGAATTTTCTTCGGCAGATCAAATGCATGGCTGCGCGGGGTCGGGCCCTTGTATACACCACCTTTGCGGAAGATCGGCGCGTTCCGGTCACCGTGGCGTGCGCCGCCGGTGCCCTTCTGGCGATAGATCTTCTTGGTGGAGTAGCTGGTTTCCGAACGGGTCTTCACCTTATGGGTGCCGGCCTGGGCCTTCGCCCGCTGCCAGCGCACCACACGGTGCAGGATGTCGGCGCGTGGCTCAAGGCCAAAAATGGCCTCATTGAGCTCAACCTCACCGGCAGTTCCTGCCTGCAGATTGACAACGTCGAGTTTCATCTCACTCGCCTTCCTTCTTATCGGCGTCAATCGAAGCTTCAGCCTGTTCCAGAGCAGCTTCCTGCTCTGCGGCTTCGGCTTCCATCGCGGCCTTGCGTGCAGCTTCTTCCTCGGCGGCGGCGGCGGCGGCCGCTTCTTCTGCGGCCTTGCGGGCAGCATCAGCAGCTGATTTCAGCGCGGCAGGCAGAATTGCGTTTTCAGGGAAGGGCTTCTTGACCGCATCCTTGATTGTAACCCATCCGCCTTTTGACCCCGGAACAGCGCCCTTGACCATGATCAGGCCACGGTCACTGTCGGTCTTGACGACCTGAAGGTTCTGCGTGGTGATCCGCGCAGCACCCATGTGACCGGCCATTTTCTTGCCTTTGAACACCTTGCCAGGGTCCTGACACTGACCGGTAGACCCGTGCGAACGGTGGCTGATCGACACACCGTGGCTGGCCCGCAGACCGCCAAAGTTGTGACGCTTCATCGCACCAGCAAAGCCCTTACCAATCGATGTGCCCGCGATGTCAACAAACTGACCCTCGAAATAATGATCGGCGGTGATTTCCTCACCGATTTCGATCAAGTTCTCGGGACTGACACGGAACTCGGCCAGTTTGCGCTTGGGCGCAACATTGGCTTTGGCGTAATGCCCGCGCATCGGCGCGGAAACACGCTTGGCTTTCGCCGCGCCAGCACCAAGCTGAACAGCAGTGTAGCCATCCTTGTCAGCAGTGCGTTGTGACACAACCTGCAAACCGTCGAGCTGAAGAACAGTCACGGGAATTTGCCGCCCGTCCTCCATAAACAACCGGGTCATCCCCAGCTTCTTTGCGATAACTCCAGAGCGCATTGTCCTGGCTCCTTACACTTTGATCTCGACATCGACACCTGCAGCGAGATCGAGCTTCATCAGCGCGTCAACGGTCTGCGGGGTCGGATCGACGATGTCGAGCAAACGTTTATGAGTGCGGATCTCCCACTGGTCGCGCGACTTCTTGTCGATATGCGGACCACGAAGAACCGTAAACTTTTCAATCTTGTTTGGCAGCGGAATCGGACCGCGAACCTGTGCGCCCGTGCGCTTGGCAGTGTTGACGATTTCCTGTGTGCTGGCGTCCAGTACACGGTAATCGAATGCCTTAAGCCGGATGCGGATATTCTGACCTTGCATTGTCTTGTCCTCGGCTGGGAGGGGCGCGGCTATCCGCGCACCCTGCCTGCGTTTCGATTACTCGATGATTTTTGCAACGACGCCGGCGCCGACGGTGCGGCCGCCTTCACGGATGGCGAAGCGCAGTTTCTCTTCCATGGCGATGGGCGCGATCAGTTCAACCGTGAATTTCAGGTTGTCGCCCGGCATCACCATTTCCGTGCCTTCAGGCAGTTGGACCATGCCGGTCACATCCGTGGTGCGGAAGTAGAATTGCGGACGGTAGTTCGCAAAGAACGGCGTGTGACGACCGCCTTCTTCCTTGGTCAGGATATAGGCTTCGGCTTCGAACTTGGTGTGTGGCTGAACCGATTTCGGTTTGCACAGAACCTGACCACGCTCCACGTCTTCGCGGCCAATCCCACGCAGCAGCGCGCCGATATTGTCGCCCGCTTCCCCGCGATCCAGCAGCTTGCGGAACATTTCCACGCCTGTGCAGGTCGTGGTTTTGGTGTCGCGGATACCAACGATTTCAATCGAATCGCCAACATTGATCACACCACGTTCCACACGGCCGGTCACAACCGTGCCACGACCGGAAATCGAGAACACATCCTCGATCGGCATCAGGAAGGGCTGGTCAACCGCACGCTCGGGGGTGGGGATGTATTCGTCAACCGCGGCCAGCAGCGCACGGATCGAATTCTCGCCGATTTCAGGATCACGGCCTTCCATCGCAGCCAGAGCAGAGCCTTTGATGATGGGGATATCGTCGCCCGGATAGTCGTAAGAGGTCAGCAGTTCGCGGATCTCCATCTCGACCAGTTCCAGCAATTCCTCGTCATCGACCTGATCGACCTTGTTCATGTAGACAACCATGAACGGAATGCCAACCTGACGGCCCAGCAGAATGTGCTCGCGCGTTTGCGGCATGGGGCCGTCAGCTGCGTTCACAACCAAAATAGCACCGTCCATCTGCGCCGCACCCGTGATCATGTTTTTCACATAGTCAGCGTGGCCGGGGCAATCGACATGCGCATAGTGGCGCGCATCGGTTTCATATTCGACATGCGCGGTCGAAATCGTGATCCCGCGGGCTTTCTCTTCAGGCGCACCATCAATCTGGTCATAGGCGCGGAAGTCACCGAAATACTTGGTGATCGCAGCCGTCAGCGTCGTCTTGCCGTGGTCAACATGGCCAATCGTGCCGATGTTCACATGCGGTTTATTGCGTTCAAACTTTTGCTTTGCCATTTTGGCTTCTCCTTAATCTTGTTGGGTGCGGTGGCGCGAGCCACCCTACTGCGTGGTGGTAGGGCGGGATCTGGCCCCGCCACACCGATCAGGCGTATTTCTTCTGGATCTCGTCCGAGACATTCTGCGGAACGGGTTCGTAATGGTCGAACTGCATGGTGAAGTTCGCACGTCCCGATGACATCGAGCGCAGGTTGTTGATGTAGCCGAACATGTTGGCCAGCGGAACGAATGCATCGATTGCGATTGCATTGCCGCGCTGGTCCTGCCCGGTCACCTGCCCGCGACGCGATGTCAGGTCACCAATGATCGAACCGGTGTATTCTTCCGGCGTGACCACTTCGACTTTCATCATCGGCTCAAGCAGTTTGGCGCCCGCTTTTTTCAGACCTTCGCGCATGCACATCCGTGCAGCGATCTCGAATGCCATGACCGAGGAGTCAACGTCGTGATACTTGCCATCCAGCAGCGCGACCTTGAAATCGATCACAGGGAAGCCAGCCAAGGGACCGGAATCCATAACGCTTCCGACACCTTTTTCGACGCCCGGGATATATTCCTTCGGAACCGTACCGCCAACAACGCGCGACTCGAAGCTGTAACCTTCGCCGGGTTCGGTCGGGGTAATTTCCAACTTCACCTCTGCGAACTGACCCGACCCACCAGATTGTTTTTTGTGGGTATAGGTATGCTCGATCTTGTGGCTGATCGTTTCACGGTAAGCCACTTGCGGCGCACCGATATTCGCTTCAACCTTGAATTCGCGCTTCAGACGGTCAACCAGAATGTCCAGATGCAGCTCGCCCATGCCCTTCATGATGGTCTGACCGGACTCATGGTCGGTTTCCACCCGGAAAGAGGGGTCTTCTGCGGCAAGACGTGCCAGACCCTGGCTCATCTTTTCCTGGTCATTTTTGGTTTTCGGCTCAACCGCGATCTCGATCACGGGATCGGGGAAGGTCATCGTTTCCAGAACCACCGGCGATTGCGCATTGCACAATGTGTCGCCTGTGGTGGTTTCTTTCAGACCTGCCAGCGCGATAATATCGCCCGCAGCCGCCCAATCGATTTCTTCGCGCGCGTTGGAGTGCATCATCATCATACGACCGACGCGCTCTTTCTTGCCCTTGGTTGCGTTCAGGATCTGATCGCCCTTGGAAATCACACCGGAATAGACGCGGGTGAAGGTCAGCGAGCCTACGAACGGGTCGTTCATGATTTTGAACGCCAGCGCTGCAAAGGGGTCATCATCCTTGGCCGAACGTGCGATATTGCGCGTTTCGGTTTCGTCCTTGGGGTCAAAACCCATATAGGCGGGCACGTCCAAAGGACCGGGCAGATAATCGATAACCGCGTTCAGCAGCGGCTGGACGCCCTTGTTCTTGAACGCAGAACCGGTGCACACGGGAACGAAATCCAGTGCCAGCGTTCCCTTGCGGATAAGGCGGCGCAGCGTTTCCTGATCCGGCTCGTTGCCTTCAAGATACGCTTCCATGACTTCATCATCCTGATCGACAACTGTTTCGATCAGATTGGCGCGCCATTCTTCTGCCAGATCTTTCAACTCGTCACGGACGGGCTGACGGGTCCAGCTTGCGCCAAGATCCTCGCCTTTCCATGTCCATTCTTCCATGGTCAGCAGATCGATGATGCCTTCAAGCTGGTCTTCGGCACCGATTGGAAGCTGCACGGGCAACGCGGTTGCACCGGTGCGGTCCTTGATCATCTTCACGCAGTTAAAGAAGTCAGCGCCGATCTTGTCCATCTTGTTGACGAACACGATGCGCGGAACCTTGTAGCGGTCAGCCTGACGCCACACGGTTTCGGTCTGGGGTTCAACACCGGCGTTACCGTCCAGAAGACAGATCGCACCGTCAAGCACGGCCAGCGAACGCTCGACTTCGATGGTGAAGTCAACGTGGCCGGGGGTGTCGATGATGTTGAAACGGTGCTTTTCGCTGAGGGGCGTCGTTCCGTCGATGGTTTTTTCCCAGAACGTGGTGGTCGCAGCAGAGGTGATGGTAATCCCACGCTCTTGCTCTTGCTCCATCCAGTCCATGGCGGCCGCGCCATCATGAACTTCGCCGATCTTGTGCGACTTGCCGGTATAAAACAGAATCCGCTCCGTCGTCGTGGTCTTGCCAGCGTCGATATGCGCCATGATCCCGAAGTTGCGGTAGCGCTCAAGGGGGTATTCGCGTGCCATGGTGTTAGGTCCTTTGGCTTGACGAGTGGTCGAAGGTTACCAACGATAGTGGCTGAATGCCTTGTTGGCATCGGCCATTTTGTGGGTATCTTCACGCTTCTTGACGGCAGAACCGCGCGAGTTGACTGCGTCAACCAGCTCGCCTGCCAAACGCTCTTCCATCGTGTTTTCATTGCGGGTGCGTGCAGCCTTGATCAGCCAGCGAATCGCCAGCGCCTCGCGGCGCTCGGGGCGAACTTCGACCGGCACCTGATAGGTTGCACCCCCAACACGACGAGAACGAACCTCGACCGAGGGTTTGATGTTTTCGAGCGCTTCGTGAAACACTTCGATAGGTGCGCGTTTCAGCTTGCCTTCAACGCGATCCATCGCGTTGTAAACAATTGATTCTGCAACCGATTTCTTACCGTCGATCATGAGGTTATTCATGAATTTCGACAGAACCTTATCCCCGAACTTGGCGTCGGGCAGGATTTCGCGCTTTTCAGCGGCGTGACGACGAGACATCTGGGACTCTCCTTACTTCGGACGCTTCGCGCCGTATTTCGAACGACGCTGCTTACGATCCTTGACGCCCTGAGTATCCAGAACACCACGCAGGATGTGATAGCGCACACCGGGAAGGTCTTTTACGCGACCGCCACGGATCAGCACGACCGAGTGCTCTTGCAGGTTGTGCTTTTCACCCGGGATATAGCTGATGACCTCATATCCGTTCGTCAGGCGCACTTTGGCAACCTTCCGCATGGCCGAGTTCGGCTTCTTAGGTGTTGAGGTATAGACGCGCGTGCACACGCCGCGTTTCTGGGGGCATTGCTCCAGATGCTGCGACTTGGAGCGCTTGACTTTAGGCTGCCGCGGCTTGCGGATCAGCTGTTGGATCGTTGGCATTCCGGTTCTTCCCGTTTCAACCCGTGTTACATGGCGCTTTCACGCCTCTCTATCGTATGCACCTACCGAATCGGCAGAACGCACAAAGCCGCTTGCGCCCCACTTGGGACGCCGCGGTGGAATTCCAGAGGATCGGGGCATATACCCGGATCTTGACCACTAAAATTCGTATGCCTGACCACGCGCACCAAACGGCCTGCGGGCAAGGTTATCGCGCGTATAGGGGGAGTCGTTGGGGTTGTCAACAGCTACCCGCCAGATGTCAGGGATGCCGCTGCCATTCGCTGTTTATGCCGCCGTTCGCGGTACAATGTATAGATGCCCGTGATAACAACAACCGCGCCGCCGACAAATGTCAGGCTGTCGGGCCATTCATCCAGAACCAGCCACCCCAGCATCAGCGCAGACAGAAGGCCCGCATATCGAAAGGGCGCAACAAAGGTCAGTTCACCCGTGCGCATGGCCAGAACAATCAGATAATAGCCAATGAACGAAAACACCACTGTGCCCGCCAGCCAACCCCATGCAACGGGGCTGGGCACAACCCATGTTTCCGTAACCGCACCAACAAGACCGAATACCGTTACACCAAGCGCAGTTGTGCAGGCCACAAGCGACGACGGGACGTTCCTGGCCATAACCCGCGTCGACAAATCGCGGATTGTGACCATAACAACCGTCAACAACGCAAAGACCGAGGGAAGCCCGAAATCCGCGCCACCCGGCCGAACGATAAGCAACACCCCGCAAAACCCCACCAGAATCGCACTTAACCTGCGCCACCCCAGTGGTTCGCGCAGAAACATCCATGCCGCCAGTGCAACAGCAAGCGGCACCACCTGAAGGATGGCGGTTACATTGGCCAGTGGCATGTTGAACAACGCGTTGAAGAAGAAATACGCTGCCATCGCCTCGGCTGCGGAACGCACAAGCAACAGCCGCCTGTCGCGCGGGTTCAACTGCGCGAAAGTTACACGACTGCGCCAGACCAGCACCCCGAACAAGGCCGTGACGATTGCCCCGCGCATGGCCAGTATCTGTAACGCGCTGAGTTCCGCGCCCAGCAATTTCAGAAAGGTGTCATTCACCGCGAATGCGCTTGATCCCACCAGCATGAACAGGGCCGCGCGCGTGTTGTCGTCTTTCATCATGGTCCCTGAAGTTTGGGTGACACTCACCCGCCAAGCGTCATCAGCATCTGTCGTGAAAACGGAAAACTTTGTGCAAGAATTGCGTCCAGCTCTTCATCGGACAGGTCAACCCGCGTGCCCGACATAAAGCCCGTGGAATCATTGTCGCGATGGACGGTGCGAATAAAGCGCGGCGTGACGCCATCGGTAAAGCAGTTCCAGCGCGTGTGAACCATGCGGTGGTCCATCGAAAAGACTGTGGGCCTTGCGCCACGCGGTGCGACCATGGACATGCCAATTCCCAACGGGGTCTTTTCATGCACACCGTAAAGCGTGGTGCCCCCTGCCCCCAGTTCCAGAAACAGCCCGTTGTTGAACGCAATGATTGCAGGGTTTTCAGGGCCGGATATTTGCATCAATGGCGCAGCAATCCGCTTGGTTTCGGCAATGCAATCGCTGCTGATCGCATCATCATCATCCAGCCGCATGGACACCACATGCGATGCAGAAGGGTGCGTGCAAATATCCAAGGCCTTCTTGGTCGACTTGAAATTATTCAATGGATGCAGCGCGATGATCCGGCCACCGGCCAAAGGGCGTATTTTCGCTTCAAGGCGCTGGCGCCAGTCACGCGGGAAATCGTCGCCAATGACAATGGCTGTGGTGAAGTCCTGATCGGTTTGCGCCAAAAGCGACGGCAGGGTCAGGGCTTCGAACAGGCGAAACCGTCGTTCCAGCCGATCCGGCGCATATAGTTGCTTTCGGACATCATGTTCCCCATCTTTGCTAAGGCGGAACCCCGCCAGTGCCACATAGGAAAAGCGGATCACTACAATCACTTGGGTCGAAAAATCAGGGGGCATGTCGCGCTCCTTAACATATTCACAAGTGATGCCCGAGGCGCCACAAAAAGAAAAGCCCCCGCAACACAGGCTGCGGGGGCTTTCATCATTTTTTATCGTAAAGCTCAGTCGTCGCGTTTTCCGAAAACAATGTCCGCTTCCGAACGCTCCACAGGTTCAGGGGCGGCCAGGGCGGCGGCTGCCTCTGCTTCGGCGCGGCGGGCTTCCAGAACCTTGCGGTCACGCTCGCCGGCAATGTTGCGCACCTGATTGACAACGCCACCGGTGCCCGCCGGGATAAGGCGGCCAACAATCACGTTTTCCTTCAGGCCAACAAGGTGGTCACGCTTGCCCTGCACCGAAGCTTCGGTCAGCACGCGGGTGGTTTCCTGGAAACTGGCTGCCGAAATGAAGCTGCGCGTCTGCAAGCTGGCTTTGGTGATGCCCAGCAAGATCGGCTCGCCCCTGGCCGGTTCCATCCCGTGCGACATGGCCTTGGCATTGGCTTCTTCAAACTCGATCTTGTCGACATGCTCGCCTTTCAGCAGCGTGGTTTCGCCACTGTCAAGGATCTCCCATTTTTGCAGCATCTGCCGCACGATCACCTCGATATGCTTGTCGTTGATCTTCACGCCTTGCAGGCGATACACGTCCTGCACTTCGTCGATCAGGTAGTTTGCCAAAGCCTCGATGCCCAGAATGCGCAGAATGTCATGGGGGGCAGGGTTGCCATCCATGATGTAATCACCGCGCTGGACAAAGTCGCCTTCCTGCACCGGAATGTGCTTGCCTTTGGGGACAAGATATTCCGCCGCTTCCAGCGTGTCATCAGCGGGTTCAATGCGGATGCGACGCTTGTTCTTGTAGTCCTTGGCAAAGCGCACATACCCGTCAAGTTCACAGATGATCGCATGGTCCTTGGGACGACGCGCTTCAAACAGTTCGGCCACACGCGGCAGACCACCGGTAATGTCCTTTGTTTTTGCGCCTTCACGCGGGATACGCGCAACAACGTCACCGATCAGAATGTCCTGCCCGTCTTCGATGGACAAAATGGCGTCAACCGACATCGGATAGGTCACCGGATTGCCATGTTCATTGCGCACGGGATCGCCGGTTTCGGGGTCCATCAGAATGACTTCAGGCTTCAGATCGCCACCTTTCGGCACCGACCGCCAGTCCGTCACAATCTTCTGGGTCATGCCGGTTGCGTCATCGGTTTCGTCACGCACCGACAAGCCTGCAATCAGGTCGACGAAGCGGGTCTTGCCGTTGGTTTCCGCAATGATCGGCAGGGTGTAGGGGTCCCATTCGAACAGTTTTGCGCCACGCTCCACCTGCTCGCCATCCTTGACGAACAGTTTGGAACCGTAGCCCGGCTTGAACACCGCACGCTCGACGTTGTTTTCGTCAATGATGGCGATCTGCATGGACCGCCCCGTGACAATCAACTCGCCCGCGGCGTTTTCGATGGTCTGGATGTTGCGCAATTCGATCCGGCCAGCCGCGTTTGTTTCCTGGAAGGACTGGCTGCCACCCTGTGCGATACCCCCGATATGGAAGGTCCGCATGGTCAGCTGCGTGCCCGGCTCGCCGATGGATTGCGCCGCGATGATGCCCACGGCCTCGCCTTTGTTCACCAATGTACCGCGAGCAAGATCGCGCCCGTAGCATTTGGCACAAACGCCTTCGTCCGCTTCACAGGTCAAGGGCGAGCGGATTTTGACGGTGGCAACACCTGCCCCTTCGATCACGTCCGCATCGCGTTCGTCGATCAGGGCATTCTTGGCAACCAGAACTTCGCCGGATGCAGGATCAATAACATCCTCTGCCGCGACACGGCCCAGAACGCGCTCGGCCAAGGACGAGACAACTTCACCATCATTCACCGCAGCCTGCGCCGTGATGAACAACTCGGTGCCGCAATCGTCACTGCGCACAATGCAATCCTGCGCCACGTCAACCAGACGACGGGTCAGATAACCGGAGTTCGCGGTTTTCAACGCCGTATCGGCCAGACCCTTACGCGCCCCGTGGGTGGAGTTGAAATACTCCAACACGGTCAGACCTTCTTTGAAGTTCGAGATGATCGGCGTCTCGATGATCTCGCCCGAAGGTTTGGCCATCAGACCGCGCATCCCGCCCAGCTGTTTCATCTGGGCGGGCGAGCCACGCGCCCCGGAATGGGACATCATGTAAACCGAATTCGGTTCCAGTTCGCGCCCTTCCGCATCGCGAAGCACGGCCGAGATTTCGGCCATCATCTCATTCGCGACAGCGTCCGAACATTTCGACCATGCATCGACGACTTTGTTGTATTTTTCGCCCTGCGTGATCAGCCCGTCCAGATATTGCTGCTCGAAACTGCCAACCTGATCGCGGGTTTCATTCACCAGCGTCCATTTGGTTTCCGGGATCAGCATGTCATCCTTGCCGAAGGAAATACCGGCGCGGAACGCTTCGCGGAAACCAAGCGACATGATCTGGTCACAGAAAATGACTGACTCTTTCTGGCCGCAATAGCGGTAGACATTGTCGATGACGTTCTGAACGTCTTTTTTCCGCAACAGGCGGTTCACCAGTTCAAACGGCGCTTTCGCATTCAGCGGCAGCAGCGCACCCAGCCGCAAACGGCCCGGTGTGGTTTCATACCGGCGCGAGACTTCGTTGCCATCTTCGTCGATCTGCATGACGCGGCACTGAATCTTGGCATGCAGATGAACTTCATCTGCCGCAATCGCATGTTCCACTTCCTCGATTGAGGAGAAGATCATCCCCTCGCCCTTCATGCCTTCGCGCATCATCGAGACATAATACAGCCCCAAAACCATATCCTGCGACGGAACGATGATCGGCGCGCCGTTGGCAGGCGACAGAACGTTGTTCGTCGACATCATCAGAACGCGGGCTTCAAGCTGCGCTTCCAGCGACAGCGGCACATGCACCGCCATCTGGTCGCCGTCAAAATCGGCGTTGAACGCGGAACAAACCAGCGGGTGCAGCTGGATTGCCTTGCCTTCGATCAGGATCGGTTCAAACGCCTGAATGCCCAGACGGTGCAATGTCGGCGCACGGTTCAGCAGAACGGGGTGTTCGCGGATGACTTCATCCAGAATATCCCAGACTTCAGGGCGTTCCTTCTCGACCAGCTTTTTGGCTTGCTTCACGGTGCTCGACAGGCCCTTGGCCTCCAGCCGCGAATAGATGAAGGGCTTGAACAGCTCCAACGCCATCTTCTTGGGCAGACCACACTGGTGCAGTTTCAGTTCGGGGCCGGTCACAATGACCGAACGGCCCGAGAAGTCGACGCGCTTACCCAAAAGGTTCTGGCGGAAACGGCCCTGCTTGCCTTTCAGCATGTCCGACAGCGACTTCAGCGGGCGTTTGTTGTTGCCCGTGATCACGCGGCCACGGCGGCCATTGTCAAACAGTGCATCGACCGCTTCTTGCAACATGCGCTTCTCATTACGCACGATGATATCGGGTGCACGCAGTTCGATCAGGCGCTTCAGGCGGTTGTTGCGGTTGATGACGCGGCGATACAGGTCATTCAGGTCCGATGTCGCGAACCGGCCACCATCCAGCGGCACCAGCGGGCGCAACTCTGGCGGGATGACGGGCAGCACGGTCAGCACCATCCATTCCGGGCGGTTGCCGGATTCGATGAAATGCTCCACCACTTTCAGCCGCTTGATGATCTTTTTGGGCTTCAACTCGCCCTTGGCTTCTTTCAGCTCTTCGCGCAGGCGCAGGGCTTCATCTTCAAGGTCGATATTGGCCAGCATTTCGCGGATGGCTTCGGCACCGATATTGGCGGTGAAGGCGTCCGCACCATATTGGTCCTGTGCATCCAGAAACTCTTCTTCGGTCATCAACTGGCCATAGGACAGATCGGTCAGGCCCGGTTCGATAACGACATAGTTTTCGAAATACAGAATGCGTTCCAGATCGCGCAGCGTCATGTCCAGCATCAGGCCGATCCGTGACGGAAGCGATTTCAGAAACCAGATATGCGCGACAGGTGCAGCCAGTTCGATATGACCCATGCGTTCGCGGCGCACTTTTTGCAGCGTGACTTCCACACCGCATTTTTCGCAGACAACGCCGCGGTATTTCATGCGCTTGTATTTGCCGCACAGGCATTCGTAGTCCTTGATCGGCCCGAAAATACGCGCACAGAACAACCCGTCACGTTCTGGCTTGAACGTCCGGTAGTTGATGGTTTCAGGCTTCTTGATCTCGCCGTAGGACCAGCTCAGAATACGCTCTGGCGAAGCCAAGGACACCCTGATCTGGTCAAAGGTCTTGGTTTGGGCCAGCGGGTTGAACGGGTTTGTGGTAAGTTCCTGGTTCATGATCATTTCCTTGAAAGGGTCGGGGGGGACAGGGGCAGAGAGTGAAATTTACGCACCCTGCCAGCTATGTGCAGGGTGCGTGGGCTCACGCAGCGTTACCCCTCCTCCTCCGAATCCAGGAGTTCCATATTCAGGCCGAGGCCACGGACTTCTTTCACCAGAACGTTAAACGATTCCGGCACGCCCGCTTCATAGTTGTCCTCGCCCTTGACGATCGATTCATACACCTTGGTCCGGCCTGCCACGTCGTCCGATTTGACAGTCAGCATTTCCTGAAGCGTATAGGCCGCACCGTAAGCTTCCAGTGCCCAGACCTCCATCTCGCCCAGACGCTGACCACCGAACTGCGCTTTACCACCCAGCGGCTGCTGCGTGACAAGGCTGTAAGGCCCGGTTGAACGCGCGTGCAGCTTGTCGTCAACAAGGTGGTGCAGTTTCAGCATGTATTTCACACCCACAGTCACCGAACGGGCAAACTGTTCGCCCGTGCGCCCGTCAAAGACGACCGACTGGCCAGATGTGTCAAAACCGGCGCGCCGCAGCGCATCATCGACATCAGGTTCCTTGGCACCATCGAATACCGGCGTGCCAATCGGCACCCCCTTTGTGACGGTCGTTGCAGACTCGACAAGGGCGGTTTCATCCATGCCATCGAACACTTCGGCATAGAAGTCATCACCATAGCCAATGCGCATAGCTTCACGCACAGGCGTCATGTCACCTGACCGGCGGTATTCCTGCAATGCCTCGTCGATCTGAACGCCCAGACCGCGCAAGGCCCAGCCCATATGGGTTTCCAGAATCTGGCCGACATTCATCCGCGATGGCACGCCCAGCGGGTTCAGCACCATGTCAACCGTGGTCCCGTCTGCCAGAAACGGCATATCCTCGACCGGTACGACCTTGGAGATGACGCCTTTGTTGCCGTGACGACCGGCCATTTTGTCCCCTGCCTGAAGCTTGCGCTTCACGGCGACGAACACCTTGACCATTTTCATCACGCCCGGTGGCAGATCATCGCCACGACGGACTTTTTCGACCTTATCGTCGAAACGGGCCTGCAACTGGCGCTTTTGCTGGTCGTAAAGGGCATTCAGCGCCTCTACTTCCTGTGCCTCGGCCTCGTCGGACAAGGCAAGCTGCCACCACTGACCACGGCTCAGGCTTTCAAGCAATTCGTCGGTAATCTCGGAATTGGATTTGACACCTTTGGGGCCTTTGACAGCCACTTTGCCGAAGATCAGCTGCTTCAGACGACCGTAGATGTTGCGCTCCAGAATCTCCAGCTCGTCATCGCGGTCGCGTGACAGGCGTTCGATTTCTTCGCGTTCGATCTGTAGGGCGCGTTCATCTTTTTCCACACCATGGCGGTTGAACACGCGCACTTCAACGATCGTCCCGTAAGCCCCCGGTGGCAGACGCAGCGATGTGTCGCGCACATCGGACGCCTTTTCACCAAAGATCGCGCGCAACAGCTTTTCTTCCGGCGTCATCGGGCTTTCGCCTTTTGGCGTGACCTTGCCTACCAGAATGTCACCGGCCTGAACTTCGGCGCCGACATAGACGATGCCTGCCTCATCCAGATTGCGCAGTGCTTCTTCACCCACGTTGGGAATATCGCGGGTGATATCTTCCGGGCCAAGCTTGGTGTCGCGGGCCGCAACTTCGTATTCATCGATATGAATCGAGGTGAACACGTCATCTTTCAGAATACGCTCTGAAATCAGGATCGAGTCCTCGAAGTTGTAGCCATTCCACGGCATGAACGCCACGACGATGTTACGCCCGACGGCCAGTTCACCCATGTCGGTGCACGGACCATCAGCAATAACTTCGCCACGCGATACATGATCACCCACCTTCACCAAGGGGCGCTGGTTGATGCATGATGACGCGTTCGAGCGTTTGAACTTGCGCAGACGGTAGATATCCACGCCCGGCTCGCCCGCTTCCAGCATTTCGGTCGCACGCACAACAATACGCTGCGCGTCGACCTGGTCGATAACACCAGCACGACGCGTCAGGATGGCCGCACCGGAATCGCGGGCAACAATGCCCTCCATGCCTGTGCCGACCAATGGCGCGTCTGATTGCAGCAACGGCACAGCCTGCCGCATCATGTTCGACCCCATCAACGCGCGGTTGGCGTCGTCGTTTTCAAGGAACGGGATCAGGGATGCCGCAACCGAAACCAGCTGCTTGGGCGACACGTCAATCAGGTCAACGGCTTCGCGCGGGTTCAGCATGAACTCGCCAGCTTTGCGCGTGGACACCAGTTCGTTGACGAAGGCGCCATTTTCATCAAGCGTCGCGTTGGCCTGCGCAACCGTGTGGCGTTGCTCTTCGGTGGCTGACAGATAGACCACTTCATCCGTGACCTGCCCGTCCACAACCTTGCGATAGGGTGTTTCGATGAAGCCGTATTTGTTGACGCGCGCGAATGTCGCCAGAGAGTTGATCAGACCGATATTCTGACCTTCGGGCGTTTCAATCGGGCACATGCGGCCATAATGGGTGGGGTGAACGTCGCGCACCTCGAAACCCGCGCGTTCGCGCGTCAGACCACCTGGCCCAAGCGCGGACAGGCGGCGTTTGTGTGTCACTTCGGACAGCGGGTTTGTCTGGTCCATGAACTGGGACAACTGGCTGGAGCCGAAGAATTCACGCACTGCGGCCGCAGCCGGTTTCGCGTTGATCAGATCCTGCGGCATGACAGTGTCAATCTCGACCGAGGACATGCGCTCGCGGATCGCACGCTCCATGCGCAGCAGGCCAACGCGATACTGGTTTTCCATCAACTCGCCCACGGACCGCACGCGACGGTTGCCAAGGTGGTCAATGTCGTCAATCTCGCCCTTGCCATCACGCAATTCGACCAGACCGCGAATACACGCCACCACATCTTCGGGGCGCAGCGTGCGTAGTGTGTCTGGTGCATCAAGCTGAAGGCGCATGTTCATCTTCACACGGCCAACGGCGGACAGGTCATAGCGTTCGGAATCGAAGAACAACTGGTCAAACAGCGCCGATGCTGTGTCAACGGTCGGCGGCTCGCCGGGGCGCATGACACGGTAAATGTCCATCAGCGCGTTTTCGCGGCTCCAGTTTTTGTCCGCAGCCATGGTGTTGCGGATATAGGGGCCGACATTGACACCGTCGATGTCCAGAACCTCGATATCCGTGATGCCGTTGTCCAGCAGCACTTTCAGCGTGCCGCCCTTGACTTCGCCATCCTTGTCCAGATCCCAGGTCAGTTCTTCGCCGGCTTCGGCATAGATTTCGCCGGTTTCTTCGTTGATCAGGTCCTGGGCAACATAGCGGCCAACGATATGGTCAAACGGAACCAGCAGGTCAGTGACTTTGCCTTCGTCGATCAGCTGCTTGACCATGCGCGGGGTCATCTTGTCGCCAGCCTTGCAGATGACTTCGCCGGTTGCAGCGTCGACCAGATCGATTGTCGGGCGGGTGCCGCGCACACGCTCGGGGAAGAATTTTGTGACCCAACCCTTGTTCTTTTGCAGGCTGAAGCTGACGCGGTCATAATACGCGTTCATGATCTGGTTCTGATCCATGCCCAACGCATACAGAAGCGTGGTCACAGGCAGTTTGCGGCGGCGGTCGATCCGCGCAAAAACCATATCCTTGGCGTCAAATTCAAAATCAAGCCATGACCCGCGATACGGAATGATCCGGCAGGTAAACAGCAGCTTGCCCGAGCTGTGCGTTTTCCCCTGATCATGGTCAAAGAACACGCCGGGGCTGCGGTGCATCTGGCTGACCACCACCCGTTCGGTGCCGTTGACAATGAACGTCCCGTTTCCGGTCATAAGCGGCATGTCGCCCATGAACACGTCTTGTTCCTTGATATCCTTAACGGATTTCGCGCCGGTGTCTTCATCAATATCAAATACGATCAGCCGCAGCGTAACTTTCAACGGTGCCGCATATGTCATGTCGCGCTGGATGCATTCGTCGGTGTCGTATTTCGGTTTTTCCAGTTCGTATTTCACGAACTCCAGCGTTGCCGTTTCGTTGAAATCCTTGATCGGGAAAACCGACTGGAACACCCCCATGATGCCTTCGCCGTCAAGCGGGCGGTCCGCATCGCCGGAGCGAAGGAACAAATCATACGAATTTTTCTGAATCTCGATCAGATTCGGCATTTCCAGAACTTCACGGATCTTGCCGAACATCCTGCGGATACGTTTCTGGCCAACATAGGACTGAGCCATGCGCGTCGTCACCTTTCATGGTCTTCGCTGGCGGGCGCGCTGTCGGGCATCAGGCGCCGCGCCGCTTGCGAAACGGGGGGTGTGGCTCCATTCATGCGAACCCTCCCACAGGTTCACTCCCGAGCCGGCACTATCCCTGGACAGGACTTTCACACCACAGGCACAAAAGTCCTGTCCAGAAACAGTGATAAACTGGGACCGGAGGCGTCCGGTCCCAGTTTGATTTTCAGAAGATCAAGATGCTGCGCATCTCGTCCTATTACTTCAGCTCGACTTTTGCACCAGCATCTTCGAGCTTTTTCTTGATCTCTTCGGCTTCCTCTTTCGGGGCGCCTTCTTTCACGGCTTTGCCGCCAGCTTCGACCAGGTCTTTGGCTTCTTTCAGGCCCAGACCGGTGATGCCGCGAACTTCTTTGATGACCGCGATTTTGTTTGCACCGGCTTCGAGCAGAACAACGTCGAATTCGGTTTTTTCTTCGGCAGCGGGGCCTGCATCACCAGCGGGGCCTGCCATCATGACAGCGCCGCCAGCAGCGGGTTCGATGCCATATTCGTCTTTCAGGATCGTTTTCAGTTCCTGAGCTTCGAGCAGCGTGAGGTTCACGATTTGCTCTGCAAGTGCTTTAAGATCAGCCATTGTTCAGTTCCATTCTGTTCAGGTTCAAGGGTCCAACATGGGTGTGCTTCACGCCACGCAGGCCAAAGGTTGCTTATGCCGCTTCACGCTCTTCGAGCGTTGAAAGAATTCCGGCAATATTCGAAGCAGGAGCGCCAATTGCACCCGCGATGTTCGAAGCAGGGGCACCGATGCACGACGCGATCTGAGCGATAAGCTCTTCGCGCGACGGCATTGCAGCCACTGCCTTGACACCGGCAGGGTCAAGGGCCGATTCACCCATTGCACCACCAAGGACAACCAGCTTCTGGTTTTCTTTGGTGAAGTCCTGGACCACTTTTGCAGCTGCAACAGGGTCTTCGGAATAGGCAAGAACGGTCATGCCTGTCAGAAGGTCAGAAATGCTTGCGCAGGGCTTTCCTTCAAGGGCGATTTTGGCGAGCTTGTTCTTGGCGACGCGAACTGCCCCGCCCGCATCACGCATGCGTGCGCGCAGAACCTGCATCTCAGCAACCGTGAGGCCAGCGTATTGTGCTACCACAACCACGCCAGAGCTTTCGAAGATCTGGCCGAGTTCCTCGACCACTTTCTCTTTTTGGGCTCTATCCACAGGGTCTCTCCAATTATTAGGGGTTTCCCCCCGGCTCGTTTCGCCAGACCGTAATCTGGCATAAGGTCCGAACGGGCCTTTCCCAAATCCGCCCGAGGAATTACCCCGGAAACCGAAATGTTCCTGTCCCGCCTCAGGCAGGAATTACGATGTTGCCATCACCCACCGTCTCGGACGAATCGCCAGGGCAATCAAGCGACAGCCTGATACCCCAGCGGAGGGTTCCATAGACTCTATGCCCGCGAATGCCAAGCGAAAAAGTCCGCCGCCGCCTTCGACGCGCAAACAACCGCAAGCTGATCACCCCTGCGACTGCTCCAACTGTGCGCGATAATACTCCGCTTCACTGCGTGCTTCGCGCAATCCGTCCATTGCAGCGCGCAATTCTGCTTCTGTCTGGCTTAGCCGGGCGGTCAGATCACGTTCGCGTGTCTCGACATATTCGATCGCCTGATCACGAATTTCTTCGGCTTCGTGCAAGGCCTGCGCCATGCGGTCCAGTTCGCCCAGATCCTGCTGGCGGACACGCGTGAACCTGTGCACAAGCCAGTTCGTAAACCAACCAAGTGAAAAGGCCACAAACAGGATCAGTGCCGTAATGACGATGAATTCAAACCGGTTCATTTCTACCTCTGTTCAGGCGGGCCGCAGAAACAGCACAATCGGGCACCTGCACATCAGGGCCTTTCGGGGCGGGGTTGCGGGCGGGGGGTGTCTTCGGCCCCAAGCGTGACTTCAATTTCCAGATCGTCCTCGTCGGGTTGTTCTTGGGGTTCATCCTCGCCTGTTTCCTCGCGCGCGGCGGCGGCCGATTCCCCGATCAAACGAAACTCTATCCGGCGATTGGCTTCGCGTCCTGATGCGGTGCTGTTATCCGCGATGGGGAATTCGGGACCATAGCCCTTGGCCTCGAACCCGGAAATCGGAATGCCGCGCGACAATAGCGCCGCCATCACGGCCTCGGCGCGTTGCTGGCTTAGGCGCATATTGGTTTCCAGCCCGCCCTGACTGTCGGTATGCCCCGCAATTTCCATTTCCAGACGACCACAATCGCGCAAGATCTCGGCGATCTGGTCCATGACCCTTACAGCATCTGCAACCAGTGTTGCGGACCCCGGATCGAAGGTCAGCTGTTCGTCCGTCAGAATTTCCTTGATCCACGCTTCGCAGCGGGCGGGGGTGGGTTGCATGGCAACAGGATCAAAGCGTTCATCATAGTTGATATTCAGGTTAAAGCGCGCGGCCGCCCCCAGCCTGTCGGTCAGAATTTGCGAAATACGATCGGACGCGCCCGCATCCCCTGTCACGCCGCGAATGTCGATCTGGGACGGGCGCACGCGCACGCTGCCATGTTCCAGATAACTAAGGACATCAATCGCCAACAACGTGCGCACAGACCACCCTTCGGGGGTGTCGGGCGTGATATTGGCCTGCATATCCACAGCGGACAGGCCGAATTCAGACCGCGCCATGGACAAAAGCGCGCTGCGCAGTCGGTCATCTGTCAGGCGACCGCGCATCACCACGGCCCCTTCGGGCGCGCGGGTGATCATGAATTCCACGGCATTTTCCTGCCCTTCCATATCCCCTTCTTCCGGCGGCAACCTGACCGCTTGCAAAGAAAATACATCTGGAACGGCGTTTTCCAGCGTTCCTACAATACGGTCAAATTCTGCAATCTCGACAGCATTCGGGACAACAAAGGAAATGTCGGTATCCGAAAAGGTCACGGTTCCCGCGCCCGCATCGCCCAAGGCCCGCACCGCCGCCACGGCCGCAACCTGCCACCGCGGCGAAGGGCTGCCAAGACCGATGGTGCATTCCAGAACCCCGCCTGCGCCCGCCTGACGCGCGGCTTGCAGTATTGCCGAACGCGCCTCTTGCGAATCTGCGGAGCAGGCGTCGAACCGCGCCCCGTCTTCGTCTATCACAAAGCGCAAGGTAAAGGGCGTGATCGCGGGACGGGGGGCCGAAATCTCGATGCTGGCAATCAGGCCGCGCGGCCGTTCACGCTGCAACCGCTGGCGGAACTCGTCTCGCTGGCGCTCTGATTCCGCAAGGCCGAACACCTCTACCTGATCGGCGGATACCGAAATCTTGCTGACGGGCACAAGGGTCATGGCCTTCATCGCGTATTCGACAGAACGCTCCCAGCCAAACGGCACGGCATGGGCCGCCGTTTCAACCATGTTCACCACGGACACTTCAGGCCCGATCCCTTCGATCTGGCGCACGATGCCGGAGATATCATAACTTTCGGGGACCAGCCCTATCAGCGACACGTCCAGCCCGTTGCGCATCATTTCAACCGAAAAGCGCGGCGCGGCAATCGCAATGGATGGTGCGACGGTCAGCCTGTCGATGACACGCTCCGCGCCAACGACCCCGCTGACGATGCCCAGCGCGCGAAAACGCTCTGCTTCGGTGGCGGCCTGCCCGCTCATGGTGACAAGCAGGCCGTCAACCTGAATGTCGGGCCATTCGATTTCAGCCTCGTTCAGGGCTTCGCGCGATTCGTTCACAAGCAGGTTTTCTGTCGCGCGCACACTCATGCTTGCGCCTGCCACTGCCAACATGGCCGCCACGACAAACGCCGCAGCAGTCAGAACATGGCCTTTGTAACGCTGCCATACCCCCAAGGAGTCGCTTTGCACCACTGCCAGAATTTTGGATATTTGGTTTCGCATATCCGTCACCTAGCCAGTTGCGCTTACAGGCGCAATCACGCGAAAAGTGTTATGGCGAAAAACAGCGCAACGAAAAGCCCTGCATCGCGGTTCGATCTGAACAGTTTCAGGCAAACATCACCATCATCAATATCCAGTTTGCCAAGCTGCCAGTTCATGTGCCACCCCATGGCCCATGCCCCCGCCAGACCAAGCGACATTTTCAACGGATTTGCCAATGGTGCCAAGGCGTAAATCACCGCAAGCGACAGCAGGACAACCGTGGCCACCAGGAACCCGCGCAGCCATTGATCGGTCTGGTTTCCGAACAGTCGCGCGGTCGATTTCACGCCAATCAGTTCATCATCTTCACGGTCCTGGTGTGCATAGATCGTATCATAAAAAAGTGTCCAGCAAATGCCGGCAAGATACAGAAACACCGCAGGCAAGCCCAATGATCCGGTCTGCGCCGTCCATGCAAGAAGCGCGCCCCAGTTAAACGCAAGCCCCAGAAATATCTGCGGCCACCAGGTGAAACGCTTGGCAAAGGGATAGATGGCAACCAGACCCAGCGACAGCACACCCAGCCCGATGGCCGCCCAGTTGAAGGTTAGCAAGATCAGCGCGGCAATACCTGCCTGAATGGCCATCCAGATGCCTGCCTGTTGCAAGGTGACCTGCCCCGACGGGATGGGGCGCGAACGCGTGCGCGCCACCTTGTCATCAATATCGCGGTCGGTGATGTCGTTCCATGTGCAGCCTGCCCCCCGCATCAGGAACGCACCAAGCCCGCAGGCCAGAACCAGCCATACGGTCAGCCAACCCGCAGCGTCAGGATAGGCCGCAGCGCCCAGAAACACCCCCCACCAGCACGGCAGCAGCAAAAGCCATGTCCCTATAGGGCGGTCGGCGCGTGACAGGCGCAGAAATGGCCGTGCCTGCTCGGGGGCCAGCGTGTCCACCCAGTTGGCCGCTGGCGCATCTGCCACCGTGCCATTCTTGCCCGGCCCCTCTGGTCTTTGATCGTCGTCGGTCATACTATCGGCCCCATGACAGCGCGCAGTGAACAGGCAAAACACAGACTCTATCTAGAGCATGCATTGGGTCAGGGGCAAGTGATTGACCTGTCGCGTGACCATGCGCATTATCTTTTCAATGTGTTGCGCCTGTCTGTCGGGCAACATGTGGCCGTTTTCGACGGTCAGCACGGGGAATGGCAAGCGGAAATTGTGACCACCGGCAAACGGGGCGGAACGTTGCGCTGCCTGACGCAATCCGCGCCGCAGTGCATGCCGCCGGACATATGGCTGTTATTTGCCCCCATCAAGAAAGCGCGCACCGACTTTATCGTTGAAAAAGCAACCGAACTTGGGGTCGCGCGCATTCTGCCCGTTCAGACCGAACATACCAATTCCGAACGCATCAGGCAGGATCGTCTGCAAGCGCATGCAGTGGAGGCGGCAGAGCAATGCGGCGGCACTTATGTGCCCCAGGTTGCGGATTTGCAGCCCCTGTCGCGCCTGCTGGACACATGGGACAAAACCCGCGCGCTGATTTTCGCCGATGAAGCCCTGAGCGATGCCCCCGGCCCCGCGCCTGCCCTGCCCCCCGCGCCTGCCGCCATCATCATCGGCCCCGAAGGCGGGTTCTCGCCCGCCGAACGGGCACGGCTGCGCAAAATGGACAACGTAACGCCAGTATCACTTGGCCCGCGCATACTGCGCGCCGACACTGCCGCCGTCGCGGCGCTGACATTATGGCAGGCGGCACAGGGGGATTGGGCATGATCCGGCCTGAATTGCGTGCGGAACTGGTGCGCTGGTCCGAAGTGGTGACCGGGCTTGTCATTGCCGCACTGGGCTTGTGGGCCGCATTTGTGGCGCGCGACAGTTTTTTCCAGCTGGTGGCTGCATTGATTGCGGGCACTGGCCTGACGCTGGCTGTCATAGGCTGGCGGCGCATGCGCTTTCACCGTGCCACTGACGGCCCCGGCATTGTGCAGGTGCTGGAGGCGCAGATTTCATATTTCGGCCCCGAAACCGGCGGTTTTATCAGCGCGCGTGATCTGGTTGAATTGCATCTGACCGAACACGGCACCTGCTGGCACCTGATCGCGCAGGATGGCACGCGGCTGGATATTCCTGTCGGGGCCGAAGGGGCAGATACATTGTTTGATGTGTTCGCCAGCCTGCCGGATATACATATGCAATCCATTCTGGATGCACTGGACGCGCCCGAACAGGTGCTGGCGCGGCCAATGTGGCTGCACCCGTCGCGCCGCGCCGCGACCCGGCGCCTTCATTAGCGTCACGCCGGGTGGTGTAGACGAACGCAAGCGCAATCCGCACCGAGCAGTTGACTGCGCATTTTTGCACGCCTGTTCGACTTGACTTGCGCAGGCACAGACGCCAAGTCCATAGCACCAAACCACAATGACACGGCACACACAGGATCGGAGCGCATATGTCCATTCCCCAAACCGGCGGCGGGCCGATCGAGAACAAGGCGCAACTTGCCGAATATCTGGCTTCCGGCTGCAAGCCCAAGGAAGACTGGCGCATTGGAACCGAGCATGAAAAATTCGGCTATTGCCACGACACGTTGAACCCCCTGCCCTATGACGGGCCAAGGTCCATCCGTGCTGTGCTGGAAGGGCTGCGCGACCGTTTCGGCTGGTCGCCTGTGCTGGAGGCGGGCAAGATTATCGGGCTGGAAAAGGATGGCGCCAATGTGTCGCTGGAACCGGGCGGGCAGTTGGAACTGTCCGGCGCACCACTGGAAACCATCCACCAGACCTGTGATGAAGTGAACCAGCATCTGCGCGAAGTGCGCAGTGTCGCCGATGAAATTGGCGTGGGTTTTATCGGGCTTGGTGCGGCCCCGATCTGGAGCCACGCGCAAATGCCGGTCATGCCCAAGGGCCGCTATGCCCTGATGACCGATTACATGGACCGCGTCGGCACCATGGGCAAGTCGATGATGTATCGCACCTGCACGGTGCAGGTGAACCTTGATTTCGGGTCCGAACAGGACATGGTGCAAAAACTGCGCGTGGCGCTGGCACTGCAACCTGTGGCAACCGCGCTGTTTGCAAACTCGCCGTTCTTTGATGGCAAGCCGAACGGGCATAAAAGCTGGCGCGCGCGCGTCTGGCGCGATCTCGACCCTGCACGCACCGGCATGTTGCCCTTTGTGTTTGATGACGGCTTCGGGTTTGAAGCATGGGTGGATTACGCCTTGGATGTGCCCATGTATTTCGTCTATCGCGACGGCAAATACATCAACGCACTGGGCCAGTCGTTTCGCGACTTCATGAAAGGGCAACTGCCCGCCCTGCCCGGCGAAATACCCACCCTGTCGGATTGGGCCGACCACCTGACAACAATCTTTCCTGAAGCGCGCATCAAGAAGTTCATCGAAATGCGCGGCGCAGACGGGGGGCCATGGCGCAGGCTTTGCGCGCTGCCCGCATTCTGGGTCGGGCTGACCTATGATCAGGGCGCGCTGGATGCGGCATGGGATATTGCCAAGGGCTGGACACCGGACCTGCGCGAGGAATTGCGCATAGCGGCATCTGTCGACGGGCTGGCCGGGAGTGCACAGGGCCTGAAGCTGCATGATCTGGCCCGCGAAGTTGTCGACATCGCAGAAGCAGGGCTGAAAGCGCGCGCGCAGCCCGGGGCTGGTGGCATGTTGCCGGATGAAAGCCATTTCCTGAACGCATTAAAAGAGAGTGTCGAGACGGGCCAGACCCCTGCGGATGAATTGCTGCACCGCTATCACAGCGACTGGCAGGGTGATCTGACACAGATCTACGGGGCATACAGCTACTGACATTCCTGCACATGGCGCAGGATTTTGCAGCCGTGGATTCTTGACTTTGGCAACCAGTCGGGTGCAATCAGCGCATATGGTGGAACAGTCGGACATTTCAGCCACTGACAAGGCCAAGTCAAAGCGACCCAGTTGGCGACACTGGACGCAGGACCGCGTTGCTGCGGTCCTGCTGTCAATGCTGCGCCCGCTGCCCTATCGCTGGCGCATACCTGCCATTGGCTGGCTGGGCGGAACCATAATTGGCCCGTTGGCGGGAATGCGTGAACGGATTCGCGCCAATCTGACACATGTGATGCCGGACCTGCCCCCGTCAGAGGTGGCGCGCCTGTGCCGCAAGGTGCCCGACAACATGGCCCGCACCATCGCCGAGATATTCACCGGCGATGAATTCCTTGAACGCGCGCGCACCAGCAGCGTTGAGGGCACCGGCCTGATGGCCTTGCAAGAAGCGCACGCGCAAGGACGCCCCGTCCTGTTGGTCACTGCGCATCTGGGAAATTATGATGCGGCCCGCGGCTTTTTGCTGGCACAGGGGTTCAATGTCGCGGGGTTTTATATGCCCATGACCAACCCTGCCTTCAATACCCGCTATGTTGCGGCCATATCGCGTATTGGCACGCCGGTTTTTGCCCGCGGGCGCGAAGGTCTGGCCCATATGCTGCGCTTCCTGCGCCGTGGCGGTATGGTAGGCATGGTTGTCGACCATTATATGGCGCATGGCGAAATCGTCGATTTCATCGGCAAGCCCGCGCGCACGGCCCTGTCAGCCGCAGAGCTCGCGCTGAAATACAACGCGCTTCTGGTGCCGGTCTATGGCATTCGCAACGCTGATGGCATTACATTCCGGGTGCGTATTGAAGATCCGATACCGCATTCAGATCCGCGCACCATGACCGCGAGCCTGAACCAGTCGCTTGAAGCGCTGGTCAAAACCCATATGGATCAATGGATGTGGTCACACAGGCGCTGGAAAAACACCTGACCCTGATTGTCCTATCACACCATAACGCACGCGCAGGCTGGTATTGGCCTGAAGGGGTCATACGCGCTTGGATAAAGCCCGCGCCAGCGGTGGGCCGGGGTCTGCCGATCCGACATTATTTGAATGCAGTTTATGCAGGCTGCATATTCCTTACTTCAATGGCTTGGACTGCCATCAGGTTATCGGCAGGCCGCGGGACGGCCCACCGATGGCGCGGCGGGCTGCGCCCTTGATTCCGCGCCTTGGGACTCCCCTTCAGGCCGAAATCCACAACCAAAGATGCAGTTTGCGCCTGATGCAACCAGACTCTGGCACAGTCCCCGCCGCTAACTGTCCCCGCGCTTCACGGGTTTGGGGGCGTCGTCATATTGCGCGTTCAGGATGCGCTGGCTGTCGCCATCGGGGTCATCATACATACCCTTGCGCAATGTCCACAGAAACGCAGCCAACCCCACAAACCCCAGAAACAGGGAAACGGGTATCAGGATTGTCAGCACTTCCATCGTGGCATCGTCCTTTTGTCATTTCAGCCGCAATGCGTTCAACGTCACAGTAATGGACGAGATTGACATCACAGCCGCCGCCCAAAGGGGCGTTGCAAAACCCAGCAGAGCTATGGGAACGAATATAATATTATACAGGCCGGATTGCACGAAATTCTCGCGTATGCGGCGGGTGGACTGACCCGCAATCCGTATCGCATCGGCAATCGGTGCAATATCACGCCCCAGAAGCACCATATCTGACGCCGCGCGCGCCGCATCCAGCGCAGACGCGGGCGAGATGGACACATGCGCGGCACTTAGCGCCACTGTATCATTCAGCCCGTCGCCCACCATAAGCACCTTGTGGCCCGCATCCTGCAAGGCCGCGACCCTGTCGGCCTTGTCTTGCGGCAGGGCCTCTGCGTGCCAGTCTGCAATGCCCAACCGCTGCGCCAGATCGCGCACAGCGCCCGGAACGTCGCCGGATATCAGCAAAACGGCCTTGCCCTGCGCCTGCAACCCTTTGACCACATCTTCCGCGCCGGGGCGCAACGCATCCGTAAAGGTGAAGGCATCACAAACCGTGCCGATGCCCAGATAGGCCGCTGTCATTTCGCGCGGGGTCGCGCCAACCCATGCCGCACGACCCAGTCGCACGCGCGCGCCCTGCCAGTCCCCTTCGATGCCGTAGCCGGGCACTTCTTGCACCGCGTCAAGCGGCACGGGGCTGACGCCGCGATCATGCAACGCCTGCGCCAATGCCTGCGCCAGCGGGTGGCTTGATGCAGCGGCCAGTGCAAGCGCCACGCGCATATGCGTTTCAGTATGATCGTCCAGATTGGTGGGCACAGGCGTGCCCATCGTCAATGTGCCGGTTTTGTCAAAAACCACCGTGTCCACCTCGGCCAGCCGTTCCAGCGCTGATCCATCCTTGATCAGCAATCCCTTGCGAAACAGTTTCCCGCTTGCAGCGGTCACAACAGCGGGCACGGCCAGACCCAGCGCACAGGGGCAGGTGATGATCAATGTCGCCGCCGCAATATTCACCGCCAGCCGCAGATCGCCGCCTGAAATATACATCCAGACAATGAATGCCCCGATGGACAGCAATGGAATTGTCGGCGCATAGGCGCGCGCCGCGCGTTCGGCCAATGTGGTATATCTGGTGCGCGCCGATTCCGCATTCGCCACCAGATCGGCCATGCGGTGCAAGGAACTGTCCTTGCCAGCGGCAGTGACACGCACGGTCAGGGGGCCTGTCAGGTTGACTTCCCCCGCGCTAAGGGCGCTGCCTTCGGCGGTGTACACAGGCAGGGTTTCGCCCGTCAGAAGGGAACGGTCAATTTCGGACTTGCCCGCAGTGACAACCCCGTCCACCGGCACGCGCCCGCCGGGACGCACCAGCACCAGATCGCCAACCGCCAGTTCTGCCACCGACACGGTGCTTTCGACACCATCCGCCAACCGGATGGCGCGCGGCACTTCCAGCGCGGCCAGTTCCTGCGCGGCAGACCGCGCGACAGCACGCGCGCGAAAATCAAGATACCGCCCCGCCAGAAGGAAGAAGATCAGCATGACCACCGCTTCAAAATAGGCATGCTCGCCTGATTGCAGCGTTTCATAGATGGAAATGATCAGCGTCAGGATAATGGCAAAGGAAATCGGCGCATCCATATCCATACGCCCCGCGCGCAGCCCCTTCATGGCCGCACGGAAAAAGGGCTGGCCCGAAAACGCCACTGTGGGAATCGCGATCAGCGCCGAAATCAGGTGGAACATATCGCGGGTCGGCCCCTCGGCGCCTGACCACACGGCGACCGACAAAAGCATGATGTTCATCATGGCAAAACCGGCCACGCCAAGGCGCATCAGCAATTCGCGCCCCTGCTTGTCGGTTTCGGTCATCGACAGCGTGCCTGCGTCCAACTCATGCGCGTCATAGCCCAGCCGGTCTAGGCGCGCGATCACATCCTGCACCCCCACTGCGGCGGCGGCGTCCACGCTAAGCCGCTTCAGCGTCAGGTTCAGGCGGGCAGAATTCACCCCTTCCATGCGCGACAGGTCACGTTCGATCGTGGCGATGCAGCCCGCGCAGTGCACTTCGGGCACGGACAGCAACAATCGCGCATTGGGCAAGGCCGCGCGTCCGGCCAGCGCTTCGGCAGCGGGGGCGGCATCGCAGGCAGGGCAGGCAGAGGGGCGATAGGTTACAGTGCTCATCAAGACACCTTAGCGGACGTGCAGAACCACACGCTGGCGAAATTCGGTCCCGTCTGCGGCCACCGCATGCATCCGGATATTCCAGTTGCCCGGCCCGATATCGACGGGCGCGCGATACGCCCCGTCAAAAAAGCGGAAATCAGGCGTTTTGTCTGCGCGCACATGGGTTGCAGCGCCCACCACGGCATCCAGATGGGCCACCTGCACCGGTGCGCCCTGCGCATCGGTGATGGCCAGTTTCAGGTTCCCGTCTTCCACACTTGCCTTGACGTCCCAACCCAGCGAAAGCTGAGCCGCCAGTTCTTCGTTGAAATTCTGGCTGGCAACATAGGAATTGTCGACCTCCAGCCCCGGAAAGGTGCTGACGGCATTGAAGGCCAGTGTCAGATTGGCGGCAAGAATAACCCCGAATGCCGACACGGCAATAATCAACACCTTTGTTCCCGTCATCCGGAACCCTTTGCGTGCTGTGTCTGTCATTGGTTTCTCCCGTTGAATGTCGTGTCGGAATAGACGCGTTCAGATGTCCCCGACAATGTTGCCCATATCCGCGCTGGCCGGCGCTCTGCCATGGCCGAGTCTGTCTCGGGCGCAGCAGTCAGGTAGACGCGAAGCAAGGCCATTTCATCTGGTGCTACAGTAACCGCAGTGCCGTCTTCACCCTGAATTGACAGTTCCAGATCAGGGTTTTCCGTGACCGACAGCACAAATTCCCGTGGTTCATGATACATGTTGCGCAACCGGATGTCATAAACATTGCGCACCGTTCCATCAGACAACACGATATGAGTGGGGTTGCGAATGGGCGACACGCTCATGTCCAGATCGGCGCGAATGAACAACGCGATGACCAGCCCGATGCCAATCACAGCCCAGATAGCAGTGTAAAGAACCGTGCGGGGGCGGAACACATGCTTCCAGACAGACTTGGCGTCTTTGCCCTCTCGCTCGGCAATCTCGTCGGACAGGGCCATATAGGCCACCAGTCCGCGCGGCTTGCCGATCCGGTCCATGACTTCATCACAGGCATCGATGCACAAGCCGCAGGTGATGCATTCCATCTGCTGGCCGTCGCGAATATCAATCCCCATCGGGCACACATTGACGCAGGCCATGCAGTCGATGCAGTCACCCTGATTTGGGTCCAACTCGCCCTTCTTCAGTTTGCCGCGCGGTTCGCCACGCCAGTCACGATACCCGATGGTGATTGTATCTTCGTCCATCATGGCCGCCTGAATGCGCGGCCATGGGCAGGCATAGATACAAATCTGTTCGCGGAAGAACCCGCCGAACAGGAACGTGGTCATCGTCAGGACCAGCACTGTCAGATAGGCGATTGAACTGGCCTGACCGGTGAACAGATCGACAAACAATGTGGGCGCATCCGCAAAATAGAACACCCACGCCCCGCCAGTCGCCATGCCGATTACGAACCACGATGTCCATTTCAGCCCGTATTTGCGGACCTTTTCAAAATCCCACCCTTTGCGATGCAGCCGCAGGCGCGCGTTGCGGTCCCCTTCGACCCAGCGTTCCACCAGAATGAACAGGTCCGTCCATACAGTTTGCGGGCACGCATACCCGCACCAGACCCGCCCCAATGCAGACGTGAACAGGAACAACCCGATCCCCGCCATGATAAGAAGGCCCGCCACGAAATAGAATTCATGGGGCCATATTTCGATCATGAAGAAGAAAAACCGCCTGTTACCAAGGTCCAGCAACACCGCCTGATTGGGCATTTCCGCGCCACGGTCCCACCGAATCCACGGGACCAGATAATAAATTCCCAACATGACAGCCAGAAGCCACCATTTCATCGTGCGGAAATTACCGCTGACGCGGCGCGGAAAAATCGGTTCGCGCTTGGCATAGAGTGGCGGGGGGATCTCGTCAGGGGAACTCATTCCGATGCTCCGGCTATTGGGCTGGTCCGGTAATCACATGGTTCACCAGAACAAACCTTGACTTGAATCAAAAAGCGCTTCGGCAATGCATCTTTTAACCAATTGCCAAAGCACCACATCGTTTTCGCGGGAAAGGGTGTAGCGCCGACCTTCAATAACACGCGCGAACAGGAATGAAGGCCGACGCGGCCCTGTATGCCAGGGCGTGCCCGACCTTTGCCCCTGAAAGCTGACTGTAACATTGATACAGATCAAATACTTCTGCGCATCGAACAACAGGCGACAGGATGTCGCAAGGCCACATCTGCGCACTGAAATGAAACAGGCCCCGGCTTGCGCAGGGGCCTGAAAAAACGCCGGGCCGGGCGTGTGTTACTGACCGCCACCCAATTGGTGAACATAGGCTGCAACCGCACGGATTTCCGCTTCGCGCAAGCGGTTCTCAAAGCCGGGCATCACGCCAAAACGCGAATAGTAAATCGTTTCGCGAATGGCATCGAATGACCCGCCATACAGCCAGACCTGGTTGTTCAATGCGGGTGCCCCAAGGAAATAATCCCCTTCGCCGCCGTCACCATGGCAGGATGCACAGTTGATCTCGAACAGTTCTGCCCCGCCAGCGGCCAGTTGCGCATCATGGTCCGACCCCGAAAGCGACAGGACATGGTGCACAACCTGATCAATCTCGGCATCTTCCAGCAAACCATCACGGCCGAAAGCCGGCATTTCCGACCAGCGTGCATCTGCGAAATCCTCGTTGCGGATACCCCAGGTCACAGTCGTCAGAATGTCGTCCATCGTGCCACCCCACAGCCAGTCATCATCCAGCAGGTTCGGGTAGCCCGCTGCCTGAACGCCTGCACCACCGCTGCCGTGACATTGCGAGCATTGCGCGCGAAACACCGACGCCCCGGCATTGACTGCGAACCGGTGCAATTCATCATTGTCATGAATCGCTTCCAGATCAGTATCGACCAGCTGGACGAAAAACTGTTCGTTGCGGGCCTCGAATGCGTTGATTTCTTGGGCGACATTGGCACGCGACGAATAGCCCAGCAAACCTGACGTCGCGGATTTTATGCCCGGCCATGCCGGATACGCGATCCAATACCCCACCGACCAGATGATCGTGATGATGAATATCCAGACCCACCAGCGCGGCATCGGATTGTCGTATTCTTCAATCCCGTCCCAGCTATGGCCTGTGGTTGCAACGTCATGTTTCAGCTTTTTGGCCGGATCAGGATACTGCCGGGAGGCGGGTGTAACCTTGTTTTCGGAATTGTCAGCCATCAGCGGGCCTCTTTCGGGTCAGCGTGACGCCCCTGATGGCTGTCGGAACCGGCACCCTCAGGCTTGTCATCGTTACGGAAAATCATGTTCGCAGATTCGTCGTGAACCTTCTTTGAGCCGGGGCGCAAGATGAACACGAATACCCCGATGAAGAAGCAGAACATGAATAGCAGATGCCAGCTATCGGCAAACGCGCGCAGAAAAGTGTATGTTTCCATTTTCCTTCCCCCCTAGCGATTGGCGACGGGCACGAATGTGTCGAAATCGACCAACGTTCCCAGCATCTGCATATAGGCAATGATGGCGTCCATTTCTGTCACCTGCTCTTGCCCGTCGAAGTTGCGCTGCTGCGCCCCCGGATAGCGGTCCAGGATGCCCGGATCACCGAAGTCTTCGGCTTGCGCGAAGAAGTCACCGACTGCGTTTTCCATCATGTCTTCGGTGTAGGGATGTCCCAGCACGCGATAGACCGCCATGACATCGCGCACATGTTCGGCATCTGACCGGTCCAGCGTGCGGTTCAGCATATACCCGTAGGACGGCATGATCGATTCCGGCACAACATCGCGCGGGTTGATCATGTGCTGCACATGCCAGTCATCCGAATAGCGCCCGCCCAGACGGGCCAGATCCGGCCCTGTCCGCTTGGACCCCCACTGGAACGGGTGATCATACATCGATTCCGCAGCAAGGCTGTAATGGCCATACCGCTCCACCTCGTCGCGCATGGGGCGGATCATCTGGCTGTGGCAGGTATAGCACCCTTCACGCAGATAAATCTCACGACCCGCGATTTCCAGCGGCGCATAGGGGCGCATGCCTTCAACCTTCTCGATTGTGTTATCAAGATAAAACAAAGGCACGATCTGAACGATGCCACCAATGGTGACGACAAGGAAACTCAGCACCAGCAAAAGCGTGGCATGCGTTTCGATTTTCTTGTGGTGATCAAGAAGTCCCATAATGCCCTCCGTTATTCAGCGGGCACTGCGGCGGCACGGGCGGGTTGTTTTTCCGCCGTGCTCGTCACAGTTTTCCACAGGTTATAGCACATGATGATCGCCCCCAGCAGGAACATCGTTCCGCCCAGACCCCGCACCACATACATCGGGAATTTCGCAGAAACCGTGTCAGCGAAAGAGTTTACAAGGAAACCCTGCGCATCGACTTCGCGCCACATCAGACCTTCCATGATGCCGGTCACCCACATCGAGGCCGCATAAAGCACGATCCCGATTGTGGCCAACCAGAAATGCCAGCTGACCAGCCGCAGGCTATACAGCCCTTCGCGCTGCCACAGTTTTGGCACCAGATAGTATAGCGCGCCGAATGTGATCATGCCGTTCCAGCCAAGTGCGGCGGAATGCACATGCCCGATGGTCCAGTCCGTGTAATGCGACAGGCTGTTGACGGCCTTGATCGACATCATCGGCCCTTCAAACGTGGCCATGCCATAAAAGCCCACGGCAACCACCATCATACGGATGATCGGATCGGTGCGCAGTTTGTCCCATGCTCCCGAAAGCGTCATCAGACCGTTGATCATCCCGCCCCATGACGGCATCCACAACATGATCGAGAATGTCATGCCCAGCGTCTGCGCCCAGTCAGGCAGTGCGGTGTAATGCAGGTGGTGCGGACCGGCCCAGATATACAGGAAGATCAGCGCCCAGAAGTGCATGATGGACAGCTTGTAGCTGTAGACCGGACGTTCTGCCTGTTTGGGGATGAAGTAATACATCATGCCCAGAAAACCGGCCGTCAGGAAGAAGCCAACCGCGTTGTGCCCATACCACCACTGGATCATGGCAGATTGCACACCAGACCAGACGGGAACCGATTTCGACCCGAATGCAGAAACGGGGATCGCGGCGTTGTTGACAAGGTGCAACATCGCGACGGTCACGATAAACGCGATATAGAACCAGTTTGCCACATAGATATGCGGTTCACGCCGGTTGATGACCGTGCCCATATAGACCGCAAGGAACGCAACCCAGACAATGGTTAACCACAGATCGGTCAGCCATTCGGGTTCGGCATATTCCTGCGCCTGAGTCGACCCCAGCACATAGCCTGTCGCGGCCATGACGATGAAAATCTGATAGCCCCAGAACACGAACCATGCCAGACCGCCCCCCCACAACCGCGAGGCCGATGTGCGCTGCACGACGTAGAACGCTGTTGCAATCAGGGCATTCCCGCCAAATGCGAAAATCACCGCCGAGGTGTGCAACGGACGCAGACGCCCGAAATTCAGATAGCCTTGTGCCCATTGAAAATTCAGGTCAGGCCATGCCAGCTGGAATGCAATAACAACACCCACCAGAAAACCGACAACCCCCCAAAAGGCAGTGGCAACCACGCCAAAACGAATGGGGCCGTCCATATATTCATTTGGATTCGCCACCGGCGCAGGCTCTCCGGCACGACGAATTTGCCACACGAAGGTGATCGCTGCTGCAAGCATGATCACCAGCATGTGGACCAAATAAGGCAAATCGCGTGCCATGCTGGCAGCGATCGCAGCGACAACCACGACCACCCCCAACACAGCAAGCTTCAAGTAATCCCACATGATCTGCGTCCCTATATTATCTTCCTGCTATCTTAATACAAATAGCACGGACAGTTTTGCATGGTGCGTTTTGTCACGGTACGCGGACAAGAACTTTGATTCATGTCAATTTCTTCGTCCGATATTTTGCGTCAGATCAATGTGCGCCCCCCCGACTTGGGGCATGTTGGGGGGGTCGTGCATGACAGTATGAAATGTTGTGCTGCAAGTGGGCGTTGTGCAGCAGCGCCGGGATTTTGATGCTACGCGTGGTACTGCGAAAGGCATCAGCCCGCTTTTCGCGGCAAGTTTAATGAAAGGAGTTCGCGATGTCCTACAAGACCCTGGTCACATTCGTTGCTACAGAAACGGGCCTGCAACCCCTGCTACAATCTGCCATTGCCCTTGCACGGCGGTTTGATGCCCATCTGGAAGTGTGCTGCATGGGCGTGGATACCACGCAAAGCATGGGCTTTTATGCAGGTGCACCCGCGATCATCTATCAGGATTCCCTTGATGCGGCGAAAGCCACCGCCGATGCATTGCAGGACGCCGCCCGCGAGCACCTGCGCGGCACGGACATCCGCTGGAGCACCGACAGCGCCGTGCTGTCACTGGGCGGAATCACATCATATGTCGGGTTGAAAGCGCGGTTCTCTGATCTGGTCGTGCTGCCGCTGCCATATGGCGCGGGGCGCGGCCCACAAGACGAGGTGATCACCGAATCTGCATTATTCGAAGGGGATGCGCCTGTGCTTGTCCTGCCCCATCCCGGTGCCGCCCTGCCGGAATTCAACAAGGTCGTGCTGGCCTGGAACCAAAGCGACGAAGCCCTGCACGCGACGCGTGCATCGCTGCCGCTGTTGAAACAGGCAGATCTGGTCAATGCGGTCATCATCGACCCGCCCTCGCATGGGTCCGAACGGTCCGATCCCGGTGGCTTGCTGGCCCAGATGCTGGTGCGACACGGCATTCATGCGGATGTATCGGTTCTGGCCCGCACCCTGCCGCGCACCAGTGATGTGTTGCGCCGGCATCTGAACGATCAGGCCGCAGATTTGCTGGTCATGGGGGCATACGGGCGGTCGCGGTTGCGCGAAGCCATCCTTGGCGGGGCCACCCGCGACATGCTGGAAGACACGCCCTGCGCGATCTTTATGGCACATTAGCCGAATGCGGCAGCCCTGATCAGCCCTGAATCTGAAGGTCAGGAACCGGAATAAAGGCACCAGTTTCCACAGGCGGCGCGGGGAATATCACGTTCAACCCGCGCCGTGCCTTTTCCAGTTGCAACAGGGTCATGACATCATGAAAAGCGTCTGAGGCCCATCCGACACCCGCATGGGCAATGTCATCCGCAGTGATGCGGGCATAGGCGGTCAGGTCAGCATCGCCAAGCTGCGCGACATTGCTTATGAAGCTGCGGAACTCTGCATAAGTGTAGGTCCGCAACCCGTCGGGCATGGACAGATCATCACGCTCAACGGCCAACATCAGGGGCGATGTCACCGCAAAGGCCACCACCGAACCGGACGCTATGCCAGACTTGCTTGGAAACAGCGCAATGACTGCCACACACAGAATGCACAGCATTGGGACGATACGGTCAGTCGCAGAAATTCCATCCCCAAACCAGGGTTTCCTGACATCCGGGACTGTCGCGGTATCCTTCTGGCCATGCGTGACCAGTTCGTCATAATCTGTGTCCCAATCGAACATTTGACCCCCGAAAATTCAGCCACTCAACCCAAAGTATATTCAGGATTACATGCGGACATGATGGCAATTCGGGGCAATAATTGTGTCGATTCAGGGGCATCGTCAGAAATTAATACGATGCAAATTCATGATTTTTAAAGATATCTATAAGTTTAGATCAGAAACCCACCGTCCGAATCATCGCCGGTTTCTTCCAGAAGCTTGTCGAAATCCGGAATCGTAATGCGGCGTTTGCCTTCGGTCAGGATCAACCCTTCCTTGCGCAGGCTGGACATCTGGCGGCTGACGGTTTCCAGCGTCAGACCCAGATATTCGGACATTGCCTCGCGTGTCAGGGGCAGTTCAAAACTCAACTCTCCCTGGGACTGGCTAAGCTGCAACGACGCATCCCGTCGCGCAATAATGCACAACAGGCTTGCGATCTTTTCGCGCGCGGTCTTGCGCCCCAGCAGCAACATCCATTCGCGCGCGGCGTCCAGTTCATCAAGGGTCATTTCCAGCAACCGCTGCCCGATATGCGGGGTGCTTAGCATCAACTCCTCGAAAGGTTTTCTGCGAAAACAACACATAACCAGATTTGTGGCGGCAGTCACATCATAGGCGGACCGGCTGCGCCCGGGCCGACCAACAAAATCCGATGGCAGCAAAAGCCCCACCATCTGGCGGCGCCCGTCTTCCATAGTCTGGCTAAGCGTCGCTATTCCGGTCACCACCGATGCGACAAAATCCATGTTATCACCGGCCCAGGCCACGGTCTGGCCAGCTTCAAAACTGCGGTAATATTTTATCTGCTCCAGAACCTGCAATTCATCAGCTTCGCACCGTGCGCACACGGCGCGGTGTCGAATGGGACAGGATTCGCAATCCTGCCCGAACGTCTGGATTTTTGGTGTAACGCGGTTCATGCTGTTTGATCTACATCAAGGAGTTTGGGATCATTATAAATATACCCTACAGGTATGTCTTACATTTCGCAACTTACTAAGCTTGGCCTGTTTGACGCGCGCGTGCCGCGCTACACAAGCTATCCGACGGCGCCGCAGTTCCAATCCCGGCTGCGCGGCGACACAATTGCAAACTGGATTCAGCAAATCCAGCCAGATAGCGAAATATCGCTTTACCTGCATGTGCCCTTCTGTCGCAGGTTGTGCTGGTTTTGTGCATGCCGCACCCAAGGCACCAGCAGCGATGCGCCAGTGCTGTCCTATATCGAATCGCTGCGCATGGAACTTGAACTGCTGCGCGCGATTCTGCCCGAAGGTGTGCGCCTGTCGCGGTTGCATTGGGGGGGGGGCACGCCAACGCTTATGCCCGCAGCGCAAATGCGTGAACTGGCCGCACATGTCTTTGACATCGCGCCAATGGCCGAAGGGGGCGAATTCTCGGTCGAGATTGACCCGAATGAAATTGATGATGCACGTCTGGATGCACTTGCCGATGCCGGGATGAACCGCGCGTCAATCGGGGTGCAGGATTTTGATCCCGAAATCCAGAAAATCATCGGCCGTGACCAAAGTTTCGAGATTACAAAACAGGCCGTTGACGGGCTGCGCGCGCGCGGGATCGTCAGCCTGAATGCTGATATTCTGTATGGCCTGCCGCATCAGACCCCGAAGCGAATTTCCGATTCTGTGCAAAAGCTGCTGTCGCTGAACCCCGACCGCGTGGCGCTATACGGGTATGCGCATGTGCCGTGGATGGCGCGGCGTCAGCAAATGATCCCGTCAGAGACACTGCCGCGCCCCGAAGAACGTCTGGAACTGTTCGACACCGCGCGCAGGCTGTTCATGTGGGACGGGTATGACGAAATCGGCATCGACCACTTCGCCCGCCCGCATGACAGCATGGCCAAGGCGGCGGCGGCAGGAACATTGCGCCGCAATTTCCAAGGATATACCGACGATACATCGCCCGTGCTGATCGGTCTGGGCGCGTCGTCGATTTCGCGCTTCCCGCAAGGTTATGCGCAAAACGCACCGGCAACGGCGGATTGGAAGAAATATGTTCATGCAGGGCAGTTCGCGACATCGCGCGGGCATGTGTTCACACCTGCCGACATCTGGCGGGGGCGCGCCATCGAATCCCTGATGTGCGATTTCATGATCAACCGCGCTGAGTTGGTGCAAGGGTTCGGTGCCAACACGTCGGATGTTGATGCGCTGTTTGATCTGGCCGTGACGAAATATGGCGCATTCGTCAAACGCACCCCCGAAGGGCTGGAAATCCCGACCGAGGGGCGCCCGCTGGCGCGGATGATCGCCACACTCTTTGACGAATACGCTATGGCGACAACAGGCCATAGTTCGGCAGTTTAACGCGGGTTACGTCCGGGGCACGGCCAGGCTGGCCGAATTTGGCCTTTTGCGGACATTCGCGCGGGGACTAAGCCCGCTCCAGCGGTGGGCCGGGGTCTGCCGATCCGACATTGGTGAAGTTCACTTTATGCAGGCGGCATACTCCGAAGATCAAAGGCTTGGCGTGTCGCTGGCCAAATCGGCAGGCCGCGGGACGGCCCGCCGATGGTGCGGCGGGCTGCGCCCTTGATTCCGCACCTTGGGGTGTCCGCATCATGCCACACTCAACCCTGAACAGCCCCTGCCCGGGCTTTATTGTCATCCACCTTCGACAAACCGGACAAGGCGCGGCAGGCAAATCCGCTTCAGGTCATAATTCTCGATAATCGTGCGGCGTGCATTTTCGCGCATCCGGTCATAGCGATAGGGCGCTTCCAGCGCGTCAACCAGCATTTCCGACCAACGGTCTGTATCGAAGAAATCCACCAACCGGCCATTCTCGCCATCGGTGATGACCTCTTCCACAGGGCCGGTGCGCGATGCCACGACGCAGGCGCCCATGCTCATGGCTTCCAGCAGCGACCATGAAAGCACAAAAGGCACCGTCAGATACGCATGCACGCGGCTGATGCGCATGATCGACATGAAATCGGCATAAGGCACGCGCCCCGTGAAATGGACGCGCGACATATCCAGCCGCCCCTGCACTTCGCGCAAGAACTGGTCTTTCCAGCTGCCATGGCGGGGTGCAGCGCCGTAACTGACCCCATCGCCCCCGACAATCACCACATGCACGCCGGGGCGCGCGGCCATCACATCGGGCAAGCAACGCAGAAAGATATGCGCCCCGCGATAGGGTTCCAGATTGCGGGCAACGAAGGTCAGAACCTCGTCGCCGGAATGCAGCAGCGGCCCGCCGGGCACCTGATAGCGCGCCAACGGGTCCGGCGTCAGATAGTCGGTATCAATGCCGTCATGATTGATGGTTATCTTGTCGCGAAACGCAGGCGGAAAACTGTCAGCCTGCCATTCGGTGGGCGACAGTGCCGCATCGGCCTGCACCATGGACAGCGCCAGATGAGCCTGCCGTGCCACGACAGAAAATTGCCCCGCAATATCATCGCGGCTGAATTCGGGATCAAACCCCACATCAAGCCCTTTGGTGGCATAGTAGAATTCCGCATAGGTCAGCAGGCGGGCATCAGGCCAGACTTCACGCAGGAACAGCGTTTCCCCCCAGCCCGAATGCCCGAACACAACATCCGGGCTGAAGCCGATATTGTCGCGCAACTGCACCGCCGCGCGCGCGGCGCGGTGCGCGCGGTCCGTCATGGCGGTATAGGTTGTGCCCATGCGCGACTGTCGCGGGTCGGGCGCAGGGTCGGGCATGGGGTAGCGATAGGTGCGCAAAGCTGTTTGCCGCGTATTTTGTTCCGCGGTCAGTGCAAGAACATGATGGCCGCGCTGCGCAAGGGCGGGGGCAAGATGCCTGAACTGGCCGGGGAAGTTCTGATGCACGAAAAGTATTTTCATCAGCCCCCCCAGTGTCGGTATCAGGCAGCACCAATCGCCGTAATGTCAAATGCGGCAGCAAGCAACTGGCGGGTATATTCGTGATTTGGGGCGTCGAACACCTGATCGGCAAGCCCCGCTTCCACAACGTCGCCTTGTTTCATCACCATCACCTTATGCGACAACGCACGCACCACGCGCAGATCATGGCTGATGAACAGATAGGCCAAGCCGTGCTTGCGTTGCAATTCCCGCAGCAATTCGACGATCTGGACCTGCACGGTCATATCCAGCGCGGATGTCGGTTCGTCCAGCACCACCAGTTTCGGGCGCAGGATCATGGCGCGGGCGATTGCGATGCGCTGGCGCTGGCCGCCCGAAAACTCATGCGGGTAGCGTTCCATCGTGGCAGGGTTCAGGCCCACTTCTTCCATGATTTCCGCAACCAGTTCACGCGATGACCGCCCCAAAGGCACGCCATGCACGCCCAACCCCTCGGAAATGATCTGCTCGATTGTCATGCGCGGCGACAGGCTGCCGAACGGGTCCTGAAACACGATCTGCAAATCCCGCCGCAGCGCGCGCAAATCCTTGAACTTGCGGCCCTGAATGTCGGACCCGTTAAAGACAATCGGTCCTTTGCTGGAAATCAGCCGCAGGATGGCCAGCGCCAGCGTTGTCTTGCCAGACCCCGATTCGCCCACAACGCCCAAGGTTTCGCCGGCGCGCAACGTCAGGCTGGCGTCATTGACCGCCTTTACATGTCCCACAGTGCGCCGCAAAAACCCGCGCTGGATGGGAAACCAGATGCGCAACCCATCGGTCCGCAGAATTTCCGGCGCGTTTTCCGGCACAGCGTCAGGCGTGCCGGTTGATTCCGCCGCCAGAAGTTTGCGGGTATAGGGGTGCTGGGGGTCCGCAAAAATCTGCGCGGTGGGGCCTTGCTCGACAATTTCGCCCCCCTGCATGACGCAAACACGATCGGCAAAGCGCCGCACAATGTTCAGATCATGGGTGATGAACAGCAGGCTCATCCCTTCAGCGCGCTTCAGATCGACCAAAAGCTCAAGGATCTGGGCCTGAATCGTGACATCCAGCGCGGTGGTCGGTTCATCCGCCACCAGCAATTCCGGCCCGTTGGCCAGCGCCATCGCGATCATCACCCGCTGGCGCTGCCCGCCAGATAGCTGGTGCGGATAGGCCGACATGCGGCTTTCGGCGTCGCGTATGCCAACCTTGTCCAGCAGTTCCAGCACACGCGCGCGCGCCACCGCCCCTGACAGGCCCTGATGCAGCGACAGGCTTTCCATGATCTGCTTTTCAATGGTGTGCAGCGGGTTCAGCGATGTCATCGGTTCCTGAAAGATGAAGCTGATATCATTGCCGCGCACCTGCCGCAGCACTTTGTCATCTGCGCCCACCAGTTCACGCCCCTTGAAGGTGACAGATCCCGTCACATCTGCGGAATCCGGCAACAGCCCCACGGTCGACAAGGCGGTGACAGATTTTCCTGAACCGGATTCGCCCACAATCGCAACGGTTTCGCCCTTGTCGACATGGAACGACACCCCACGCACGGCATGAACAGGGTGGCCAGCCTGCATAAAGGTGACGGACAGGTTTTCAACAGCCAGACTGCGCGTCATGAAAAGGTCTTTCGCGGGTCAAAGGCATCGCGCACGCCTTCAAATATGAACACCAGCAGCGACAGCATGATCGCAAAGGTGAAAAAAGCACTGAACCCAAGCCATGGCGCTTGCAGGTTATTCTTGGCCTGAAGCGTCATTTCCCCAAGGCTGGGCGCAGAGGATGGCAGGCCAAAACCCAGAAAATCCAGCGCGGCCAGCGACCCGATAACACCAGTCACAATGAAAGGCAGGAATGTCAGTGTGGCTACCATCGCATTGGGCAAAACATGGCGGAACATGATTGTTGTGTTCGACACACCCAACGCACGCGCAGCGCGGACATATTCAAAATTGCGCGCGCGCAGGAATTCCGCGCGCACCACGCCCACAAGGCCGGTCCAGCCAAACAGCGTCATCAAAAACACCAATAACCAGAAATTCATCATGAACATCGAAGACACGATAATGATGATGTAAAGCGACGGCACCGATGTCCACAACTCGATCACGCGCTGGAACAGCAAATCCAGAAGGCCCCCGAAAAACCCCTGCACCGCCCCCGCCGCAATACCAATAACCGATGTCATCACGGTGACCACCAGCGCAAAGGTAATGGACAGGCGGAACCCGTAGATGATGCGCGCCAGCACATCACGCGCAGTGCCATCGGTGCCCAGCCAGTGGCGGCTTTCGGGCGGGGACGGGGCCGCGCGCCCGATGTCATTGACCGTGTTGTAGGAATAGGGAATCAGCGGCCACACCATCCAGCCCGCTACAATTTCCTGACCATCGACAATGCCGGTGGTTTCTGCCTGCTCCAACGCTTCGCGCGGGTCGTCAAGGCACAGTTCCGCCCCGCCGGTCCGGATCAGGCATTGCACCTCGCGGTCGCGGTAGACGGCCTCTGTCCTGAAATCCCCGCCAAAGGCGGTTTCAGGATAGAAATTATGGATGGGAAAGTAATAGCCGCCCCGATAGTTGATGATGATGGGCCGGTCATTGGCAATAAATTCGGCAAACAGCGACAGGCCATAAAGCACAAGCAAGATAATCAGCGACCAGAACGCGCGGCGGTTGGCCTTGAAATTGCTCCAGCGGCGTTGGTTCAGGGGTGACAGCGTAATGCCGAAACGGCGCTTGCGCTTGGGCAACCCTTCGCCCACCGTGTCATATTGTGGCGCCGGTGGGGTATGGATCAGACTGTCCGTGCGTTGATCCATGGCCTATGTCTCCCGCGATTCGAAATCGATGCGCGGATCGATCCAGACATACATCAGGTCTGAAATCAGCCCAACAACCAGCCCGATCAGGCTGAATACGAACAGCGTGCCGAACATCACCGGATAATCCCGCGCGACCACAGCCTCAAAGCCCAGCCGCCCCAGACCATCCAGCGAGAAGATGGTTTCAATAATCAGCGACCCGCCAAAGAACACGCCCACAAACACCGCCGGAAACCCCGCAATGACGATCAACATCGCATTGCGGAACACATGCCCATACAGCACGCGACGTTCCATCAGGCCCTTGGCGCGGGCAGTTACGACATATTGTTTGCGGATTTCTTCCAGAAAGCTGTTCTTGGTCAGCAGCGTCAGCGTGGCAAAGGCCGATATGGTCGAGGCCAGCACCGGCAGCGTGATGTGCCAGAAATAATCCAGCACCTTGCCCAGCGGGCTTAACTGGTCCCACACTTCCTGTGGCGAGGTCAGGCCACGCGCGGGAAATATCTGCCAGTATGACCCGCCCGCAAACAGCACCAGCAGCAGAATGGCGAACAGGAAACCGGGTATCGCATAGGCCACAATGATCAGCCCCGACGTGAAGCTGTCATACCGCGACCCGTCGCGCACGGCCTTGCTGATGCCCAACGGGATAGACACCAGATAGGCAATCAACGTGGACCACAGCCCAAGGCTGATGGACACAGGCAGTTTTTCGATCACCAGATCCACGACCGAGATGGAGCGGAAATAGCTTTGTCCGAAATCGAACCGCATGTAGTTCCACATCATATGGATGAAGCGTTCCAGCGGCGGTTTGTCGAAACCGAATTCGCGTTCAAGCTGGGCAATGAATTCAGGGGGCAGGCCACGCGCGCCGGTATAGCGTTCATTCTCCATGGCGCCGACATTCACATCCGATGCGCCCCCGTCGAATGCGCCGAACACATTGCCTTGCCCTTCCATCTGGGCAATCACCTGTTCAATCGGGCCGCCGGGCACAAATTGCACCAGAAAGAAATTGATGACCATCACCCCGAACAGCGTCGGGATGATCAGGGCCAGCCGTCGCGCAATATAGGCGCCCATGGGTTACCTCAACGCGCCAGCCGCGCGCAGTTCGGCGGCACGGTCGGCGTTGAACCACCAGAAATCAAGCTCTCCGGTGGAAAATGGCGGTGTCTCCTCATGCGGGCGGGCGAAAATATCCCAGTGGGCCACCCATGCCGTGTTGTTATAATATGCGGGGATCATGAATAATTCATGCCGCAACACACGGTCCAGCGCCATCAGCGCGGCATCACGTTCTTCGGGTGATGGTGCCATCAGCGATGCATCAATCACGGCATCCACAAGCGGGCTGGCCAGACCTGCGGGGTTGAACAGGCTGAATTCGGCAGCTTCCGACCCGTAGCGCTGGTACAGCCCTGTGCCTGTATCCATGAACGCGCCGTATTGTTCGAAAATAATGTCATAGTCGCGGTTGCGCCGCCGGTCGGTATGTTGTGCGGCATCGATACGCTGGAAACGCGCGTCTATGCCCAGTTGTTGCAGGTTCTGGGTAAAGGTTTCGATAAGCGCATCCATGGTGGCCGACCCCGCGCTGGAAACGGGGATTTCAATGCTCATGCGGTTGCCAGCTTCATTGCGCAGCACACCACTGGCGTCAATGCTCCAGCCGGCGTCATTCAGCAGGCGGGTTGCCGTGCGGATATTGGTGCGGTCCACCAGCCGGTCGATACTGGATGTATGCGGCATGCGCGCGGGTTGTGTCAGCAATTCTTCAGGCACCAGATCGCCAAGCGATTGCAGCAGTTCCAATTCCAGCCCTTCGGGGGGGCCATCAGCTTGCAAGGGCGTGCCTTGGGTGAAGGAAGCGCGTTGTTCAAACAGCCCGAATTGCAGTGTCTGGTTCGTCCATTCGAAATTATAGGCCAGCGCAATTGCTTCGCGCACGCGCTTGTCCTGCAAGAACTCTCGGCCCAGATTGAACACAAAACCCAACGCAGTCGGCGGCGTGCCAACCGGCAATTCATCACGAACCACATGCCCGCGTGTGACCGCCGGGAAATCATACCCCGTGGCCCATTGGCGTGAATTGTTTTCAGACCGGAATGTGTATTCGGCGGTCTTGAACCCTTCAAACGCGGCGGCACCATCGGCAAAATATTCAACGCGGATCACGTCAAAATTATGCCGCCCGCGATTTTGCGGCAGATCGCGCCCCCAGTAATCGGGGTTGCGCCGATAAGTGATGCGGCGATTCACCTCGTAGCTGTCCAGCACATAGGGACCGGACCCCGGTGATGTGATCATGCGCGATTCATCCAGCCGCGCGCCGGTTTCTTCATACCATTTTTGCGAAAAAACCGATGTGGCCCCCACCTGATCAATCAAAGACCGTCGCGAGATGCCCTCGGCAAAGGTGAATTTGACGGTATGGTCATCCAGCGCCTCTGCACCAATGACGCGCGCTCTTACACCCTGAGAATAAGAAGGAAGCCCCTGTTCCAATATCAGATCATGCGAAAACACCACATCATGCGCGGTCACTGGCGTGCCGTCGGAAAACCGCGCTTCGGGGCGCATGTGAAAGATAACCCAATCCTTGGTTTCGGGGTATTCGACCGTATGCGCCAGCAAACCGTAGCTTTCGCCATACACATCGGCGGGAACACCGCCGCCGCCCATCGGTTCGGCCGTTTCCAGCAGGCTTTCATACATTGATGATGACAGAACGCCTGCACGCCCAGCGCGTGTGTAGGGGTTCATCGAATCGAATGTCCCCTGAAACGAGATCGAGATTTCACCCCCCTTGGGTGCATCCGGGTTCACATAATTGAAATGTTCAAAATCCGGCGGGTAGCTAAGGTCGCCATAGAATGAATACCCATGTGCAACGATCATCTGCGGTTCTGCCGCGTCGGCGTCCGGGCGCACGGGACTTGCCCAAATCGCCGCCAGCAACACCCCCGCTGCCGACATCTGCGCAACATGACGAATGGAAAAAAATCCGGCCATCACCACTGCCGATGTTGTATCGCGTCCCTGATGCATTGAAACCCTCCGTGCTGTGCTGGCCTGTTGTTGTTTTGGCCGCGCCTTGTTGGCATTATTCAGCTTTTCTGCGGCCCTGTCGATAAGCGCACGCAACTTTCAGCCTTATCACAAGGTAATTTGATTTCAGTTCAAGAAAAGCAAACAGACCGCCCTTATTCAAGGCGGTCTGCTGGAAATCACTGGCTTGACCAAAAGCGATCAGCTTTCGCTTTCAATATAGGCGATCAGGTTCGCGCGATCCTCGACACTGGAAATCCCGCGAAAGTTCATGGACGTGCCGGGGGCAACACCGCTTGGGCTCTCGATGAACGCCGACAAGATTTCTGGTGTCCATACATCGCCTGCCTGCGGCAGCGCGCCGGAATAGTTGAACCCTGCCACATCGCCAATTTCGCGGTTCACAATGCCATACAGATAGGGGCCAACGCCGTTGCGCCCCTCCTCCAACGAGTGGCAAGCGCGGCATTGCGACCACAGGCGCGACCCTGCGGCGGCGTCGGCCATCTCGAAAGCTTCCTCGAACGTCAGCTCGACAACATCCTCGGCGGGTTCGTCATCCGCGCCAGTGTCGATGATATAGGCTTGCGGGGCGTTTGCATTGCGCGGCACATAAAGTTCCATTGCGGCCCAGTTACCCAGAAGGAAAACAAGTAAAGCGCCGCAAAATGCGGCAACGGCTTTGGTGATGACCATTGTGTCGAACATATCGCAATCCTGTTCTGAGCAAGTTTGGACCTATCTATCCGCTTCCCCTTGGGTGTTTCAAGCGGTAGTTACCGCGACTAAATGCCCTTTTGGGCGGAATCTTAGGACTATGGGCGCAAACATGGCAGGAAAGATCGCATTTCAGGGGGAACTCGGGGCTTATGGACATCAGGCTTGCGCAGATGCGCGGCCGGACTATGACCCGCTTCCGTGCACGACATTTCATGACACGATGGCCGCAATCCGCGAAGGGCGCGCAGATCTGGGCATGGTCGCGGTCGAAAATTCCATTTACGGACGCGTCGCCGATGTGCATTCCCTGCTGCCCGAAAGTGGCCTGCATATCGTGGACGAGGCATTCGTGCGCGTTCATGTCAATCTTTTGGGCGTGCGCGGGGCGGCACTGGAACAGGTGCGCGAAGCACATGGGCATGTGGTAATTCTGCCGCAATGCGGGCTGTTCCTGCGCGAGCATGGCATTCAGGGCACCGTCAGCAGCGACAATGCCCGCGCCGCCCGCGAAATTGCCGAACGCAATGACCCGACCCATGCGGCCCTTGCCAGCGAAATGGCCGCGCAAATCTATGGTCTGGATGTGCTGGCCCGCCATATCGAGGACCACCCCAACAACACCACGCGCTTTTTGATCATGGCGCGCGATGCCGATTTCACCCGCCGCGGGGACCACGGCATGATGACCGCATTCCTGTTCCGGGTGCGCAACATTCCTGCCGCGCTGTATAAGGCGATGGGCGGGTTTGCGACGAATGGGGTCAACATGGTCAAACTGGAAAGCTACATGGTGAACGGATCATTCACCGCGACACAGTTTTTCGCCGAGATCGAGGGGCACCCCGAAGATGACAATGTGAAACTTGCGCTGGATGAATTGCGCTATTTCACGTCCTATCTGAATATCCTGGGCACCTATCCGGCGGACCCTGCGCGTTACTGATGCCCTGTCGAAGTAAGCGTATCGGGCGCAACAAGGTGCTTTTCATGGCCTGAAGCAGACATCAGGAAAGCACCCAAGGCGCGGAATCAAGGGCGAAGCCCGCCGCGCCATCGGTGGGCCGTCCCGCGGCCTGCCGATTTGGCTGATGACAGGCCAAGCCTTTGATCTTGGGCGTATGCCGCCTGCATAAAGTGAACTTCACTGGCGTCGGATCGGCAGACCCCGGCCCACCGCTGGCGCGGGCGTAGTCCCCGCGCGAATGTCTGCAAAAGGCCAGTTTCAACCAGCGCTTCGTTCGATCTTCCGCAGCCCATGCGCCAGCTCGGCCTACCCCATCATCGACAGGACTTTTGCCAATGCGGGGCGGGTGGTCATCCGTTCCAGATAGTCTGACAAACGCGCCTCTTTCACGGGGAATTTGGCAACCCGCGACCAGATACCGCAATGCGTCAGGATAATATCGGGCACTGTCATATTCTGGCCCATCAGGTAGGGGCCATCCCCCATGCGCTGCACCAGTGTTTTCTGGCTGTTGGTAAATTCCCAGATCAATGAATCCTTGATCGCGGACTGGCGCATCTCGGCGGGCAAAACGAAACTGTGCCGCGCCGCCATCCACAGCGCGGCGTCGAATTCATCCAGCAAAAACTGGGTCAGACTGTCCTGCCGCGCGCGGTCCAGCGTTCCCGCAGGATAGGTCAGCGCACCGTGTTTGTCGGCCAGATACTGAATGATCGCCGTCGAATCAGTGATAGGCGTGCCATCTTCAATCAGCACCGGAACCTTGCCTGCGGGGTTGAAGCTGACGACCCCTTCGGATTGCGGGGCGGCGGGCACATGCTCATAGCTTTGGCCCAACTCTTCCAGCATCCACAGGACACGGGTGGCGCGGCTGTTGGCTTTTCCAATAACGGTATACATGGCAAACCCCTGTTCAGCGCCGCACCAGCATTGCCAGCCGGATCAGCGTGCGTTCCATAACCGCCATGCTGGGCGCGTTTGACGACGAACGCAAGGTCAGATCGGCGTCAATAATATCGCCAAGCGCGCGTTCCAGACGTGCCAGCCCCCATTTCGTCGCCTGCCCCAGAATCTTGTCGCGGCGCGGCCCGAAAACAGGCGGGCGCATCCGCTGAATTCCCGCCGATGGGCCGCCGGGGTCGCTGCACAGCGCATGCAATGTGCGAAAATGGCGCAACGTCATGATTGCCAACGTCACAGGGGCCACCCCTTGCGCTTGCAGCCGCACCAATAATGGCCCGACCTGCGCCGCCTGCCCTTCGGCCACGGCGTTCAAAACGTCGTCCACCGCCGCTTCGGTGCTGGTGGGGGCCACTTCGGCAATATCTGCGGGTGTCAGGGCGGTGGTGTCGCCAAATTTATACAGGGCGATCTTCTCGATGGTTTGCCGAAAATCACCGGGGTCCAGCACGCGCGCCAGCACCGTCAGATCACGCATGGCATCGGCATCAACCTGTTGCAGCCCCGCGGTTTTCAGCGCCGCTTCAATCTCCTCGCGCGAGGGGGGGTCGTCATAGATGGCCGCAGCCCCTGCCGCCCGCGCGCCTTCGAACAGTTTGCGTAACTTGGACGAGGCTTTCAGCCCCCCCGCCGTGACAATGACCTGCGCATCACCCGCGCGCCAGTCCGTCAGCGCGGATGCAATGGCATCCGTTGCCATGTCGGTTGCATCCTCGACAAACACAACCCGTGCACCGGGGAAAAAGCCCTGCGCCTTGACAGCGTCCAGCAGCTGCGCGCCATCGCGGCGCAACTCTGCGCCCTGCAACCGTTCCAACCGCATTTCTGATTCGCCTTGTGGGCCAACAATCGCGGCAACAAGTTCCTGACGCTTCATCGCCACGCGCATCGCATCGTGCCCGAATATCAGCACCCCCGCCAGGGCCGGGTCGGGCTTGGCAATCAGTCTGGCCAGATCACGGGGATTAAGCTTCATCCGGCCTGCGCAGCAATCAACCGCGTTGCCACCTGATCTGCCAGAATGCGCATCAGGCGGCGCTCTGCATCCTCGCGCGCACGCAAGCTGGCCAGTTGCGTCGATGTTGTCGAATAATTGGTGAAGTTGCGAACGCTGCCCGAACTGACTGTCGCACCGCTGGCGCGGTCTTTCAGTTCATAGGTAACTGTCCCAATCACGGAAATTCGGGTTTCCCCGACACCCGCCACACGCGCCGACCCGCGTTGCGATGTAGCAATGTCATAGCTTAGATCAAAACGCGGGTTTTCAGGACGGCCAAGGCGTTCTTCAAGCGCGCCGACAAAACCGAAACCCAGAGAATCGCCCGGGTCTGCCGCGCGCACCTGTCCGCGCAGGGCCATTCCCGCCCCGCCGGGCGCATAGGCGGGTGTAAACCCGCATGCGGCCAATGGCAAAACCGCAAGCATCCCTAGAACCTGTCTGCGTTTAAACAACGACATTCACAATCCGCCCCGGCACCACAATCAGCTTCTTGGGCGCAGTGCCTGCCAAAGCCTTGATCACAGCATCATCTGCCAGCGCAAGTTTTTCAACCTCTTCCTTGCTGGCATCGGCGGAAACCTCGATCTCGCTGCGGCGCTTGCCGTTGATCTGGATGGGCAGAACAACGGTGTCACGCACCAGCATGGCGGGGTCCACCTGCGGCCATGGCGCTTGCGCCACCAGCCCTGCGCCGCCCATGCGTGCCCAGATATCTTCGGCCAGATGCGGGACCATCGGGGCCATCAGTTGCGCCAGCGTGCGCATGGCGGCCTGCTGTGCCGCCCCGCTGGCCTGCGATTTCGACAGCGTGTTGGTGAAGGCATAGAGTTCGGCAATCGCCTTGTTGAAGGTGAAATTCTCGATGGATTTGGTGACATCGGCGATTGCGCGGTGCATGGCGCGCATCAGGTCCGTATCGGCAGCCGATGGCGTGCCGCCGGACATCGCGGCAATCCGGTCGCACAGCATCCAGACGCGGTTCAGGTGCTTGAATGCCGCTTCCGCGCCGGCGCTTGTCCATTCCACATCGCGTTCGGGCGGGCTGTCGGACATGACGAACCAGCGCGCTGTGTCGGCCCCGAATGCGCTGATGATGTTGACAGGGTCCACCACGTTTTTCTTGGATTTCGACATTTTGGCAGAGGGGATGATGCGCACAGCCTCGCCTGTCGCCTTCAGCTTTCCATCCTCGACATCCTCGGGCAGGTGATAGAGCGCGCGGCCCTTGGCGTCCTGCGTGGTGTAAATCTCATGCGTCACCATCCCTTGCGTGAACAGCGCGTTGAACGGCTCTGACGCGCTTTCAGGCAAATGGCCGGTTTTCACCATCGCGCGGGCAAAGAAGCGCGAATACAGCAGGTGCAAAATCGCGTGTTCAATGCCGCCAATATACTGGTCCACATTCATCCAATAGGCGGCATCTTCGGCATTGGTGGGCGTGTCGGCCTGCGGGCTGGTGAAGCGCGCGTAATACCAGCTTGAGTCGACAAACGTATCCATCGTGTCGGTTTCACGCTTGGCGGGTTTGCCGCAATTCGGGCAGGCACAATCGCGCCATGTCGGGTGACGGTCCAGCGGGTTGCCGGGGATGGAAAAGTCAATAGGCGTGCCATCTTCATCATAGGGCAGCGCGATGGGCAGATTTTCCTTCCGCTCGGGCACGACACCGCAGGCATCGCAATGCACCACCGGAATGGGGCACCCCCAATACCGCTGACGCGACAGGCCCCAGTCGCGCAGGCGGTATTTCGTGACACCATGCCCCACGCCTTGCGATTCGCAGAACGTGATCGCGGCCTCGACGGCCTGTTCGCCTGTCTGCACTTCATCACCTGCAAACCCGCGCACATAGCGCACCTTGTCGGTCTTGGGGGGGACAAACGCCACAGCGTCAACCTGCGTATCATCTTCCAGTGACAAGAAGACATCCGGATGCGGCAGCCCGTATTTGTTGGCGAAGTCCAGATCGCGCTGGTCATGGGCGGGGCAGCCGAAAATTGCGCCGGTGCCGTAATCCATCAGAATGAAATTGGCGATATAGACGGGCAGTTCCCAGTCAGTGTCGAACGGGTGGCGCACGCGAATTCCGGTGTCAAACCCGCGCTTGTCGGCCTTTTCCAGCGCTTCCTCGGTGGTGCCCAGCTTGCGGCATTCGGCCACAAAAGCGGCCACTTCAGGATCATGGCGTTCCAGATGGCGCGCCAGCGGGTGGTCGGGCGACACGCCCACAAAAGACGCGCCCATCAGCGTGTCGGGGCGGGTGGTATACACGTCGATCCGGTCAAAGCCTTCGGGCGCATCCACGGTCGAGAACGCGAATTGCAGCCCGCGCGACTGGCCAATCCAGTTGCGCTGCATCAGGCGCACTTTTTCAGGCCAGTTTTCCAACCCGTCCAGCGCCGCCAGCAATTCTTCGGAATAATCGGAAATCTTGAAGAACCACTGCGTCAATTCGCGACGTTCCACCTCGGCGCCTGATCGCCAGCCCTTGCCGTCGATCACCTGTTCATTGGCCAGAACGGTCTGATCTACCGGGTCCCAGTTCACCACGGCATTCTTGCGATATACCAGCCCGTCATGCAGCATGTCGATAAACATGGCCTGTTGCTGGCCGTAATAGTCGGGCCGACAAGTGGCAATTTCGCGCGACCAGTCAATCGACAGGCCAAGGGGTTTCATCTGCCCCTTCATCACTTCGATATTGGCTTCGGTCCAGTCATTGGGGTGGCCGCCCTGTTCCATCGCGGCGTTTTCCGCAGGCATACCGAACGCGTCCCAGCCCATCGGGTGCAGCACCGAGAACCCCTGCGCGGATTTATAGCGCGCCACCACATCGCCCATGGTGTAATTCCGCACATGGCCCATATGGATGCGCCCTGACGGGTAGGGAAACATTTCCAGCACATAATATTTCGGGCGCGCGGGGTCGCGGCGGGCCTTGAACACCTGGGCGTCATGCCACGCAGTCCGCCATTTGGGTTCAAGTGTCTGGGGCTGATACCGCGCGTCTGGCTGGCTGGACATATTCGTTCTTTCCTGTGGCATTCGGGCAATGGAAAACGCCGGGCGCGACCGGCCCGGCGTGTTTAGCGCTGTGGTCGCACAAGGTCCAGCGGGTGTTAAAGCCCGCGATCACGAATGCGAAGCTGGCGCGCACGGGTCAGAATGGCATCTTCGACCGCGCGAATTGTTTCGCGGCTGGCAGGGCCGCTGCGGGTCATGATGGCCACATTCAGCGAACGCGCATCAAGGGCGGGGTCATTGACCAGAATCGCTGCGCGATAGGCCTGCCCGCCGCCGGGCGGCGTGCCAAACCCTGTGACGATCACACCAGAGAAGGGGTCAACCGACTGGATCGGCAAGAAATCCAGTATCTCAAGCGAGGCATTCCACAAATAGCGGTTCACCTCGACCGATACATTCATGTCCTGCCCGCCGGAAAACAGGTCCCAGACAGTGGATTGTCGCGTTGGCCCGCCGGACAAACGGTTCTCGGCATGGATGTCTGCCGCCACCTGCCGCGAGCGGTCGCCACCCTGAAACATGTTCCCGAACCCGCCGCCGCAGCCCGAAACCGCAAGCGCCAAGGCCAGAACTGCACTGCCGCGCAAAATACCTTTGAATACCATCGCAACTGTTCCCTGTCCGGTTTCGTGTATCTGTAGCCCGTTAGAACGGCTCAAACAAGGCCCCAGAAAGCACTCTGGGGCATGTCAGTCGCGGTAACGTGCAGCTTTTCTGGATAGAACAGGTTTTTTCATGGCCAGCACAACGATACAAGGCTTGGGGTGGCCCTTGCCCTTCGGGTCAAAAACCCTATGACCAGATCAGCGTTTGGAAGGTGGGACATGACCGCGAAAGTTAATCTGATCAAACTTTGCGTCGGGGCACAGGATGTCGACGATCTGGAGCATTGGCAAAACAGCCCGCGGGCCAAAGGCCCCGACGGCCTGCCGCGCCACATAACCCGCATGTGGCCAAAGCGGGCAGAAGATCTGCTTGCGGGTGGGTCGCTTTACTGGGTGTTCAAAGGGTCCGTCCTTGCGCGGCAGCTTATTCTTCGCCTTGATGAGGTCACGGGCGGTGACGGAATAAGACGCTGCGCCATCGTGCTGGACCCGACGATCATTCGCACCGCTGCCGCCCCCAAACGCCCGTTTCAGGGCTGGCGCTACCTGAAACCGCAAGATGCGCCACCTGATCTGCCAAAGGCACGCAAGGGCGATGATACGCTGCCGCCGGAACTGGACGCGGCGCTTGCAGAACTGGGGCTGCGCTAGAGCATATCACGTTCATTCGCATTCACGAGACATGCTCTGACTTATTGATTTTGTATGTTCGAGAAGCTCAAAACCGGTTCCCACTTTTGAGCAGCATGCGCTAACCCAGTCTGGACATGGCAGGGAATGTTTCCAGCAACCACCATGAAAATGCGGAAAACGCGCCCGTGACCAGTGCAATACCCACCGCCAGCAACAGCAGCCCCATAACCTTTTCGATCAGGGACATATGCCGCTTTAGCCGCGTCATCAATGCCATGGAACGCTGCACAAACACAGCAGCCAGCAGGAACGGCAGGCCCAGCCCCAGCGCATACACACCCAGCATCGCCGTGCCGCGCGCCACTGTTGATTCTGTGGCCGCCAAGGACAGGATCGCGCCCAGCACAGGGCCGATGCACGGCGTCCAGCCAAAGGCAAAGGCCAGCCCAAGCACATAGGCCCCGAAGGCAGAACCGCCACGGTCCCCCGCATCAAACCGCAAATCGCGCGACAGAACCGACATTGTCAGGAACGCAGGCGCCGCCATATTCGCACGCTCAAACCCGGAGGCGGCCATCTGACCAACCGCCCTGTAGACGCCCAGGAAATGCAGCCCGAAGGCAATGACCACAACACCCGCAATCTGGCCAAACATCTCGGCGTTGCGCAGGAACAGGTGCCCCATGGTTGACGCAGTGAACCCAAGCAACAGGAACACCGTCGACAGGCCCATGACAAAAAACAACGCGGGCAAAATGGCACGCCTGCGCGCACGTCCGTCGCCGGTCATGTCCTGCATCGAAATGCCACCCATATAAGCCAGATAGGGCGGCACAATCGGCAGCACGCAGGGCGACAGGAATGACAGCACCCCTGCCCCCAGCGCGATAAGCAGCGCGGGCATCATGGCAGCATCAAAGACGTCTATTCCAAGCATGTGGCGCTTTGCTTTCAAATCCGTGCAAAACAGATAGGTGCGCTTACACCAAAGGTCATTAAACTGCACGTCACATTCATGTGGCATGCGTCAACATGGCACAGATCAATAAACAAAGGGGCACCTTGCGGGTGCCCCTTCGTTATCAGATTTTCAGCGACCACCAGCCCCGGCGCTTGGGGGCGGGTTTGGCCGGAGGTTCATCCGCTTCCGCCACAGGTTCAGCGACCGGCGCTTCGGCTGCTGGCGCGTCTGCGACGTCCGCAGGCTGATCCGGCACTGGCGCAGCCGCTTCCGGTAGCGGCCCGGCGGTCGTTTCCGACGCGATAACTGGCGCTGCATCCTGAACGGCTTGCTCCGGCTCTGCTGTCGCTTCTTCGGCCACAGGGTGCGCAACGGCGACGAATGTTTCGCTTTGCTCCGCAGGCGCTGCATCCGCAGGCACGGCTTCTGCGGGTGCCGCAACCGCATCGGCGGTCGCGTCGGACGCTGCCTCTGGCGTTGCATCGGGAACGGCTGGCGCTGGCTTGCGGCGTGTGCGCGGCTTTCTGGCCGGTTTTGCCTTCGGTGCGTCTGCATCCTCGGCCTGTACGGCTTCTGGTGCGGCTTCTGGCTGTGCCCCGTCCTGCGCATCTGCGGCAGGTTGTGATTCGGGCGCTGGATCTGCCACTTTTTTCGCACGCGGTTTGCGTGTGCGCTTGGGTTTCGCAGGCGCGCTTTCCGCGTCGGCAACCACTGTATCGGTGGATGCATCCGCTTGTGTGGCCGCTACAGCCGGTTCGGGCGCATCAACAGGTGGCGTATCTGCGGCGTCTGACTGATCGGTGTCCTGTGCATCGGAACCGTCCGCACCATTGTCTTTGCCACCGCGCTTGCGCCTGCGACGACGGCGCTTCTTGCGCGGCTGATCTGACGCGTCTTCGGTTTCTTCCGGCTGGATGACAACGGCTTCTTCAACCGCTTCTACTTCTTCTTCCGGGTCAGACATATGGCTGGCGTTCAGTGACACCACAGCAGCACTTGGCTGCACAGAAACCCGCGTTGCGGTCTTCAGCTTTTCAAGGGTGAAATCCGGGCTGACCATCAGAGGATCAGCTTCCAGACGGACGGCCATGCCATAACGTGCTTCGATCTGGGCGATATGTTCGCGCTTGAAATTGAACAGGAAGTTCACCGCACCCGCTGGCGCACGCAGCAGAACCTCGCGCGATTTGCCACGCGTGCCTTCTTCTTCGATCTGGCGCAGGATGGTCAGACCCATGCTGTCATCAGACCGGATCAGGCCCGTGCCGTGGCAATGCGGGCAAGGCTCGGTCGTTGCCTCCAGCATACCGGGGCGCAAGCGCTGGCGCGACATTTCCAGCAACCCGAAACCCGATATCCGGCCCACCTGAATGCGGGCGCGGTCCGATTTCAGCTTGTCTTTCAACATCTTCTCGACAGACGCGTTGTTCTTACGCTCTTCCATGTCGATGAAGTCGATGACAATCAGACCGGCAAGGTCGCGCAACCGAAGCTGACGCGCGATTTCGGCGGCGGCTTCAAGGTTTGTCTTGACGGCGGTATCTTCAATCGACCCTTCGCGCGTTGCCCGACCGGAGTTGATGTCGATCGCAACCAGCGCTTCGGTCACACCAATAACAATATACCCGCCCGATGGCAGCTGCACGGTGGGGTTGAACATGCCACCAAGATAGCTTTCGACCTGATAGCGGGCGAATAGCGGCATTGTATCGTTATAGGGTTTCACGTTCTTGGCATGGGACGGCATGATCATTTTCATGAAGTCCTTGGCCACGCGGTAGCCTGCCTCGCCCTCGACCAGAACCTCATCAATCTCGCGGTTATACAGGTCGCGGATGGAGCGCTTGATCAGGTTGCCTTCTTCATAGATCGGGGTTGGCGCAATGGATTTCAGCGTCAATTCGCGGATCTGTTCCCACAGGCGGAACAGGTATTCATAGTCGCGCTTGATCTCGGCCTTGGTGCGGTTCGCACCAGCGGTGCGGATAATCAGGCCCGCGCCTTCGGGCACTTCGATTTCGTTTGCAATGGCCTTCAGCTTCTGGCGGTCGGCGGTATTGGTGATCTTGCGGCTTATCCCGCCGCCGCGCGCAGTGTTGGGCATAAGCACGCAATAGCGCCCCGCAAGCGACAGGTATGTGGTCAGCGCCGCGCCCTTGTTGCCACGTTCTTCCTTGACGACCTGCACCAGCATGATCTGGCGGACGCGCACGACTTCCTGAATCTTGTAGCGGCGCGCGCGGGGCTTGCGGCGGACCTGCACTTCTTCTGTGGGGTCACCACCTTCGGAAACCGCCTCGATCCGGTCATCGTTTTCGGCCGCATGATCCGCAGCGCGGTATGTTTCATCCGACATGTCATCAGCTGCATCGGCTGCTGGCAGTTCAACGTCGGCTGGCGCTGTATCAGACACTGAGGCTTGCGCCGTGGCGGGCTGTTCAGCTTGCGCGGCACCGGCATCCGGCGCGGCGGTGCCGAAACCGTCGTCTATCAGCGTTCCCGCGTCGCTGTCTTCGCCATTGTCCAGAATATCCATTCCCGACACATCACGGGTTTCCACCGTGTCGGAACTGTTGACGCTTTCTGCCTTGGCCGCAGGTTTGCGCCGGTTGGACGAGCGGCGCGGTTTCTTCGCGGGCTTGTCGGTCTTCTCGGCGCTGGGGGCGCGATCATCATCTTCCTGCTCGCGCACGCTTGCACGTTCTTCGGCCAGCAGGGCCGCGCGATCTTCTGCCGGAATCTGGTAATAATCCGGGTGGATTTCGTTGAATGCAAGGAAACCGTGCCGGTTTCCGCCGTAATCAACAAAGGCGGCCTGCAACGAAGGTTCGACGCGCGTTACTTTTGCAAGGTAGATATTGCCAGCTAACTGGCGACGGCTTGCGGTTTCAAAATCGAATTCCTCGACCTTGTTTCCGTCCACCACCACAACGCGGGTTTCTTCCGCGTGGGTGGCATCGATAAGCATTTTCTGTGCCATATAAATCCATTGCACGCAGCACCTGGCGGGCTGTGCCTGACCTGTCTTCCTGTGGAAGGATCAGAACCACACCCGCCATCTGGCGCGTGACTTGTCTGAGAGTATAGCAGGCGTGGCGCAAACACCGCCGCTGCGGTCAAGGAATCTACCCTTTCGCGGCGGCATGGTGGTTTGTTTTCGACACCTGTCATCATGTTTCCTGAACACCGCAAATCTGCGATGCGTTTTATAGTGTGCCCGGGCCGCAGTCATGCAGACCGGACAATTGAAGCCTTGCGGCCTATCCATCTGCGGAGGATGAAGAGGGGGCCAGAGAGGCGCGCCATTCTTCCAACGCAGCGAAATTCGTTCGGACCGCTGTTTTGCCACAGCACATCCTTACACGTTCAACATAAGGGCGAACGTGACAAAAAGACAATGGCGTTTTTCACATTGCGCGCAACAGCGGCCAAAGACGGACAAAAAATCCATCAAATTATGTGTTTTCCAGCCTGATTGGCCCCGAAATGCCCCCGACCGCGTGGCCAAGGGACAAAGGCGTCATGCCAAAAGGGTCGGCGCCGCACAGCCTGTCAGGCAACGCGGCACCCGCCAGAAGGATCAGGGCTGGACATATTCCGACCGCACCAACCCGTATTTCGCCATCTTTTCGTTCAACGTCCGGCGCGGCAGGCGCAATTCTTCCATCACCGCCGTAATGGACCCTTTGTGGCGGCGCATGGTGTTGTCGATCAGCATACGTTCAAACGCTTCCACATGTTCCTTCAGGGGTTTGCCTTCGGTCGTCATGACTTCACTGGACGCTTCGTTATCTGCCATGATCAGCGACATCAGCGCCCCGTCTTCGCGCCTGCTTTGCAAAACCGCGCGTTCAGCAATATTGACAAGCTGCCGCACATTTCCGGGCCATGGGGCCTGCAACAATTGCGCGGCTTCCGGCATGCTGACCACTGGCGCGGCACAGCCGTATTCATCTGCGAATTGCGCCAGATAGGTCTCGAACAGCGCCAGAATATCCTCTCCGCGCATGCGAAGGGGGGGCAGCAGCAGCTTATGCGCGGCAAGCCGGAAATACAGATCGGGGCGCAAGCCGTCCTCGATAGTCTGCCCGGCGGTGTGGCTGTTGCAGACCGCCACAATGCGCGTATCAGGCGGCGTGCACTGCGCGTTCAGATAGCCCACCAGCCGCGCCTGCGTGTCTGGTGACATGGCTTCGATATCTTCCAGAACCAGTGTCCCGCCGCGGGCTTCTTCAACGACGGGCTTGACCGCGCCATCCTCCAGCGGGCCAAACAAGCGGGCAACCAGATCAGCCTCGACATGGCCCGCACAACTGACAGACACCAGCTTGCGGCCCGCGCGCGACCCCACCGCATGCAAGGCATGCGCCACCAGCGTCTTGCCGGTGCCGGTTTCGCCATCAATCAGCACATGCCCGTCAGCCTGGCCAACATCCAGTATATCCTCGCGCAAGCGCTGCATCACATCGGACGCCCCGACCAGACGGCGCATGATGGTTGTTCCGTCGGACAATTCATGCCGCAACGCGCGGCTTTCCAGCGACATTGTGCGCGCCTTCACGGCCTTTTCAGCCAGCGCCATCATTTTTTCAGGATCAAAGGGTTTTTCCAGAAAATCGAACGCGCCCAGACGCATGGCTTCGACCGCGATGGGCACATCGCCATGCCCGGTAATCATGATGACGGGAATGGTGCTGTCCAATGCCACCAGCTTTTTCAGCAGGGTCATCCCGTCCATGCCCGGCATGCGGATGTCCGTAATGACAACACCGGGAAAATCCGCGCCGATGGCGGCGAACGCTTCCTGGCCGTCGCTATAGGTTTCCGTTTCGAACCCCGAAAGCGCCATCCACTGGCTGATGGACTGGCGCATATCCTGTTCGTCATCTACGATGGCAACACGCATGTGGCGGGTCATGGTCTTTTTTCCTCTCGGGCGTGCGCCCTCTTTTTTCAATCCTGACAAACGGCCCTGACACCATACGGTCAGCGGCGGGCCGGCGATAGGTTCAACACAAACTCGTTATTCTGCCGCATCCTTTTGCGCGGCGTAGTATCTGGGAAACTCCACCTCGAAGACCGCGCCGCCTTCGGGTGTGTTCATGGCTGTCAACCGGCCGCCGTGATCGCCGACAATTCCGGACGAGATTGCAAGCCCAAGGCCAACGCCCTGCCCCGCTGTTTTGGTTGTATAAAACGGCTCGAACAAACTGTCGATATCGGCGATCCCGTGGCCATTATCGCGCACGGTCAGGTTCGTCGTTTCCCCCTGACTTATCAGAATGTCGATTTGCGGCGCATTCACCCCGCGCGTGGCATCCACGGCATTGCGCACCAGATTCAGGATCACCTGTTCCACGCGCACGGAATCGCCCAGTATCATGACCGGTTCGGGGGGCACGGTGCGCACAACCAGAACACGGCAGTCCCGCAGCATCGGTTCCATCATGGTCAGGGCATCACCAAGGCAGGTGCGCAAATCGATGGGGGCAAAGGCCTCTCCTCCTTTGCGGGCAAAGGATTTCAGCGTGCGGGCAATCGCGCCCATGCGGTCTATCAACCCGTCGATCCGCTGAAAGGACGCCAACGCTTCTTCTGTGCGCTTGCGCTTCAACAACAGCCGCGCACCAGCAAGATAGGTTTTCATCGCCGCCAGCGGTTGGTTCAACTCATGGCTGACGGAGGCAGACATTTCCCCAAGGCTGGCCAGCTTGGCCGATTGCGCAAGCGTCTGCTCGGCCACGGCCAGATCCTTCTGCACCCGCAATCGCGTAGCAATTTCGCGTTGCAGACGGGCATTCAATGCCCGCAAATCCTGCGATTCCCGCTGGAACAGGGCCGATTGCGACCACGCGCTGCGGCTGACCAGATAGAACGTCAGCGCAAGCAGCAAGGCAAAGCCCGTCAGCACAAGGGCCAGCGCCGCATTCACCCGTTCACGCACCGAATCATAGCGCGTGAAACTGACCAGCCGCCAGCCCCGGAACGGCACGCGCACTTCCGACCGTAACACGGCCTCGCCGCGCACGAATGTGTCCGGTGTTGTCTGCGCCCAATCCGCCGTAGCCCGCAACGCGCGCGCAATCGCAGACGGCGCATCGCGCAAGGCCAGCGCGTCGTCCAGTGAACGACCCCGCCAACGTGGTTCTGTGGCCAGAATTATGCGCCCACCGGAATCCATCAAGGCAACCGCATCGGCAAACCCTGCCCAACTGCGTTCAAATTTCGACAGGTCGGCATCGACAACCACGACACCAAGAACATCGCTTGCCACCCGGATACTGCGCGCAAAGGAAAACCCGAAGCCCCCGCTGTCCAGTTCCTTGACCATGAACACCGTGTCAGAGGTGCGCCGCGAATCAACAAATGCCTGATCGCCGCTGCGATTCTTGCCCAGATGCACGCGATCCGTTGCGCCGACCACGCGCCCGCTATTGTCCAGAAGTTCGATAGAGGCCGCGCCAATTTCACCCTGCAAATCAATCAGGCGCTGCGATGTGGTCGCAAAATTGCCCTCGCGCAATGCGACAATCAATTCAGGGTCGCGCGCCAATAGCAGCGGCACCACTGAATTTCGCTGAAGTTCGGACTGAATATTGCCGGAATACAGCACCAGCCGCAATTCAGCCCTGTTGCGCGTCGAGTCCGTGAACCGTTCGGACAACCATGAGTTCATGAACCAGATCAGCCCGATGCCCACCACAATCAAAAACAGAATAACCACCCGCCCCCATAGCGGGATTCCCAGTATACTGGTTCGTCTGTTGTCAAGATCAGGTGGCATGGCCATACCGCGCAGAATATGTCGAATGCTGCGCGCGCTCAAGCATCGCGCCGGGCCTGCACATTCAGGCTGGCGCGAAAGCGCCTATCAGCCCCTCGAACATGGCACGGCCATCAGTGCCCCCATGCACAGGGCTGAAAGCGCGTTCAGGATGCGGCATCATGCCCAGCACCCGCCGGTTTTCCGAAAGAATACCCGCGATATCCGCCGCAGACCCGTTCGGATTGTCCAAATAGGTGAACGCCACGCGCCCGTCCCCTTGCAATCGCGCAAGGGTTTCGGGGTCAGCGGTATAATTCCCGTCATGATGCGCAATCGGAACGGTGATCTGCGCACCGGCACCGTAGCCCGCGGTAAACCCGCTATTGTCAGCGTCCACACGCAGGGCCACAGGCTTGCAGATATATTTCAGGTTGGCATTGCGCAGCAGCGCACCGGGCAAAAGCCCCATTTCAACCAGCACCTGAAACCCGTTGCAAATGCCCAGAACATGGCCGCCACCTGCCGCAAAACCGGTGATGGCGCGGGCAATTGGGGAACGTGCGGCAATGGCGCCACAGCGCAGATAATCGCCAAAGCTGAAACCACCGGGAATGCCCACGATATCGGTGCCCGCAGGCAATTCGGTGTCCTTGTGCCAAACGCGCGTGACCTGCGCGCCTGCCCCTTCAAAGGCAACCGCAAGGTCACGGTCGCAATTCGATCCGGGAAAAGTGATGACAGCAGCTTTCATCGCGCGCGACTCCGTCCTGGGCATGCTTTGTCCGCGCTTTAGCGCGAATACGCCCCTTGCGCAAAGGGAAAGCACCCCTTTCAGGCAGCAAAATCTGAAATCACGGCCACACCGGGGGCCATTGGCCCATCAAACAGCGCCAGTTCCGCACCTGCCTGCGACAAGGGCACCTGCCGCGCGATCATCGGCATGAAATCCACCAGCCCCGCATCAATCATGCCCAGAAGGGACGGGTATTTATGTGCAGGCATGCCGCGCGTGCCAAAAAGTGCAAGGTTTTTCTGGTAAACCGCACTCATGTCGATTTCCATGCGCGCGGTGTGCCCCACGGGCATGCCAACCTGCACATGCCGCCCCAAGGGCCGCAGACAATGCAGCGATGCATTGGTCGTCTGCGCAATGCCCAGCGCCTCGACCGAGACATGGGCACCACCGCCGGTAATGTCGCGAATGGCCTGCGCCACGTCGCCACTGCGGGCATCAACGGCGGCGTCCGCGCCCAGCGTGCGGGCATGCTCCAGCTTCTCGGGCACAATATCCACCACCACCACACGCGCACCCAGCGCTCGACCCAGTATCAGCGTGGCAAGCCCGATGCCGCCCGTGCCATGCACGGCCAGCCATTCACCGGGGCGCAGGGCTGCACGGTCGGTCAGCGCATGAAAGGCCGTGGTCACCCGGCACCCCAGCCCTGCGGCCAGAACCGGCGACATATCATCTGGCAGGCGCGCAAGGTTGTGGGCATGGGGCACGCCCACATATTCGGCGAAAGCACCGGGTTCGATAAACCCCGGCAAACGCTGGTCGGGGCAGGTATTGGACACACCGGACCGGCAGGCGGGGCATGTTCCACACGCAAGGATAAAGGGCGCGATCACCTTGTCGCCAACGGCCCAGCCACTGCGCGGGCCCGCCGCCACCACCTGCCCGCAATATTCATGTCCGGGGATCTGGCCGGGTTTCACGCGTGGGTGTTCACCGACCCATCCATGCCAGTCGGACCGGCAAATCCCACAGGCAAGCGTGCGCAGGACCACACCATCTTCTTCGCAGACGGGGTCCGCGACAGATTCGATGCTAAGATCCTTGCGATATTCCCGTAAAACCGCTGCGCGCATAATGCCCCCCATCCGCCAGATACCGGGGCCAATGCTGCCTGCAAAGCGCAGGGGCGTCAATCACCCTTGCGGCGTGTCTCAGGCCTGCTCGATGTGGTAGCTTTCGATCACAGGATTGGCCAGCAGCTTTTCGCACATGTCATGCGCTTGCGCACGGGCCTTGTCGGCATCGGTTTCTGCCAGATCAAGTTCGATCATCTTGCCTTGGCGCACGCCATTGACGCCCTCAAACCCCAACGCGCCCAGGGCATGGCGCACAGCTTCGCCTTGGGGGTCCAGAACGCCAGCTTTCAGGGTTACGAATACACGCAGTTTCATGGGCGTCCGGGCCTTTCAGTTCATCAGTTTGGGTTTATTGAAGGGCGTGGGCGATTTGGGCATCACACCTAACCGCCGCGCAACTTCGGAATAAGCATCGGTCAGGCTGCCCAGATCGCGGCGGAACACATCCTTGTCCAGCTTCTGGCCGGTTTTCATGTCCCACAGGCGGCAGCTGTCGGGGCTGATTTCATCGGCAACAATCAGGCGCTGCATCTCGCCATCGAACTGGCGGCCGATTTCAATCTTGAAATCCACCAGTTTGATTCCCACAGCCAGCATGACGCCCGACATGAAATCATTCACGCGCACAGCCAATGACACCATGTCGTCAAGATCCTGATGGCTGGCCCAGTTGAAGGCCAGAATCTGGTCTTCGGTCACCAGCGGATCGCCCAGCGCATCATCCTTGAAGTAGAATTCGATAATCGGGCGCGGCAGTGGCGTGCCTTCTTCAATGCCCAGCCGTTTGGAAATTGACCCGGCGGCGACATTGCGCACCACCACTTCCAGCGGAATAATCTCGACCGCGCGGATAAGCTGTTCGCGCATGTTGATGCGCTTGATGAAGTGCGTTGGCACACCAATCTGGCTCAGACCCGTCATGAAGAATTCGGAAAGCATGTTGTTCAACACGCCCTTGCCTTCGATCACGTCGCGCTTTTCGGCATTGAACGCGGTAGCGTCATCCTTGAAGTATTGAACCAGCGTGCCCGGCTCCGGCCCTTCATACAGAACCTTGGCTTTGCCTTCATAGACTTTGGTGCGGCGGGCCATGGGATTCTCCGATCATGGAACATGCGTGTAAGGGCGGCTGCTTCAGCTTGCCTATATCGTAGCACCGCACGCGCCGCAAGCGGCGGTGTTTGCGCCCGCGGGCAGTGATTTCGCCTTGCAGTGCAGGCCACCAACATCCATATATTTTGCAATATCATACGATCTTGCAATGAAATACGAGGGCCGAAATGACATCTTTAAACGACCGTGAACGCGCATTTGAAAACAAGTTTGCCCATGATCAGGAAATGATTTTCAAGGCCGTTGCCCGCCGCAACAAGAAACTTGGGCTTTGGGCCGCTGGCCTGCTGGGCAAAACAGGGGATGATGCCGAAGCCTACGCAATGGACGTGATCCGCGCCGATTTCGAAGAAGCGGGTCATGAGGACGTGGTGCGCAAAGTGTCCGCCGACCTTGCTGGCAAGGCTGACGAGGCAACGATTCGGGGCATGATGGCCACAATGCTGAGCGAAGCAAAAGCCGAACTGGCGGAAGGTTAGGCCAGGACTACATGAATTTCGCGCATGTTCTTAATGCGTAATATGAATTTGCCGCAAGGTTTGACATGTGGCATAGGCCCACCGAAGCGGGAGTGCGGATACGCCTCCCGCTGTTTCGCAATCCGGAGATGCGCTTGATGACTGATGCCTTAAGCAAAATGCTGGCCGAACGGGACTGGATCCTGACGGACGGCGCAACAGGCACCAACCTGTTCAATATGGGCCTTGCATCCGGGGATGCGCCGGAATTGTGGAATGTGGATGAACAGGACAAAATCCGCACGCTGTATCGCAACGCGGTCAATGCGGGGTCCGACCTGTTTCTGACCAACACATTCGGCGGCAATGCCAGCCGCCTGAAGTTGCATAGCGCTGAAAACCGTGTCCGCGAACTCAACCGGCTTGGGGCCGCACTGGGCCGCGAGGTTGCAGACGCGGCAGGGCGTCCGGTTATCGTTGCAGGGTCCGTTGGCCCCACGGGCGAAATCATGGCCCCCATCGGCGCGCTGACCCACGAGTTGGCCGTTGAAATGTTCCATGAACAGGCCGAGGGACTGAAAGAAGGCGGCGCAGACGTGCTGTGGGTGGAAACCATTTCCGCCCCTGAAGAATACAAGGCCGCAGCCGAAGCCGCAGCACTTGCAGGCATGCCATGGTGCGGCACCATGAGTTTCGACACCGCAGGCCGCACCATGATGGGCGTCACATCTGCGGCGATGGTGCAAATGGTGGGCAAGCTGAAATCCATGCCGCTGGCATTTGGTGCAAATTGTGGCGTCGGCGCATCAGATTTGCTGCGCACGGTTCTGGGTTTTGCAGATGCGAACGCGCCCCTGCCGCTGATTGCCAAGGGCAATGCCGGTATTCCGAAATACCAGGACGGGCACATCCATTACGATGGCACGCCCGACCTGATGGCAGACTATGCCGTTCTTGCGCGCGATTGTGGCGCCACCATCATCGGCGGGTGCTGCGGCACCATGCCAGAGCATCTGCGCGCCATGCGCACCGCGCTGGAAACCCGCGACCGCGGCCCGCGCCCCACGCTGGAACAGATCACGGCGGCACTGGGCGGGTTTTCATCGGCACTGGACGGAACAGAGGCCGCAGGCACAGCACCAGAGCCGCGTCGCGGGCGCGGCGGCGGGCGCAGACGCCGTGACGCGTGACAAAACTGCCGGAAATCACATGAATGCGACTGCACGGGTCGCCGCCAATCGGGCGCATGTCGCAAATGGAATAGTGGCGTGCGGCATTCTGTCCGAAAGCAAAGCAATAGTGGTCCAACACGCACCAAACCGCGTGACCTAAGGGGTAGCGAATATGTCTGAAGAAGATGACATCATCCTTGCTGATCTGTCTGACGACGAACTTGTCGAGCAGATGATGGATGACCTTTATGATGGCCTGAAAGAGGAAATCGAAGAAAGCGTCAACATCCTGCTGGAACGCGGCTGGACCCCCTATGACATTCTGACCAAGGCGCTTGTGGCCGGCATGACAATTGTGGGCCATGATTTCCGCGATGGCATCTTGTTCGTGCCCGAAGTGTTGCTGGCCGCAAATGCGATGAAAGCGGGCATGTTCATCCTGAAACCGCTGCTGGTGGAAACAGGTGCGCCGCGCATGGGCAAAATGGTGATCGGCACCGTCAAGGGCGATATTCACGACATCGGCAAGAACCTTGTTGCCATGATGATGGAAGGTGCCGGATTCGAAGTCATCGATCTGGGCATCAACAACGCGGTCGAGGCCTATCTGGACGCGCTGGAAAAGGAACAGCCCGATATTCTGGGAATGTCCGCGCTGCTGACCACCACAATGCCCTATATGAAGGTCGTGATCGACACGCTGATCGCGCAAGGCAAACGCGACGATTACATCGTGCTGGTGGGCGGCGCCCCCCTGAACGAAGAATTCGGGCGCGCCATCGGGGCTGACGCCTATTGCCGCGATGCGGCTGTTGCGGTGGAAACAGCCAAGGACTTTGTGGCGCGCAAACACAACCAGATGGCCGCGCTCTGATCACTGCCCCTGCACAACGCTGAATCTATGGCAGGCCGGACGGGACACCCCCCATCCGGCCTGTGTGCAAACACCCCTGACAAGAATTTGCGGCATTCCCGCCTTGAGTTCACGCACCAAGACGCTAGGCTTCGCACCTGTTACGCTGCATTCAGGCGCAGGACCGCCCGCGCATGTTCGGCGCAAAATCCGTTTGCAGGAAAGCCACATCATGACATCCGCGCTGACCATAGAACGCCTGTGCAAAACCTTCGGCAAGGGGCCGGATGCGGTGCAGGTTCTGGACAATGCCAACCTTGAGGTGCCGCAGGGACAATCCCTTGCCCTGACAGGGGAATCCGGCAGCGGTAAATCAACCCTGCTGCATATCTGCGCCGGGCTGGAGCCGTTTGACAGCGGCAAGGTCGTGCTGGCCGGACATGACATTGCCGATGCGGATGACCATGCACGCGCAACATTGCGGCGTGGCACAGTCGGGCTTGTGTTTCAGCAATTCAACCTTGTGCCGTCGCTAAGCGTGGCGGCCAATCTTTCGTTTCAGGCGCGGTTGGCGGGGCGGCATGACCCCGATTTCGTGGCTGAACTTGCGCAACGACTTGGTATTGGGCAGCTGATGTCGCGCTACCCTGAACAGCTGTCGGGCGGACAACAGCAGCGCGTGGCGATCGGGCGTTGCCTTGCGGCGCGCCCCCGTCTGGTGCTGGCAGATGAACCGACCGGCAATCTGGACGAAGCCACCGGCGATGCCGTGCTGGACCTGATGATGGAACTGGCCGCACAGGCGGGCACGGCGCTGTTGCTGGTCACGCATTCCACCCGTCTGGCGTCACGGTGCAACGCGCGGGTGCATTTGCGGGCGGGCAAATTGCAGGTGCCTGCGTGACCCGCGCGGCATTACAGGCGTTGTTGTCACATTGGGTGCGCAGCCCGTTTCAACTGGCCATGCTGCTGGCGGGTCTGGCGCTGGCAACCGCGCTTTGGTCCGGCGTTCAGGCCCTGAATACCGAAGCGCGCACCGCCTATGCAACCGCCGAAAGCCTGCTTGGGGGGGGCAATGCGGCGCGACTGACCGCGCCCGCAGGCCAGATACCCGAAAGCGAATTTGCCCGCCTGCGCCACGCGGGCTGGGATGTGTCGCCAGTGGTGGAAGGGCGCGTGGCCATGGGCGACACGCGCGTAACCGTGCTGGGAATCGAGCCGCTGACCGCCCCGTCCGGCGGCACCAGTGCAGAACTGGTCGCACCTGATCTGACAGATTTTCTGGCAGGGCTTGGGTTTGCGCATCCTCAGACGCTGGACGAAATCGGCACCCCCGCGCTGGACCTGCGCCCCAGTCAGGCCGTTCCTGTGGGCACGGTCCTGATGGACATTGCACACGCGCAGGCCCTGCTGGACAAGGCCGGGTTTATCACGCACCTGACGCTGGCACCTGTGCAGCGCGACGGGCTGACGCCACTGGCCACACTGGCCCCTGACCTGCGCCTGACGCCGCCCGAGGATGGCGCCGATCTGGCGGGGCTGACAGACAGCTTTCACCTGAACCTGACTGCCTTCGGGCTTCTGGCGTTTGCGGTGGGGCTGTTCATCGTGCATTCGGCAGTCGGGCTGGCGTTCGAGCAACGCCGCACCATGTTTCGCACGCTCCGCGCCCTTGGTATGCCGCTGCGCCATCTGGCCTTGTTGCTGGCCGCAGAACTTGCGCTGTTTGCCACGCTCGCGGGGCTGGCGGGGCTGGCGCTGGGCTATCTGATGGCCGCAAGCCTGCTGCCCGATGTGGCGGCCACGTTGCGCGGGCTGTATGGTGCCCCTGTGCCCGGTGCGCTGCAATTTAACCCTGCCTGGGCTTTCGCGGGGATGGCGATGACACTGGCAGGCACGGCGCTGGCGGGCGCGCAGGCATTGTGGCGGTTGTGGCGGTTGCCGGTTCTGGCCCCTGCACAACCGCGCGCATGGGCGCATGCCGGTGTGCGCAGCCTGCGCTTGCAGGGCGGGGTGGCGGTGGCGCTGGCGATTGCCGCCGTGATACTGGCGCAAACGGGCGGCGGGTTGGTGACAGGGTTTGCCCTGCTGGCGGCAGCGTTGCTGGCGGCGGCGCTGATTATGCCGCTGGTGCTGGCGGGCGCGCTGGCATTGGGGCAGGCGCTTGCGCGCGGGCCGGTTGCACAATGGTTCTGGGCCGACAGCCGCCAGAACCTGCCGCGCCTGTCACTGGCGCTGATGGCGCTTTTGCTGGCATTGGCCACCAATATCGGCGTAGGCACAATGGTGTCGTCATTCCGCACCACATTCATCGGATGGCTGGACCTGCGCCTTGTCGCCGAAGTGACCGTCACCCCCCGCACCCCGTCCGAGGCCAGCGCCCTGCAAGATTTCCTGCAAGACCACGCCGACGCCGTTCTGCCCACCCAACGCATGGACGCCCGCCTTGCCGGACAGCCGGGGCAGATTTACGCCATGCAGGACCACGCCACATTCCGCGACAGCTGGCCGCTACTGGATGCGGTGCCGCAGGTATGGGACCGGCTGGCCGCTGGCGAAGGGGTGCTGATCAATGAACAACTGTTCCGCCGCGCGGGGTTGCGCCCCGGCACCGCAATGCTGGATCTGCCCGAACTGGGCGGGGTGCCCGTGCTTGGCGTCTATTCCGATTACGGCAACCCGCTGGCGCAGGCCATCATCGGGCAGGACCTGTTCAGGGACACTTGGCCGGACACACCGATCAGCCAGTTCGCGCTGCGCAGTGAAACGCCACAGGCGTTGATCGCGGTGATCCAAGACGAATTCGGCCTGCCAAGTGGCCAGATCACGGATCAGGCACAGGCCAAGGCGCTGTCCATGTCCATATTTGAACGCACCTTCATGATAACCGGTGCGTTGAATGTGCTGACATTGTCAATCGCGGGCATTGCGCTGTTTGCAGCGCTTGTCACGCTGTCGGGCATGCGGCTGGTTCAACTCGCGCCACTTTGGGCGCTGGGGCTGACCACGCGCAGGCTTGCCGCGCTGGAACTGGCGCGCGCGCTGGTGCTGGCGGGCCTGACGCTTCTGTTCGCGCTGCCGGTGGGCTTGATGCTGGCCCAGATTCTGCTGGCGGTCATCAATGTGCAGGCTTTTGGCTGGCGCTTGCCGTTGCAGCTTTTCCCTGCTGATTGGGCACGTCTGGCGCTATGGGCGGGGTTGGCCGTGCTGGCGGCGGCGCTGCTGCCCGCCTACCGCCTGTGGCGGTATGGGCCGAACCAGTTATTGCGGGTATTCGCACATGAAAAATAGGCAATATTCCCCCGTCCTTGGCCGGATTGCGGCCCTTTTGCTGCTGATGATCACAGCAACGCAAGGCCACGCGCAGGGTTTTGCAGGGTTGGGCACTGCGGCCGATGGCTTTGCCGTGCCGGAACGCGGACGCGCGCTGGCCTTTCCGCAAGATCATGGCGCGCATCCTGATTACCGCATTGAATGGTGGTATCTGACCGCCACGCTGACCGGCGATGACGGGCACGATTACGGGGTGCAATGGACCTTGTTCCGGTCTGCCTTGCAACCGGGCGACAGGGCGGGTTTCGCCTCGCCGCAGATATGGATGGGGCATGCGGGCCTGACCACGGTGGACAACCATTTTGCCGCTGAAAAATTCGGGCGTGGCGGCACGGGGCAGGCAGGCGTCACGCCGGACCCGTTCGCGGCCTTTATTGACGACTGGCACATGCGCAGCCGCGCGGATGCGGGCGCCGACCCTTATGATAGGCTGGACATACGCGCCACAGGGCATGATTTCGCGTTTGATCTGGACGCGCAGGCACAGGGGCCATTGGTGTTTCATGGCGATCAGGGCTATTCGGTCAAATCCTTTGACGGTCAGGCAAGTTATTATTATTCGCAGCCATTCTATGACATCAGCGGCACGCTTCATCTGCCGGACGGGCCTGTTTCCGTGACCGGGCAGGGCTGGCTTGACCGCGAATGGTCCAGCCAACCCCTGTCGGATGATCAGCAAGGGTGGGACTGGTTTTCGTTTGCTTTTGACGACGGTCACAGGATGATGGGGTTTCAGTTGCGCGGCGCGCAGGTGTTTACGGCAGGGACATGGATCACGCCAGACGGGGCCGCAACACCCTTGCCCGCGGGTGCGCTGGAATTCACACCACTGGGCACGGAACGGGTTGCAGGGCGCGATGTGCCCGTGCGCTGGCGTGTCGACTGGCCCGAAGGGGGTGTTTCCGTCACGACCGAGCCGCTGAACCCGCAGGCATGGATGGACTTGTCGGTGGGATACTGGGAAGGACCGCTGCGTTTCAGCGGCAGCCATACGGGGCGGGGCTATCTGGAAATGACCGGCTATTGACGCCGCGTTCAGGGTGACAGCGCGCAGCTTGCGCGGTTAACGTCCCCCAACCCTGAGGAGGTCCCCATGTCGCACTACCCCTATATGCTTGCCCCCCTTGATCTGGGCTTTACCACCTTGAAAAACCGCGTGCTGATGGGGTCTATGCATACCGGCCTTGAAGAACGCGGCGACTGGAACCGTGTTGCGGAATATTACGCCATCCGCGCGCGCGGTGGCGTGGCGCTGATGGTCACGGGCGGCATGGCCCCCAACCCTGAAGGGGGCGTCTTTCCGGGGGCTGCGGGACTGTATACCGCGCAGGACATCGCCAATCACCGTCTGGTCACAGACCGTGTGCATGATGCAGGCGGCAAGATTGCCATGCAGATATTACATGCAGGGCGTTATGCCTACGGGCCTGACTGCGTGGCCCCGTCGCCTGTCAAATCCCCGATTTCGCCCTTCAAGCCAGCGGAGTTGGATGAGGACGGGATCGAAAAGCAGATCGCCGATATGGTGACCGCCGCGATGCGCGCGCGTGAAGCGGGCTATGACGGGGTCGAGGTGATGGGGTCGGAAGGGTATTTCATCAACCAGTTCCTGTGCGCGGCCACCAACCACCGCACCGACCGCTGGGGCGGCAGCTATGACAACCGCATGCGACTGGCGGTCGAGATTGTGCGCCGTGTGCGCGCGGCAGTGGGGCCTGATTTCATACTGATCTACCGGATATCGCTGATTGATCTGGTGCCAAACGGGCAGACATTTGACGAAGTGACACGCCTTGCACAAGCCATTGAAGCCGCAGGTGCCACGATCCTGAACACGGGCATCGGCTGGCATGAAGCACGCGTGCCCACGATTGCCACATCGGTGCCGCGCGCGGGCTGGGCATGGGTCACGCGCAAGCTGATGGGCAAGGTGGGCATTCCGCTGGTCACATCAAACCGGATCAACACGCCCGATGTGGCCGAGCACCTGCTGGCAGGGGGCGCGGCGGATATGGTGTCCATGGCGCGCCCGTTTCTGGCCGATCCCGACTTCGTGGCCAAGGCGGGCGCCGGACGCGCCGCCCAGATTGCGCCGTGCATTGCGTGCAATCAGGCCTGTCTGGACCACACGTTTCAGGGCAAGGTGTCCACCTGTCTGGTCAATCCGCGCGCCTGCCATGAAACCGAACTGACCTATGACCAGACCACCACACCCAGAAATGTGGCTGTCGTGGGTGCAGGGCCTGCGGGGCTGATGGCGGCACTGGTGGCGGCAGGGCGCGGGCATAGTGTCACCTTGTTTGAAGCGGATGGTCAAATTGGCGGGCAGTTGAACATGGCCCGCCAGATCCCCGGCAAGGAAGAATTTCACGGGCTGGTCGACTGGTTCACAACCAGTGTGGCACAATCGCAAATCAAGCTGCGGCTGAACACAAGCGCCACACCTGAATTACTGGACGGGTTCGACGATGTGGTGATTGCAACAGGTGTCATCCCGCGCGATCCGCAGATTGACGGGCAGGATGCGGCCCATGTGCTGCGCTATACCGATGTGCTGCGCGACAAGGCGCAGGTGGGCGCGCGCGCGGTTGTGGTGGGCGCAGGCGGCGTGGGGTTCGATGTCGCCGAATACCTGAGCCATGACGGCGAAAGCACAACTGAAAATCTGGCCCTTTGGCAGCGCGAATGGGGCGTGGGCGACCCGTCGGATGCCCCCGGCGGGCTGGCCCCGGATGGCCCGCACCCCCAACCATCCGCAAGGTCAGTGACACTGGTGCAGCGCAAGGCGGCCAAGCCCGGCAAGGGGCTGGGCAAAACCACGGGCTGGATACACCGCGCCAGTCTGGCGGCCAAAGGCGTGCGCATGCTGGGCGGCATGGAATACCGGCGCATCACGGCAGAAGGGCTGGTGATTGCGCGCGACGGGGAGGAAGAAACGCTGCCCGCAGATACAGTTATTTTGTGCACAGGGCAGGAGCCGTTGCGTATGCTTGCCGATGCCCTGATCGCGACCGGCAAAACCGTGCATGTGATCGGTGGCGCGGATGTGGCGGCCGAGCTGGATGCAAAGCGCGCAATCGATCAAGGCGCGCGACTGGCCGCAACGCTGTAACCCGCGCCCATATGGCCCACCCGCCCGACCCACGCCGCGCAGCATAACTGCGCGGCTTGCCATATGGGCGCGGTGCCACGCATTCCGCTGCCCGATTGCGCGCATCAGCGCGCGCAAACATGCCACGCAACGTGAATGGACAAATGCACCCCTTCTGCTAATGTTTACGAAACTGAAGGAGTCTTGCATTGGCCCTACCCCTTGCCCCCATCGCCGCAGTCGCTGTGAAATACGGTGCCCTTGCCCTTGCAGGCTACGCACTGGCCCGACAGGTCCGGCCCGGCAATACCGCCCAGCCTGTCGAAGATGCCATGGACACCCTGCCCGAAGGACTATGCATCACACGCCCGCGCGACCGCGACCAACTGAACAGCACGGCGCGCATACGCCGAATCATCAGGCTGGGGCATGACGGCCGCGGCGTGGAACTGGATACCGCGTTTCTGGCGCGCATCAAGCTGCGGTGGGTCTGAATGACACTGACGCTATATTACAGCCCGACATCACCTTACGCCCGCAAAGTCATGGTGCTGGCGCATGAAGCTGGCATAGCCGCCGACATCGACATTATAACGGGATCAGGCACGCCACTGGATGCCGGTCAGGCGCCGGTTGCACATAATCCGCTGGGCAAGGTGCCGACACTGGCGCGCCCCGATGGCCCCGCGATTTATGACAGCCGCGTCATTTGCGCCTATCTGGACCAGTTCGCCCAATCGGGGCTGTATCCGGGTGGCGCGCGGCACTGGGATGCCCTGACGCTGGAGGCCACGGCAGACGGTATTCTGGATGCCGCACTGGCCATGGTTTATGAATCCCGCCTGCGACCGGAAGACATACGCTTCGCCCCGTTTGTCGAAGGGCAATGGCTGAAAATCGCGCGCAGCCTTGATATGCTGGAAGCGCGCTGGATCAGCTATCTTGCGGGGCCGGTTTGCATCGGGCAGATCGCGACAGCCTGCGCGTTATCCTATCTGGACCTGCGCCATAACGCGCGCAACTGGCGTGATGGACACCCCACACTGGCGACATGGCATCTGAAATTTGCCCAACGCGACAGCATGCGGGCCACCGAGCCACCGGCCTGAATGCAGCCCTGGTTGCGCGGCGTTGTGATGTTCCGGGCTGCCCGCGACAGGGTTATGTCGATTACGGTTGCGCTCACAGTGTGGCATCTGAACCAGAATTACCGGAAAAACCACTCCCCTGCGACACCATTGCCCGCTTTCGCGGCTGGACGGGCTATGGATTCCCCGCTAAATACCAAACGCATAGGGCTGCGGCGATGTCGTGGCCGGATGATTATTTGCAGCCCTCGTACCCATTGAAAAGGGAGAATGCTTGTGTCCCACGCTGATGACAACGAAAGCACCCGTAGGGATTTCATCTATTACGCCACAGCAGGTGCAGGCGTTGTAACAGTTGGCGCAGCTGTCTGGCCACTGGTAAACCAGATGAACCCTTCGGCTGATGTTCAGGCACTTTCATCGATTTTCGTCGATGTGGGCGGTCTGGAACCTGGCGGCCAGATCACCGTAAACTTTCTTGGCAAGCCGGTGTTTATCCGTCGCCGCACCGAAACCGAAATCGAAGAGGGCCGCGCCGTCACGCTGGACGATTTGTCCATTGACCGCGCATCGCAAAACCCCAACAAGCCCGGCACCGATGCGCTGGACGAAAACCGCACCATGGACGATGCGGGCGAATGGCTCGTGATGACAGGCGTGTGCACCCATCTGGGCTGTGTGCCGCTGGGCAATGGCGCGGGCGACTTCAATGGTTGGTTCTGCCCCTGCCACGGGTCGCATTATGACACGGCAGGCCGTATCCGCCGTGGTCCTGCCCCCGAAAACCTGCACATTCCGCCTGCGTCGTTCGTTGACGACACGACAATCCAGCTCGGCTAAGGGAGGAAACACCTATGTCTGGTATTCCACACGATCATTACGAGCCGAAGACGAACGCTGAAAAGTGGATTCATCGCAGGCTACCCATTGTCGGACTGATTTCTGATACAATCATGATCCCGACCCCCAAAAACCTGAACTGGATGTGGATCTGGGGCATCGTCCTGATGTTCTGCCTGATCCTGCAAATCGTGACCGGCATTGTGCTGGTGATGCATTACACCCCGCATGCAGACATGGCATTCGCCAGTGTCGAGCATATCATGCGCAACGTGAATGGCGGCTATATGCTGCGCTATCTGCACCAGAACGGCGCGATGCTGTTCTTTGCGGCGGTATATATCCATATTTTCCGTGGCCTGTATTACGGCAGCTACAAATCTCCGCGTGAAATCACATGGATTATCGGCATGTTGATCTACCTGCTGATGATGGCAACTGCGTTCATGGGCTATGTGCTGCCATGGGGCCAGATGTCCTTTTGGGGTGCAACTGTGATCACCGGCCTGTTCGGGGCTATCCCCGGCATTGGTGAAGCGCTGCAGACATGGCTGCTGGGTGGACCTGCTGTCGGCAATGCAACGCTGACGCGCTTCTTCTCGCTGCATTATCTGCTGCCCTTTGTTATTCTGGGCCTGTCGATCCTGCACATCTGGGCCTTCCATACCACCGGCAACAACAACCCGACCGGTGTTGATGTGCGCCGCACATCGAAGGAAGAAGCCGCGAAAGATACCCTGCCCTTCTGGCCCTATTTCGTCATCAAGGACCTGTTCGCGCTGGTGTTGATTCTGGCTGGCTTCTGGGCGCTTGTAGGCTTCATGCCGGGCTTCCTTGGCCATGCTGACAACTATATCGAGGCAAACCCGCTGGTCACGCCGTCGCATATTGTGCCGGAATGGTATTTCCTGCCCTTCTACGCCATTTTGCGGGCCTTCACATCCGATGTGTGGGTGGTGATAGCTGTCAACTGGTTGTCATTTGGCATCATTGATGCGTCCTTCTTCGGGGTTTTGGCAATGTTTGCTGCGATCTTCGTGATGGCGCTGGTGCCTTGGCTGGACACATCATCGGTGCGTTCGGGCCGGTATCGCCCGATGTTCAAATGGTGGTTCTGGCTGCTGGTGGTCGATTTCTTTGTCCTGATGTGGGCAGGGGCTATGCCAGCCGAAGGGATTTATACCAATATCGCGCTGATCGGCACGGCATACTGGTTTGCATACTTTCTGATCATCCTGCCTATTCTTGGCGTGATCGAGAAACCCTTGCCACAGCCCGAAACCATCGAGGCCGATTTCAAGGCCAGCCTGAAAAAGAAATCTGGTGGTTCTGGCCCCTCGCCCGAACAAATCCCGGCCGAGTGAGATAAGGAAACAGGAGAGATATGATGTTTAAGAAACTCGCTGCTTCCGCCCTCATGGCAGCTACTTTGGCAGCAACCCCGGCCTTTTCGGCCGGGGGACTTGGCGAAATAACGGATTACAGCTTCTCGTTTGAAGGGCCGTTTGGCGTTTACGACCGTAACCAGCTTCAGCGCGGCCTTCAGGTCTATACGGAAGTATGCTCCAGCTGCCACGGGCTTGAATTCGTTGCGTTCCGCACACTAAGCGACAACAACGGGCCGGAATTGCCCGATGACCAGATGCGCGCCTATGCCGAGATGTTCGAGATCTGGGACCCGGAACTGCGCGACTGGCGCACCGCCGCCGGACCGGACCATTTCCCCGAATCGCAATTCGAAGGGGCGCCCGACCTTAGCCTGATGGCGAAGGCGCGTGTCGGCTTTGAGGGGCCGTATGGTCTGGGCCTGAACCAGCTTTTCCGTGGACTGGGCGGGGCAGAATATATTGCCTCTTTCCTGACGGGTTACACGGATGAAGAAGACTTTCAGGCAGGTGCGTTGTTCTACTACAACAAAGCCTATGATGGTTGGGTGTCGATGGCCCCCGTATTGTTCGATGACATGATCGATTACGCAGACGGGACTCCGGCCACCGAAGAACAGATGGCGCAGGACGTTGCGGCATTCCTGATGTGGACCGCAGAACCGAAGCTTGTTGAACGCAAGCGCGCCGGTTTTGTCGGCGTGATCTTCCTGTCGGTTCTGGCCGCATTGCTGTATCTGACCAACAAGCAGCTTTGGGCACCGATCAAGCGGGCTGCAAAGCAAGACTAAGATCAACACCCTTATGTTGTTCGACAGGAAGCGCGCCGCCCCCGGCGCGCTTCTTCTTTTGCGCTTTTCAATTCATCGCGCAGATTGTAGCCCTTGACCCCAAGTTCACATGTGAAAGAAATCCCGATGTCGGACAATCTGCGCGGCGCTGTTCTGATGTCCCTTGCCATGGCAGGGTTCGCATTGGAGGATATGTTCATCAAGCTGCTGGCTGATGCACTGCCTGTCGGGCAGATCCTGCTGATTCTGGGGGCTGGTGGTGCAGTCGCCTTCGGGGCCGTCGCCCGTAGCAAGGGCCAGCAGCTGCTGTCGCCTGCCCTGCTTACGCCGGCGCTGCTGTTGCGCAATGCGGCCGAACTTGTGGGCACAGTGGGGTTTGTATTGTCGTTCGTGCTGGCCAGTCTGGCCACAGCGTCAGCTATATTGCAGGCAGCACCGCTGTTTGTGACACTTGGTGCCGTGCTGTTTCTGGGCGAAAAGGTGGGCTGGCGGCGCTGGACAGCCATTGCGTTGGGCTTTTTCGGGGTCATGCTGATCGTGCGGCCGGGCATGGCGGGGTTTGAACCCGCATCGCTGTTCGCTGTTGTCGGCGTCATCGGGCTGGCGGGGCGCGATCTTGCAACGCGGGTTATCCCGGCTGCGGTTTCCAGCTATCAGATTTCATCCTGGGCATTCGCAATGATGGTGCCCGCCGGATTCTTTCTGATGGTTGTCATGGAAGGTGCTGCGGTCATGCCCACATTCATGCAATTGCTGTCGCTAACCGCGGCTCTGGGGATTGGCGTGTTGGCCTATTATGCCCTTGTGGCTGCGATGCGTGTTGGCGAATTGTCCTTCATCACGCCCTTCCGGTATACCCGCATGCTGTTTGCATTGATTGTCGCTGTTCTGGTATTCGGGGAACGCCCCGACGGGCTGACACTGATCGGCGCGACAGTCATTGTTGCGGCGGGCATGTTCACACTGTGGCGCGAAACGAAAGTGACCTAGAACTTGTCATGATCTGCCGCTATACGGGGGCGAAAGCGTTTTCAGCGAATAGGGGCAGAACATGAGCACGATTATAGACATCATTGGCCGCGAGATACTGGACAGCCGGGGCAACCCCACTGTCGAAGTGGACGTTATCCTTGAAGATGGCACCATGGGCCGCGCGGCGGTGCCTTCGGGCGCGTCAACCGGCGCACATGAAGCCGTAGAGCGGCGCGACGGCGACAAGTCGCGCTACATGGGCAAGGGCGTTCTGGACGCGGTGGCCGCAGTGAATGGCGAATTGGCCGAAGCACTGGTTGGTTTTGACGCAACCGAACAAGTGGCGATTGACGCCGCGATGCTGGAACTTGACGGCACCCCGAACAAGGCCCGACTGGGCGCGAATGCCATTCTGGGCGTGTCGCTGGCTGTGGCCAAGGCCGCCGCGGATTATACCGGCCAGCCGCTGTTTCGCTATGTCGGCGGGACATCCGCGCGCACATTGCCGGTGCCCATGATGAATATCATCAACGGGGGCGAGCATGCGGACAACCCGATCGACATTCAGGAATTCATGATCATGCCGGTGTCCGCGACAAACATTCGCGACGCCGTGCGCATGGGCGCCGAGGTGTTCCACACCCTGAAAAAAGAACTGTCCGCCGCAGGCCTGTCCACAGGTATTGGTGATGAGGGCGGTTTTGCACCGAACCTGTCATCCACCCGCGATGCGCTGGATTTCATTCTGAAATCCATTGAAAAAGCAGGCTACAAACCCGGCGAGGATATCTGCCTTGCGCTGGATTGCGCGGCCACCGAATACTTCAAGGGCGGCAAATATGAAATGGTGGGCGAAGGCAAATCACTGACCCCCGCCGAAAATGTTGACTATCTGGCAGCACTTGTCGCCGATTACCCCATCATCAGCATCGAAGATGGTTGTTCAGAAGATGATTGGGACGGGTGGAAACTGCTGACCGACAAACTGGGCGGGACCGTGCAACTGGTGGGCGATGATCTGTTTGTAACCAACCCCACACGACTTGCCGAAGGCATTGAAAAAGGCTGCGGCAATTCGCTGTTGGTCAAGGTCAACCAGATCGGCACACTGACAGAAACACTTGCAGCCGTCGATATGGCGCACCGTGCGCGGATGACCTGCGTGATGTCGCACCGGTCCGGCGAGACAGAAGACGCAACCATTGCCGATCTGGCCGTCGCCACGAATTGCGGGCAGATCAAGACCGGATCGCTGGCGCGTTCCGACCGGCTGGCGAAATATAACCAGTTGATCCGCATTGAAGAAATGCTTGGCGAAACTGCCGTCTTCGCGGGCCGCAGCATCCTGCGCTGACCTAACGCCTGTCCCGCAGCAGATCAGCCCCGGATGCTGGTCTGCTGCGCCTGTTTGGCCTCGGGTTAGCCGCTACCACCACCCGACCCTTAACCATGCTTTAAGAATTACTGCGTTTTAACAAAGTATTAAAACTTATCCTCTAATGTAGATATTCAGAACTTTGTCCGGAAATCATACATTTGGAGGGGAAGATGCCAGTTCTTCCAGCAGTACCCACAAGTGGACCAATCGCGCCGGGGCACCGTGAACCATTGGGCCAGCTTATGCAGCCACACCCGTCGCGTGGGGTGGCCGCAACAGGGACGAACATAACCGCATCAGCGGTTCAGCAAGCCCAGGCGCTGACAAAGGCTGACCTTGCCGCCCCCCGCCCCGTGCTTCATCCGCATGACAAGCGCCATCGCCTTGTCGGCCCGCCACCATCATTCGAGGTGAATGTGATCCAGCACCTGCGCGAAAGCCTGACGGCGGCACCAATCAGTCCTGACGACAATGATACCAGCACACGGCCGCCTGAAACGGTTGGGGGAAAAGGCCCTTATGGTGCCTATAGTGTTCTTTCTGAATTGCCCGTTTCCCCCGATAATGCCCCGGAAACGCATGTGAATATCAGCCTGTAGCTTTCGGCCTACATCTTTGCAACTTGCAAAATTCATGTCTGAAACGTAATATTCGCCGACGACAACGCGCGGATTCTTCTTATGATTTCATTCAGTTGGTTGGGGCGTCCTTCAGGGCACTGGATTGCCCTGTGATGGATTGTGTCTCCACCGTGGTTATTGACACATCCATTGTGGTAATTCTGGTAATCCTGCTGGGGCTGGCAATCATGACATACATGGTAGCCAGACAACCGCATTTTTCCGGCCAGGGATTTTGCATTGGTACGCATGTCGCAATGCTGGGCTGGCTGGCGTCCGCCATTCTGGAAATGTCGGCAACCAATGAACACTGTAAAATTGCATTCGCACTTTTGGCATGGCCGTCCATCGCGGCATTACCCACGGTTTGGGCTTTCTTCCTGCATGCATACGCGTTCGGGCGGGACAAGAAACTGGCGCGTTGGGAATGGGCGGCGCTGGTTGGCGGCCCATTTATCGTGGCCATCATGGCGTTCAGCAACCCATGGCATGAATTGCTATATGGTCCTGAAACAACCATGCTGGAAATTGATGGCCGCTTGTCGGTGCAGTATCAGCATGGACCGCTTTTCTATGTGGCGGCCGGATACCTGTATTTGTTCCTGATCGCGGCAATCGGTGTCGGAATTTCAGGAATGTGGCTTGCCAATCGCGCGTATCGAGGACATTTTGCGGTCCTTATCGCAATAACGGCGTTCCCTATTGCCGGAAACCTTGCCTATATTTTTGGTGGGGTGACAATATTGGGCTTTGACCCGACACCTTTCATGTTTGCGTTGGTGCTGTTCCTGTTCACCTGGATGATGACCGTAACGCGCCCTTTCGACCTGTCAACAATCGGGCGCGATCTGCTGTTTTTCACCACGCGCGACCCCACGATAATGATAGACATAGACGGCTGCGTAATGACAACCAACACAGCCGCACGCATGGTATTTGCCAAGGCAAACATTCATCTTGCGCGCGGCAAACCCTTGCCAGCACAATCTCCGGTCACCCCATTGCTGCGCTCTGCCGTCGGGAATAAAGCCCCCCCACAGCCGACCCGTCTGACAATTCTGGACCGCACATATGTGGCGCAAATACTGGCGGTGAACCGCCCGCTTGCGCGCAAAACGCAGCTTATGGGATGGTTGATCTCATTGACGGACATTAGCAATGTCCTGACCTTGCAAGATGAACTGCAAGGCGAACGTGATTTTCTGGCGCGGGTTCTTGAAACCGACCTGTCAGGGATGCTGGCGTTTGGATATGACGGGCGCATTGTGTTCGCCAATGCCGAAGCAGAACGCTTGCTGGGTGTCGAACCGGGTGGCTGCATCAGCCGGCGATATGATGAACCAAGCTGGGGAATTAGGGCGCTGGACGGTAGCGACATACGCCCGCAAGACCTGCCAATCGCCCAAATTCTTGACAGTGAAATGTCCTTGCGCGATGTGCGCCTGTCAATTCTTCGGCCGGATGGCGAACGGCGCGCGATATCGCTGAATGCAACGCCGTTGCGCATTGCGGGAAATCCGGCACGGGCAGTGTGTTCGATTGTGGACATTACAGACCAGCTCGCGACAGAAGCCGCTTTGCGCGATGCGGTTATCCACGCCGAGGCCGCGAATGCCGCCAAATCGGTTTTTCTGGCGAATATGAGCCATGAGATACGCACCCCGTTGACGGGTGTGCTGGGCATGGCAGATCTGCTGGCCGAGACAGAGTTGACGCCAGAACAGAAGCCCATGGTTGAAACAATTCGCAACTCCGGCTGGGGATTGCTGTCGCTTATCAATGACATTCTGGATCTGGCCCGCGTCGAGGCTGGAAAACTGACACTTGACCCGCGCCCCTTCCGGCTGAACACGCTTATGCAGCAGTTGGAATCCCTTCATATCGCGTCTGCGCACGCGAAAGGGATTGAATTTGGTGTGACATGTCAGGGCGAGGGCGGGATGCAGCGTATGGGTGACATCACCCGCGTGATGCAGATCATGCAAAACCTGATCGGAAATGCCCTGAAGTTTACGGAAGAAGGGCGGGTCACGGTGCAGTTCGATGCGACAAACCCGGAATTCGTTGATTTCATTGTCAGCGATACCGGCATTGGCATGACACAAGAACAATCGATCCGTGTCTTCGACGAATTCGAGCAAGCCGAATCCGGCACTGCGCGCCGCTTTGGTGGAACGGGGCTTGGGTTGTCGATTGTCCGGCGGCTTGTGGACATGATGCACGGAACCATCACAGTGAAAACCGCGCCGGGCGAAGGCACCGAAATCGCCTTTCGGCTGAAGCTTCCGGTTCTTCAGGGAATCAGCGCGGAAGATTTCGTTCCGGCGCAATCCGGCGGCGAAACGGAATTTGACACGGACAAACTGATCGGATGCAAAGTGCTGGTCGCAGATGACACGCCGACCAACCGGATGGTGATGCAGATTATGCTAAAGCAACTGGGGGTCGAAGCTTTCCTTGCCGAAAACGGGCTTCAAGCCTGCAAACTTTGGCAAGAGCAGGAGTTTGATCTGATCATTCTGGATATCTCCATGCCTGTGATGGATGGCATGGAAGCACTGAACACCATTCTGCGCGAAGCCGAAGAAACTGGCCGCGCCAAACCGCGCGCCATCGCGGCCACGGCCAACGTCATGAAAGAACAGACCGCAAGCTATCTTGCTGCCGGTTTCATAGACATACTACCAAAACCGATCAACAAACAGAAACTGGCCCGCGCCCTGTCCAACGCGCTGAACTAAGACCAAGCCCACGATGTCGCCTTGCGGGCGGCCCAATCCGGTGCCTGACAGCGATACGCCCTAAACGAGGCGCGACACATCGACCGCGGCGCGCACGAAATCGGCGAATAGCGGGTGGGGATCAAACGGTTTTGATTTCAGTTCAGGGTGGAACTGGACCCCGATAAACCAGGGGTGGCCTTCATGCTCGACAATCTCGGGCAGTTTTCCGTCTGGTGACAGGCCTGAAAATGTCAGGCCGACACCTTCCAGAGCAGCGCGGAATTGCGTGTCCACTTCATAGCGGTGACGGTGGCGTTCCTCGATGCGGGTTGCCCCATAGATACGGGCAACGTTGGACCCTTCTTTCAGATGCGCGGTATAGGCCCCCAAGCGCATGGTGCCGCCCTTGTCATCGCCCAGCTTGCGTTCAACCTTGTGGTTGCCCTGCACCCATTCCTTCAGGTGATAGACAACAGGGGTAAAGCGCTTCTTGCCCGCTTCATGGTCGAATTCTTCGGACCCTGCATCTGGTATGCCTGCCAGATTGCGCGCGGCTTCGATACAGGCCATCTGCATGCCCAGACAGATGCCAAAATAGGGAATCTTCTTTTCACGGGCATAGGTGGCGGCGCGAATTTTGCCTTCGGTGCCGCGTTCGCCAAACCCGCCGGGCACCAGAATCGCATGAAACCGCTCCAGCGCGGGGCCGGGGTCCTTGCTGTCAAACACCTCGGCGTCGATCCATTCGACCTGCACCTTCACGCGGTTGGCTATCCCACCATGAATCAGCGCTTCCTTGATGGATTTATACGCATCTTCCAGCTGGACATATTTGCCAACAATGGCGATTCGCACTTCGCCTTCGGGGTTTTGCAAGCGGTCCAGCACATCTTCCCATCGGTCCAGATTGGGGCGCGGCGCAGGCGTTATGCCAAACGCATCCAGAACCGCCTGATCAAGCCCGGCACGGTGATAGGCCAGCGGCGCTTCATAAATGGATTTCAGGTCATAGGCGGGAATGACGGCTTCGGGGCGAACATTGCAAAACAGGGCAATTTTCTGGCGTTCCTTTTCCGGGATCGGCTGTTCAGACCGGCACACCAGCACATCAGGCGCAATCCCGATGGATTGCAGTTCCTTGACCGAATGCTGCGTTGGTTTGGTTTTCAATTCCCCGCTGGCCGTCAGATAGGGCAACAATGTCAGATGCATGAAAATGCACTGTCCGCGCGGGCGTTCATGGCTGAACTGGCGGATGGCTTCAAAAAACGGCAGCCCTTCGATATCACCCACGGTGCCGCCGATTTCGCACAGCATGAAATCAACCTCATCCTCGCCCACGGCAAGGAAGTCCTTAATCTCGTTGGTGACATGGGGAATGACCTGAATGGTCTTGCCCAGATAATCGCCACGGCGTTCCTTTTCCAGCACGTTGGAATAGATGCGCCCCGATGACACCGAATCGGTGCGCCGCGCGGCAACACCAGTGAACCGTTCATAATGCCCAAGGTCCAGATCGGTTTCTGCGCCATCATCGGTGACAAACACTTCGCCGTGTTCAAACGGGGACATGGTGCCGGGATCGACGTTCAGATAGGGGTCCAGCTTGCGCAATCGCACGGTAAATCCCCGCGCCTGCAACAAGGCACCCAGCGCGGCGGATGCCAAGCCTTTGCCAAGGCTGGAAACAACACCACCTGTTACGAAAATATAGCGTGCCATGGTCGAAACGACCCCCCGTGATCATGTATTTCGGCGGATGCGGGGCTTGCAAAAACCCCAAGTATCACGGGGTTCAAGCCATAGCCCAAATCGCCCGCGACTACAAGCCAGCCGCTAGATAAGGGCGCAGAAAAAACACGCCCCGCAATAATTTGTGGTTTTGCCTTAGTCTGCGGCCGGCGGGGCCAGCGTATCATCAGCAGCCGGCGGTGGCAGCAAGCTGTCGGTCGCAGGCAATGTGGGCACGCTGGAACTGGACGGCGTCGGAACACCCAAACGGTCCAGAACGGACACACTTGCAGATTGTTGCGCGGCAATGACCGTCAGTGTCAGCGATGTCGCAATGAACGCGATTGCCAGACCCCATGTCAGTTTTGCCATTGCTGTCAGCGGCGGACGGCCTGCCTGCGGGCTGCCATCACCACCACCAATACCCAAACCACCCCCTTCGGAGCGCTGCACCAGCACCACGCCAATCAGCGTCAGCGCCAGTAAAAGATGGACAATCAGCACGACATTTTGCATCAGGAACAACCCGCTTTTTCTGTTCTCGCCTACTTAGGCGCTTGGGCCATTGCCCGCAACCCCTGTTTCCCGCACTGCGCGGACGGGTGCGCATGTTATTTCGGGTTTCACAGTGCGCAGCGAAGCGTTATGACGGGCGGCGGTTTGCAAGTCAAAGGGGACCATTCATGGCCAATGTCGTGGTAGTCGGCGCCCAATGGGGTGACGAAGGTAAAGGCAAGATCGTCGACTGGCTGTCGGAACGTGCCGATGTGGTGGCGCGGTTTCAGGGCGGTCATAATGCCGGGCACACGCTGGTTGTTGATGGCAAGGTCTACAAGTTGCATGCGCTGCCTTCGGGCGTGGTGCGTGGCGGCAAATTGTCGGTCATCGGCAACGGTGTCGTGCTGGACCCCTGGCACCTGCTGCAAGAAATTGAAACAATCCGCGCCCAAGGGGTGGACATCAGCCCCGACACGCTGATGATTGCCGAAAACACGCCCCTGATCCTGCCATTTCATGGCGAGCTGGACCGCGCGCGCGAAACGCAGAATTCTGTGGCCAAAATCGGCACAACGGGGCGCGGCATTGGCCCCTGCTATGAAGACAAGGTCGGGCGGCGGGCGATCCGTGTCGCGGATCTGGCAGATGACGCAACATTGCAGATGCGCGTGGACCGCGCGCTTGTTCACCATAATGCGCTGCGGTCCGGGCTGGGGCTGGAACCGATCGACCGCGCGGCGCTTGTCGAACAATTGCGCGAAATAGCACCCCGCATTCTTGAATTCGCCGCACCCGTCTGGAAAGTGTTGAATGACAAGCGCAAGGCGGGAAAACGCATTCTGTTTGAAGGGGCGCAAGGCGCGTTGCTGGATGTCGATTTCGGCACCTATCCTTTTGTCACCTCATCCAATGTCATTGCAGGACAGGCCGCAACCGGCGTCGGCGTCGGCCCCGGTGCAATTGATTTTGTGCTGGGCATTGTCAAAGCCTATACCACCCGCGTTGGCGAAGGCCCCTTCCCGACCGAGCTGGATGATGCAGATGGCCAGCGTCTGGGCGAGCGGGGCCGCGAATTCGGCACCACCACAGGTCGCAAGCGCCGCTGTGGCTGGTTCGATGCCTGCCTGCTGCGCCAGACCTGTGCAACCAGTGGCGTGAACGGCATAGCCCTGACCAAGCTGGATGTGCTGGACGGGTTTGAGGTGCTGAAAATCTGCATTGGCTATGAACTGGACGGCCAGCGGCTGGATTACCTGCCAACAGCCGCCGATGCACAAGCCCGCTGCGTGCCCGTCTATGAAGAAATGCCGGGCTGGAGCGAATCCACCGAAGGGGCACGACGCTGGGCAGACTTGCCCGCGAATGCCATAAAATATGTGCGCCGCGTGGAAGAGTTGATTGATTGCCCTGTCGCACTACTTTCAACCTCACCTGAACGCGATGACACAATCCTAGTAACGGACCCGTTTGCAGACTGATGACATTATCTTGGAAAGCCAGAAGACGTTGGGCGCTTTTTGCGCTGGTGGTGGCACTGCCGCTATACATAGTCGTGACCGTCAATGTGATTGAACTGTTTGACCGCCCGCCCTTTCTTGTGGAACTGGCCATTTATATTGCACTTGGCATTGTATGGGCCTTTCCTTTGAAACGGCTGTTCAAAGGGGTGGGCCAGCCTGATCCGGATGCGCCGAAGGAATAAGGCAGCCATCAAACCTGTGTGTTGAATATGCAAAAGGCCCCGAAACCATGTTCGGGGCCTTTTGCTGTGCTGCGCCAGTGGATCAGTTTGTGGCGTATTGGCGCGCAGGTGCGTCATATTCGGAACTGGGCGACAGTTTGAACATACCAGTTTCAGCACGCTCAAGGCGCTCCTCGCGCAGAACGGTTCCGAACCCGCGCAGCATATCTTCACGGGAAACAGTCTTGCCATCATTATAGGCAAGAACATACTTGATAAGATCCGTGCGCGAAAACTCTGCCTGACCCTGAATATGGGTGATATAGGCAGCGGCGGCCTCGATCTGTTCATCCAGAAGCCATGCATCAACATCATCCGCAAATTTCTTGAACGCCGCGATTGTGTCTGGTGTTGCGGTTTTCAACGGTGCCGATGGTGCCTGTGCGTCCAGCGATACCTCAACGCGGCGCGGGCGCACACGCTGGGCGGCAGGTTCGGGGTCAACCCGTTGTTCGGACACCAGAACCAAAGGCGCGCGTGGTGCGGCGCCACGTTCTGCACGCCGGGTTCCGATTGCGGCAGGGCGGCGCGGACGCGGGCGCGCGGCGCCCTTGTCCGCATCGCTGGCAGGCGCGGCTGCATCTGTAACCGGCTGCTGTTCCACATCATCAGGGTCTTGCGCCACTTCAGGCGCGCTTTCGACCACCGGTTCTACGGGGTCCACAGGCGCGGGGGTGGGCGCAGGGTCATTTGCAGGAACGCTTTGCGGGGCAATATCCGCTTCGGCACCGGCCACAGAATCTGTTTCCTGCGTATCTTCCGCAGATGCGCGTTTGCCTGTCGTGCGTGACAAGGCCAGTTCATGCGGATCAGGCATGCCGATATCTTCGCGGTATCGGTCGATTTCACGGGCTTCTGCGATATCACGGCGGCGTGGACCCGTTGCTTCTTCTTCTGCGCGGGTTGCCGTCACTGCAAGGCTAAGATGCTCGAACGCTTCGCGCCTGCGGCGCGACCCGGTTTCGTTCAGTTGGCTTTGGGCTTTCGCCATCAACCGATCAGCGGTATTTTCGGTGTTTTCTGCCAGCGCATTCTGGCGCGCTTTCATGAAGTTGGGGTGCTTCAGCACGATCTCTTGTTCGATCTCGGCCAGTTCCTGCACAAGGCCCTGTTCATCTGCGCGGGCAAGGCCGGTATTGCCCAGAACATTGCGAATTTGCGTGCGCAACTGCTCGATTGAAGCGCGCTCTACCTCGGCCTCGGCGCGTTGATCCAGGGCCTGTTGCAGTTCGGTGTCGAAATCATCGTCATCATATTCGGCGAATTCATCGCTTTCGATCCGGGCTGCTTGCGGCGCTTCATGGTCCGAAAATACGTTCGCACTTTCAGCGGCGGGCGCAGTGTCATCTTCAAAATCGTCATCGTCGTCGAAATCATCGAACGTGTCGGTTTCTACGTCATCCGCATCCTCATCCAGAAACTCCTCAAAGGCATCTTCATCTTGCTGTGCGGCGGGGGGCGTCTCTTCGGGGCAGTCATCTTCATCGAACATGCCGGTATCATCACCGAACTCGGCCGATTGGGGCGGGGTGCGCAGATCAGCCGCCGGACGCATGTCATCAAAGCCATCCATGTCGTCATCATCGAAATCAAATTCCGACAACAGCAGACGCGCGGCATCCTGCGTATCTTTGGTGACAACGGGATCAGCGGACTGTTCGTGCAGCGCGGGTGGCATATCATCAGCCATGCCTGCTTCAGACGCATCGTCGGAATCCGGTGTGTCGTCTTCGTCTTGTTGCTGCGCCAGAAACTGGCGAATCTCATCCTCTCCCGATATCTGTGCGGGGGCGGCGGGCGGCGCGTGATCAGGCTGTGCGGCACCCAGCGCAGGGCGCGCCTTGTCTTGCCCTTCTGCAAGGGCAACTGCGGCGCGAATGCGCGCCAGTTTGTTACTGATTTCTGTGATCTCTGTGATTTCGCCCGCCGATACAGGTTCAGGCGCGGGCGGTGGTGGGGGCGGTGACGCTGGCGCACGGGCAGGTGTCGGCGACAGATCTGCGGTCAGGGAACTTAGCGCAACAGAGGTCGGCATCGCAGTAGACGCTGCGGCAAACCCCATTTCCAGTGGGGTGGTGGCGGCTGCTTTCTGTGCTTCGGGGCGCAGGACAATGCCGTTATCCTGCACATGCGATTCGACACGCCGCTGAATTTGACGTTCGGCGATACGGTGCAGCATGTCTGCATCCGGTGTCGGCGGCTCCGCACCAAAATAACGGTCATCTGCGGCCAGATCGCGGAAATACTCCGCAATCGCCTTCATCGTGCCAAAAGGTTCTTCGAATCCTTCCAGCGTGCACGAGAAGGTTCCATAGGAAACTGTCAGTATTCTGTTCGGGCCTACCATAACGACGCTCGCTTTTTACCTAATACACTGGCAAACTCGCGCAGCACATGAGCGATTACATGGTCGGACTAGGGTAATTTGGTGATCGGATTATGGCCAATTCCCGCAAGCCCGCCATATTTAAGAAAGTTAGCAAAGTGTCCGTCCTTGTCCATTCTGAATATGGCGTCACACTGGTCGGCGGGGCCGATTTCGCGACCACGGATCTGCAAGATGCCCTGTCATTGGCACCGTGTCTGGTGGCTGCGGACGGTGGCGCCAATATGTTGGCTGATGCGGGGCATTCCCCACAGGCCATCATTGGCGATATTGATTCCCTGCGCAGCGATCTGCGGCACCGGATGCACGACAAAATCCACAAGATAGACGAGCAGGACAGCACGGATTTCGACAAATGCCTGACCCGAATCGACGCGCCGTTTGTGTTGGCATTGGGGTTTTCAGGGTCGCGGCTGGACCACACGCTGGCGGCAATGTCATCACTTGTGCGGTTCGGGTCGTCACGCGTGGTGCTGGTGGCAGAACACGACATCTGCTTTGTCGCGCCCCCACATCTGACATTGGACACCACCAAGGGGCAACGCGTATCGCTGTTTCCCATGGGCCAATGTGCTGGGCGTTCAACGGGATTGTTCTGGCCCATTGACGGGCTGGATTTCACACCGTCGGGGGTGATTGGCACATCCAACATAGCCGTTACAACGCAGGCAACGCTTGCATTTGACAGCCCCCGCATGCTGGTTTTGCTGCCACATGCGCAGTTGCGCAGCACAATCGCGGCCTTGATGGCAAGTCCCGACTGGCAGGGCTGACTGGGCTGACGGGCAGGCCGCGCGGCTACAGCAACGCGCCCAAAGCCACGCCCACCCCCACCAGCCCCGCGCCAAGCGCCGTCCATAAAAACGGGTTTGGTCCGCGTGCAGGCTGTGCTGGTTTGTCACTATTGGCCTGCGCGATCAGCGCATCTTCCACCAGACGCGGCAGGCGCGGACCAAAGCGCGACAGAATCTTTGCCGTCAGCACCAGATCACGCACCACCGCCTGCGGCCCGATATGGTCACGAATATATTCTTCGACCACAGGTTTTGCGACATGCCACATGTTGATTTCGGGGTTCAGCGACCGCGCCACCCCTTCAACCACAACCATGGTGCGTTGCAGCAATATCAATTCGGTGCGGGTTTCCATGCCAAATCGTTCGGTCACATCGAACAGATAGGCCAGCAGCCGTGCCATGGAAATATGCTGCGCATCCATGCCGAAAATGGGTTCCCCCACGGACCGCAACGCGCGCGCGAATTCATCAATATCGCGGTCAGCGGGGACATAGCCTGCCTCGAAATGCACTTCGGCCACGCGGCGGTAATCCTTGCGGATGAACCCGAACAGGATTTCGGCATAGGCACGCCTGCTATAGGTGTCGATCCGGCCCATGATGCCGAAATCCAGCGCGATAATCTCTCCCGTGGCTGTTACCTTCAGGTTGCCCTGATGCATGTCGCCGTGAAAGAATCCGTCACGCAACGCATGGCGCAAAAACAGGCTAAGGATGCGCACACCCAGTTCACGCCGGTCCAGACCCAGCGCATCCAGTGCCGCATTGTCCCCCAGCGGCACCCCTTCGGCCCAGTCCAGTGTCATGACGCGGCGCGACGAATACGCCCAAACGGGCTGCGGCACGCTGAAGCCCGCATCATCAGCGGTATTCGCGCCAAATTCCGCCGCCGAGGCCGATTCAAGCCGCAAATCAAGTTCGCCTTCGACCACGCTTTCGAAATGGGCAATCACATCCAGCGGGCGCAAACGGCGGGTGGACGGCAACAGCCGTTCAATCATGCCCGCAGCAAAATAGAAGGCATCAATATCGGTGCGAAACGCGCGTTCCACCCCCGGACGCAGCACCTTGATGGCCACTTTCGCGCCGGTGCTGACCAAACGCGCGGAATGAACCTGCGCGATGGATGCCGCCGCAACGGGTTCGGACAGATCGGTGAATATGGTGTCAACAGGCGCTTCCAGATCCGCGGCAATGACCTGCATGGCCTGCGCGCGCGGAAAGGGTGGCAGTTGATCCTGCAAGTAGCGCAACTGTTCGGCCAGATCGGGGCCGACCACATCGGGGCGTGTGGCCAGCGTCTGGCCGAACTTGATATAGGCCGGACCAAGTGCGGTAAGGGCGCGCACCAGCGGCGGCTGTGCAGGGTCGCCCTTCAAGCCCAGAAACCGGAACGGCCAGCCCATGACACGCGCGGCAAAACGCAGGCGCGGGGGGGCATTCATCGCCTCCAGCACCACCTGCATGGCACCTGTGCGTTCAAAGGTGGCCCCCGTGCGCACAAGGCGCCAGAAATTATGCGGCCCGCGCATGACTAAATTTTCCAGCCGGAATGCAGGGCGGCAATGCCCATGGACAGATTACGGTATTTCACCTGTTCAAACCCTGCATCTGCGATCATGGCGGCAAACCGGTCCTGATCGGGGAATTTCCGAATTGATTCGACCAGATACTGGTAACTGTCGCGGTCATTCGCCACGATCTGTCCCATAACGGGAATCACATTGAACGAATACAGATCATAGAGCTTCTGCAACCCCTCATTGGGCAGCTGGCTGAACTCCAGCACCATCAACCGCCCCCCCGGACGCAGCACGCGATATGCGTCGCGCAGCGCATCTTCAATGTGGGTGACATTGCGAATACCAAAGCTGATTGTATAGACATCAAAGCTGTTGTCGGGAAATGGCAGGGCCATCGCATCGCCCACGGTCCAGTCCAGCGCATGGGACAGGTTTTCGGCCTCGGCGCGTTTTTGCCCCTCGATCAACATGGATTCGGTCAGGTCCAGCACCGTTGCGCGCGCGCCATCACCCGCTCGCCCCAGAAACCGGAACGCCACATCCCCCGTGCCGCCCGCCACATCCAGCAGGCGCTGGCCGGGGCGCGGGGCCAGCCAATCCATCATCGCATCTTTCCAGACACGGTGAATGCCCATCGACATCAGGTCATTCATGACATCATATTTCGACGCAACACGTGTAAAGACGCCATGCACCATGCCGGCTTTCTGATCTTCGTCCACGGTCTGGAACCCGAAATGCGTGGTCTTGTCGTCCTGCGTCATGCGTCTTGCCCCTTGACTGCCCCTTGTCGGGGAACTGCTACACTCCTTATAGGGGATTGGGGGGGCGTGACAATGCGACCCTACGACCAGCCTTGGGGGGAATGATGCCCGAACTGCCCGAAGTGGAAACCGTGCGCCGTGGCCTGCTGCCAGCAATGGAAGGGGTGCGCATTGCCCGCGCAGAGTTGCGCCGCGACGGGCTGCGCTGGCCCTTTCCGCCGGATATGGGCACAAGGCTGGATGGGGCGCGTGTTCTGGCATTGCGCCGCCGGTCAAAATACCTGCTGCTGGACATGGACAGCGGGGACACACTGATCATCCATCTGGGCATGTCGGGGCGTATGGTTGTGTCAGGGCTGCGCGGCAGCCATGCACCGGGGCAATTCCATTTCGACCACCCGCCCGTCGAAAAGCATGACCATGTGATATTTCACTTGGAAAATGGCGCGCGCATCACATTCAACGACCCGCGCCGCTTCGGGGCGATGGACCTGTGCACCACCCAGACGCTGGACCAACACAAACTTGTCGCAGGCCTTGGCCCTGAACCCCTGGGCAATGATTTCAGCGCGCCTTATCTGGCAGATCGCCTGAAAGGGCGCAAAATGCCGATCAAATCCGCATTGCTGGACCAGCGTATCATCGCCGGACTGGGCAATATCTATGTGTGCGAAGCCCTGTTTCGCGCGGGCATCAGCCCGACCCGCGCGGCAGGGCGTATCAGCATGGCGCGCATCGAATCACTGACCACTGCGATTCGGGCAACCTTGCGCGATGCGATCGATGCGGGGGGATCATCGCTGCGCGATTACCGGCAGGCCGATGGTGAACTGGGCTATTTCCAGCATGCTTTTCGCGTCTATGGCCGCGAGCACGCTGCCTGTATGACACCGGACTGCAAGGGAAATATCCGCAGGATCGTGCAATCAGGGCGGTCCAGCTTCTATTGTGCGCTGTGTCAAAGATGACTTGAACCCCAATGCCAAGCTGTTATGCCAAGATGCTGATTGCAACAAACAAGGTGCCGCCTCATGGCCTATGAAACGCTGATCGTCGATATTTCTGACCATATCGCACTGATCCGGCTGAACCGCCCCGAAGCCCTGAACGCGCTTAACTCCACGCTGCTAAGCGAACTTGCCAAGGCCCTGACCGAAGCCGACCGTAACGACAAGGTGCGCTGCATCGTGCTGACAGGGTCCGAAAAAGCATTCGCCGCAGGTGCGGACATCAAGGAAATGGCGGACAAGGGCTTCGTGGATATGTTCCAGGAAGATTTCTTTGCCCCCGAAACAGACGCCATGCTGCGCGTGCGCAAACCCATCATCGCAGCCGTGTCCGGCTATGCGCTAGGGGGGGGCTGCGAACTGGCGATGATGTGCGATTTCATTATCGCATCCGATACCGCCAAATTCGGCCAGCCCGAAATCAACCTTGGCGTCGTTGCAGGCATTGGCGGCACACAGCGCCTGACGCGCTTTGTGGGCAAATCCAAAGCCATGGACATGCATCTGACCGGCCGCTTCATGGATGCGGACGAAGCTGAACGTTCAGGCCTTGTCAGCCGCGTTGTGCCCGTCAAGAAGCTGATGGATGAAACCATGGCCGCCGCCGCCAAGATCGCCGAGAAAAGTCAGATCACCGTCAAGGTCGTCAAGGAAGCGGTCAACCGCAGCTATGAAACCACCTTGCGCGAAGGCTTGCTGTTTGAACGCCGCGTCTTTCACATGCTGTTCAGCACCGAAGACCAGAAGGAAGGCATGTCTGCCTTTCAGGAAAAGCGCACCGCGCAATTCCGGGACCGCTGAACTTTCAGCTTTCCTTTTGGTGCGCGCTGGACTATATCGCCCGACACATGCGCGTGGGCCCGCTTAAGGCAAGAAATGTCACCTGTTCCTGGAACGGGTCGGGTCTGTGGTGCAATAGAATTGAAACAGACCCGAAAGTAGACCCGCTATGGCAAACACACCCCAGTCTAAAAAACGCGCTCGTCAGGTTGAACAGCGTACCGAAATCAACAAAGCGCGTCGTTCGCGCATTCGTTCATATCTGCGCAAGGTAGAAGAAGCGATTGCGTCCGGCGATCAGGCAGTCGCGGCCGCCGCATTGCAGGCAGCGCAACCCGAACTGATGCGCGGCGTGACAAAAGGCGTTTTGCACAAAAACACCGCGTCCCGCAAAATGTCGCGACTGGCATCGCGCGTAAAAGCCCTTGGCGCCTGAAGACCGGCGCACCACAGCTTTTTGCAAAAGGCGCAGCATCTGCGCCTTTTTTGCATTCCGGCCTATGCCCACTATATCCCGAATCTCGACCGTGCTGCGCATCTGTCCGATGACACAGTGCATTCCAGCACAAACCGACGCAGTGGATATCAGCACAATTTTTCAGGCGGCCCTGCCCCGGAATGCGGGCGTGACCTGAAACAGACAGGCTTCGATTCTTTGCAGCCCGAAATGCTGTCAAGCACGATGTTCTGTTGCGCGCCGCACGAGCAGATTGCTATGCATACGTCTATGTAAAGAATCTGTCCTGGGGGGGACATCACCATAGGTATGAACCGGCATCGGTCGGGTCTGATGTTGTTGCCGCTTTGTCGGAACCATTCGCTTTTTGTCGCGACATGGTTCCTGCCCCTCCTGACCATGTGAAAACCGCAGTGCGTCCGTCAGGCCGGATGACTGCCTTCTGTTTGAGTAAAAGCTGGCTGTCGGAGTCCGACTGGCCTGCTTATAGTTCTTTGTGTGCGTTGATGGATGGGATGAACAAGAATGCGGGCTGGGGCATAATGATATCAGAACAATGGGCACGGGTTTCGGCGGAGTTGCGGTCAGAAATTGGCGAAAACAATCACAAAAGCTGGATAGAGCCTTTGGAATGCGTAAGCCTGGATGCTGGTGTTGTAGAATTTCGCGCGCCATCACGATTTGTTGGCGACTGGGTGAAGCGCAACTATCAGGATCAGATTTTTCAGCGCCTGCGGTCTGACAATCCGGCGGTTTCGCGCATCGAATTCAATGTGGGCACACAACCGCGCAACAAACCCGCCGCTGCCGCATCACGCCCCGCCGATACGCCTGCTGCGGTCCAGCGCGACACCAACCTTCAGGGCGCGCCGCTGGACGGCAAGTTCAATTTTGACAATTTCGTTGTCGGCAAACCCAACGAGCTGGCCCATGCTGCGGCCCGTCGCGTGGCCGACGGCGGCGATGTTACATTCAACCCGTTGTTTCTGTATGGTGGTGTTGGGCTTGGCAAAACCCACCTGATGCACGCCATAGCCTGGGAATTGCAGGAAAAGCGCCCTGATCTGCAAGTGCTGTATCTGTCGGCAGAACAGTTCATGTATCGGTTTGTTCAGGCGCTGCGCGATCGCCAGATCATGGATTTCAAGAACCTGTTCCGGTCGGTTGATGTGCTGATGGTCGATGATGTGCAGTTCATTGCAGGCAAGGACAGCACGCAGGAAGAATTTTTCCACACGTTTAACGCGCTCGTGGATCAGAACAAGCAGATTGTCATTTCAGCCGACCGCGCCCCCGGCGAGATCAAGGAACTGGAAGACCGCATTTCGTCGCGCATGCAATGGGGTCTGGTCGTGGATTTGCACCCCACAGATTATGAATTGCGCCTTGGCATCTTGCAGCAAAAGGCCGCGCAGTTTGCGCAGACCTATGGGCCAGTGCGCATTGGCGACGGTGTTATCGAATTTCTGGCCCATCGTATCACCACCAATGTGCGTGTTCTGGAAGGGGCGCTTCAGCGGCTCTTTGCGTTTTCCAGTCTGATCGGACAGGAAATCACCATGGATATGGTGCAAGATTGCCTGTCTGATGTCTTGCGCACGTCCGACCGGCGCGTGACCGTCGAAGAAATTCAGCGCAAGGTGGCAGAGCATTTCAACATCCGCCTGTCGGACATGCTTGGCCCCAAACGCACCCGCACCATTGCGCGCCCGCGCCAGATTGCCATGTATCTGGCCAAAGAACTGACATCGCGCAGCCTGCCGGAAATCGGGCGCAGGTTTGGCGGGCGCGATCACACAACCATTTTGCACGGTGTGCGCAAGGTCGAGGAAATGCGCGGTTCGGACAACCAGATGGCCGAAGATATAGACCTGCTGCGCCGCCTGTTGCAAAGCTAAGTGGCAAACACCATAAAAACCCTTGTCCCGCCTTGTTTTTTGGCTAGGCTACGCCTCCCCAAGGCGATAAGTCAGGGGGCAAGGATAGGCGAAGGGACAGGGGTATGAAGATCAGTATCGAACGGGCGATTTTGCTCAAGGCCGTCTCTCAGGCGCAATCAGTGGTGGAACGGCGCAATACGATCCCGATTCTGGCCAATGTCCTGATCGAGGCAGAGGACGCACAAGTCAGCTTCCGCGCCACCGATCTTGATGTGGAAGTCATGGACCGCGCGCCTGCGATGGTTGAACGTGCCGGTTCAACCACTGTATCGGCGGTGATGTTGCACGAAATCATCCGCAAACTGCCCGATGGCGCATTGGTCGAACTGGTGGACGACCCGCGCACGGGACGGCTGCAAATTTCGGCGGGCCGGTCGAACTTCTCATTGGCGACATTGCCGAAAGAGGATTTTCCGGTCATGGCCTCCAGCGAATATTCGGCCAATTTCTCGGCGCTTGCCAAGGATTTGCGCCGCCTGTTCGACAAATCGAAATTCGCAATTTCAACCGAGGAAACGCGCTATTACCTGAACGGTGTCTATATGCATGTCGCCGAAGGTGAAAACGGGCGCGTGCTGCGCTGTGTGGCCACCGATGGCCACCGTCTTGCACGCATTGACGCGCCGCTGCCCGAAGGCGCGGAAAACATGCCCGGTGTCATTGTCCCGCGCAAAACCGTGGGCGAGCTGAAGAAACTGCTGGAAGATGACGACATGCAGATCGCCGTGTCCGTGTCGGAAACCAAGGTGCGCTTTGCCACGCCCGATATTTCGCTGACATCCAAGGTGATTGACGGCACATTCCCCGACTACACACGCGTCATCCCCACCCAGAACACCAAACGGCTGGAAGTGGATGCCAATGAATTCGCGCGCGCCGTGGACCGTGTTGCGACCGTATCATCGGAACGCTCGCGCGCGGTGAAGCTGTCTTTGGAAGAAGACAAGCTGACACTGTCGGTCAACGCCCCCGATTCGGGTGCAGCCGAAGAAGAACTGATCGTGGCTTATGGCGATGAACGGCTGGAAATCGGGTTCAACGCGAAATACCTGCTGGAAATCGCCAGTCAGGTGGACCGTGAAAACGCCGTGTTCCTGTTCAACGCCTCCGGCGATCCGACATTGATGCGCGAAGGCAACGACACCAGCGCAGTGTATGTCGTTATGCCAATGCGGGTGTAAGGCATTCATTCACCCTCATGCCTATTTCATATCATCCTAGGCAGGGCTGCATCGTTCGTGTGGCCTTCGACGAGGCTTTCAAAACGCCCGAAATGGTAAAGCCGCGCCTTTGCGTTGTTGTTTCCAAGCCAATTCAGGCCCGCCCAAATCTTTGCACGGTCATACCTCTCAGCACGACCGCTCCTGATAAAGTCATGCCCTATCATTATCAGTTGTTCATTCCGTTTGAACTTCCAGACCGATGGGCGGCAAAAACATGCTGGGCCAAGTGTGATATGATTTATTCCGCTGGATTTCATCGTATAGATTTATTGAGGCTTGGGAAAGAAAGCGGGCGGCGCGTCTATCAGATCGAGTGTATACCTGCAGAGAGTTTGAAGGATTTGCAGCGGGCGATGCTGCATGGTTTAAGTTTGTCATCCTTGACAAAACACCTCTGATACTCCATGTATAATGCGTCGCGGCTCTGGTATCATCCGCATTAAGACCCCGCTGGGGCCACTGGAGCAGACTGGCGATAGCAAGCCTTGTTCCAGTGCTGACGAAGCCCCGCCCTTGCGGGGCTTTTTCTTGCTGGCATTATCCGGCATTTCTTTCTACCGCTGGGCCATGAGTGTTTACATCCAATCGCTGACACTGTCGCATTTCCGGTCGCACCGGCGCACGCAGATCGCCTTTGATGGCAGGCCGGTGGCGCTGTCCGGTCCCAATGGTGCGGGCAAGACAAATGTGCTGGAAGCGGTGTCGCTGCTGTCGCCCGGGCGCGGGTTGCGGCGCGCCGCATCTGATGACCTGTCGCGCAAGCCAGAATTGCTGGGCTGGAAAATCATTGCCGAACTGTCCACCCCCAACGGGGCGCGCAATATCCAGACATGGGCCGAATCCGGCCAGTCGCGGCAAGTGCGCATTGATGACAAGGCGGCACCGCAGGTCGCGCTCGCCGCCCTGCTGGGCATGGTCTGGCTGACACCGGCCATGGACAGGCTGTGGCTGGAAGGGGCCGAAGGGCGCCGCCGGTTTCTGGACCGCATGGTGCTTAGTTTTCGCCCCGAGCACGCGGCGCAGGTGCTGACCTATGAAAAATCCATGCGTGAACGCAACAAGCTGCTGCGCGACGGGGTGGGCGACGGGGCTTGGTATAGCGCGCTGGAGGCACAGATGGCGCAGGCCGGGGCGCAGATCAGCGCGAACCGGCGCGCGGTCATCGCCAACCTTGCCACGCATGCTGACCATGACAGCCCCTTTCCCGTGGCCGATCTGATGCTTGATTGCAGCGCCCCGCAGGATGAAGGGGAACTGGCGCGCGCCTTGGCGGATGGTCGCCGTCAGGACATGGCAGCAGGGCGCAGCCTGACCGGCCCGCACCGTGCCGATCTGCGCGCCATCTGGGCCGCCAAAGGCATGGAGGCCGCGCAATGCTCCACCGGCGAGCAGAAGGCCATGCTGATTTCCCTGATCCTGTCCAATGCCCGCGCGCTGGCATCAACCGGCACTGTGCCGCTGCTGTTGCTGGATGAAGTGGCCGCCCATCTTGACGCGGACCGCCGTGCCGCGCTTTATGACGCCATATGCAGCTTGCACGTTCAGGCCTTTATGACGGGCACCGGGCGCGAGTTGTTTTCCGATCTGGGCGCACGCGCGCAGCATTTTTCCGTGACGGACGCAGACGGGCGTTCGCACCTTGTCGAAAGCACATCATGACCCTGCCTGTTCAGCGCGTTACCCTGATCACCCTTGGCGTGGACGACCTGCCGCGCGCCCGAGCGTTTTACCAAGCACTTGGCTGGAAACCTGCCGAAGCGCTGGACAGTGTTGCGTTTTATCAAATGAACGGACTGGCGTTAGGGCTGTTCGGGCGCAAGGAACTGGCCGCAGATCAGGGCCGCGCGGGCACCACGCTGGGCACAGGCGCCATAACGCTGGCGCAGAATTTCAACAGCCCGGCCGATGTAGACACCGCCTTTGCCGCTGCACTGGCCGCAGGGGCGCGCGCCCTGAAACACCCCGAACCCGTATTCTGGGGCGGGTATTCCGGCTACTATGCCGACCCTGACGGCCATGTCTGGGAAGTGGCACATAACCCGTTCTGGCCCTTGGCAGATGACGGCACCCTGACCCTGCCGGAGGCACCATGACAATTACCCTGCTGGAATTGCTGTTTTACGCAGGCGCGATTGTCATCCTGTTTCTGACCCCCGGCCCTGTCTGGCTGGCCCTGACGGCGCGCGCCATGTCGGGCGGGGCCGCATCCGCCGCGCCGCTGGCCGTGGGCGTGGCGCTGGGGGATCTGTTGTGGCCGCTGGCCGCAATCTTCGGGCTGACATGGATTTTGACACTTTACGGTGATCTGCTGGAGTTGATGAATTGGGTCGCCGTGGCCATGTTTGTGGTGATGGGGGTGCAGCTTATCCGGCATGCGCATGGCCGCATTGCCGCCGACAGCCGCCTGACACGCCCCGGCCATATGGCGGGGTTTCTGGCGGGTGTAACCGTCATTCTGGCCAACCCCAAGGCGATCTTGTTCTATATGGGCGTGTTGCCCGGCTTTTTTGACCTGACGCGCATCACCACTGCGGATGTGGCGGCAATTCTGGCGGTATCCGCGCTGATACCGATGATGGGTAATCTGGGCATGGCGCTGGCTATTGGAAAACTGCGCAACCTGCTGAAATCAGGCAGGGCACTGGCGCTGACCAACACCATAGCGGGCGCGCTTATGATTTGTGTGGCCATCGGGATCGCACTTACCTGACCACGTCATTGCCCGCGAATAAGCGCTTCCATGTCTATGGGGCGCGCCTCGCCCGCCAGAACGCTGCGATAAACCATCAGCGATTCTGCCACCCGCATGATGTAATTGCGCGTTTCCGCAAATGGCACGCTTTCCACCCATGTCACAAAATCAACTGACGGGTCGCGCGGGTCGCCCAGCCGTTCGATCCACTGGCGCGGACGGCCCGGCCCCGCATTATACCCCGCCGCGACCAAGGCCAGCGACGGGCCGAATTCCGCGCGCAATTCATCCAGATAGGCCGCACCCAGACGCGCATTCAGTTCGGGGTTGCGCGTCAGGTCTGCGGGCTGGAACGGCACACCCAGCTTGCGCGCCATCATCTGCCCCGTGCCGGGCAAAACCTGCATCAAGCCGCGCGCATCAGCGGGGCTGATCACGGCTGCATCAAATTCGCTTTCACGCCGCGCAATGGCCTTGATCAGATCCATCGGCACATCAAACTGCGCCTGCGCAAGGTCGGTCACAGGGAAATAGGCGCGCGGCAACACAATTTCGGACTGAACCGCAATTTTCGCCACGTTCAGGGCAAAATTCGGCTCTCCCAGCGCCAGCATCAGATCTGCCAGGGCACCAAGCTGCGCTTCGGTGTCCAACTGTCGTGCCAGAAACAGCACAAAGCGGCGCGCTTCATACCATTGCCCTGCCTCGCGCAGCAAAAGTGCGGCTTCCAGCAGGTCTGATTGCGCCAGATCGGTATCACGCCAATGCGGGTAATCCGGTGCATCCAGAAGGGCCGTATCCAGTGTCTGGCCCAGATGGCCTGCGGCAAGCTGGCCGTAATAGCTGCTTTGATGTTCGGCGGCGAATTCATAGGCCGCTTGTGCGGAAATCGGGTCATCCAGCGCCTCATGCGCGCGCCCTTCCCAATATCCGGCACGGCCAAGGCTGATGGGGCTGTTCACCCGCACACGCAAGGCGCGAAAATGGCCCAGTGCCGCCTCTGGCCGGTCCAGATACACCAACGCGATGAACCCTGCCAGAAATTCCAGATCGACGAAATGCAGCCCGTCTTCCAGCCCGTGCGGCGTGGCCAGATCATAGGCACGCTGGTAATCGCCGTCGGACATGGCTGTGCGCACCAGAAACACGCGCCGCGCGCCCCATGCATCAGGCTGGCCCAGCCCTGCGGGATGGCGCGATTGCGCCAGCAACAAATCCGCCGCCCCGTCCGCATTGCCCGCCCGCATGCGGAATTCGAACCTGTCGCGCATCAGGCCGGGGTGCTGCGACAGATCATCGGGCACTGCCGCCACCAGCGCATCCACACCCTGCGCCCGGTCCTGCAACGCAATACGCGCGCGGGCAAGGCGCTGCTGCCCTGCATCCAGCCGGTCCAGATGGCGCTGCGCGCCCTGCCGGTCACCGGCCCAAAGCAGCATGTCCACGCGCGCCGCGTCCAACGCCCGCAAGGACTCCCCGAAGGCGCTGTTCAACTGCGCCTCGGCTGACGTGCCAAGGGGCATGGACACCCATAGCTCGCGTGCCATGTCCAATGCTTCGTCCGAACGGTTCAGATTGCGCAGCGCCAATATCCGCGCGACATGGCCATCTTCGGTCAGGGGCGTGCGGTTTTCAAAGAATGCCAGAATTTCCGTCGGGCTGCGATCTTGCAAAAACCCTTCGGCATGGCGCTGCACTGTGTTGATCAGCGGCCAATGCCCGCGCTGATCCAGAAAGGCCAGAAAGTCCGCATACGCCCCCTGCCCGTCGCGCAGGGCCTGCCATGTTATCAAGGCCTGCGCGACCGCGCCGCTGGATGCAGCCATGGCCCGCGCGCCATCCCAGTTTCCAGATGCGGATTCCGCCAGTGCAAGGGCCAGCATTCCCGCCTCTCGTGATGGGGGGGGTGCGGTTTGCGCCTGCGCAGCAGACCCCGCCAGTGACAGGAAACCAGCCAGAATCCAGCCCGAAACACTGGATTTCCGCCACATTCCACCCGACTGCACCATGTCACCAACCTCTTTTCACCTTGAAAATATCTGCCGTTAGTTCTAACCGCCTGTGACACAGTCACAACACACATTTGCGAAAGGCTCGGGTCTGTGGTTGATCCGATACCACCAAAGAGGGAGGCGCGCATGCAGATCAGAGGCTCCATTCCGGCACTGGTCACACCGCTGAAGGACGGCGCGCTTGATCTTGACGCGCTGCATGCGCTGATCGACTGGCAGATTTCCGAAGGGTCGCATGGTCTGGTCCCCGTAGGCACCACCGGCGAAAGCCCCACCCTTAGCCATGATGAACACAAGCGTGTCATTGACGAAGTGGTCAAGGCCGCTGCCGGGCGCGTGCCAGTGATTGCCGGCGCAGGGTCCAACAACACGACAGAGGCGATGGGTTTCATACGCCATGCCGAAAAATCAGGGGCCGATGCCGCGCTGGTTGTGACACCCTATTACAACAAACCCACGCAAGAAGGACTGATTGCCCATTTCAAGGCGCTGCATGATTGCAGTGACCTGCCGATCATCATCTACAACATTCCCGGCCGTTCGGTCGTGGACATGTCCCCCGAAACCATGGGCAGGCTTGCAGAACTGCCGCGCATCATCGGGGTCAAGGATGCGACCGGCAAACTGGAACGTGTCAGCCTGCAACGCATGACATGCGGGCCGGATTTCATCCAGCTGTCGGGTGAAGATGCCACAGCGCCGGGCTTCAACGCGCAAGGTGGCGTCGGCTGCATTTCGGTCACCGCCAATGTGGCGCCGCGCCTGTGCGCGCAGTTCCAGCAAGCCAGCCTGTCGGGCGACCATGCGCGCGCGCTGGAAATCCATGACATGCTGATGCCGCTGCATGTCGCCATTTTTGCCGAACCCGGTCTGGTGGGGGCAAAATACGGGCTGTCGCGTCTGGGCCGCTGCCGCGAAGATGTGCGCCTGCCGCTTCTGGGCCTGACCGATGAAACCAAAAAACTGATGGATGCAGCCATGCGCCACGCAGGGCTTGTCAACTAACGCGCCATTGGGCCGGATCTGATCCGCATTATGATGCCCTTGGTGCAGGAAATTGCGCCAGGGGACTGTCGGACGTTCCGGTCCCACGGGCCAAATTCTATCAAAGCTTGCGCAAAAGCAGGTGCAACATGTATACATAGCGTGGCAATGCAGTGGTATAGACGTGTATACCTAACGGGGGTGTAGAAAATGGACGCACAGACCGGCACATCGACACACGCCCAGCGCGCCCTGATTACCTTGCGCCAACGCATTCTTAGCGGCCAGCTGCCGGGCGGAACCCGATTGTTCGAAGTCGCGCTGGCCGAAGAACTTGCCATTTCCCGCACCCCCATCCGCGCGGCCCTGTCACAACTGGCCGAAGAAACCCTGCTGGAACGCGCCAAGGGTGGCGGGTTTGTTGTGCGCAGCTTCAGACTGGCTGATGTGGTGGACACAATCGATTTGCGCGGGGTTCTGGAAGGAACCGCCGCGCGCTATGCGGCTGAACGCGGGGCCGATGCTGCGCTGCTGGATCGCGCGCATAAGGTGCTACACGGGATTGATGCTGTTGTATCGGATCAAAGCATTGATATGGATGCATATTCCGCGCTGAACAGCGAATTTCATCTGCTTCTGGCCAGGATGAGCGGAAGTGACATTCTGCAACGCGAAATTGCGCGGGTAACGGCACTGCCCTTCGCCTCTCCCTCGGCGTTTCTGGATGATCACACGCGGATCGACACATTGCAAAAGACGCTTGGGTCTGCCCAAGATCAACACCGCGCCATCATTGATGCGATTGAAAATCGCGAAAGCGGGCGCGCCGAATCACTGGCCCGCGAACATGCGCGCGCGGCGCGCCGAAACGTGGAATACCTGCTTTCGCACGAAGCGGCCTTGCGCGAGGGCGTCGCCAGTCTGGCGCTTTTGTCCAGTTAGAACCGACTGCTGTATACATCTACGCATAAAAACTGGCCTGATCCGGCGGTTTCTGCTTGCATATTCAGCCATTTCTTTTAGTTTCATGTATACATCATGTTTCTGGGAGGGTTTCAGATGACTCAAAGTCTTGCCACCAAAATGGCAGCCGCCGGCAATCCGGTGCAAATGCTGCGCGATTCGAAAGTCGGGATGTATGTCTACCCCGTCGTCGCGCCCGAATTTTCCAACTGGCGGGTAGAACAGGAAGCATGGCGCAAGTCAGCCGTGCTGTTTGACCAAAGCCACCACATGGACGAACTGATCGTCGAGGGGCCACAGGCAACCGAATTCCTGTCCCATCACGGCATCAACAACTTCGCCAATTTCGACCTGAACCGTGCCAAGCACTACGTTCCTGTCACCCCCAATGGCCATGTCATTGGTGACCACATCATTTTCCGCGAACGTGAAGACAAATACATCCTTGTCGGCCGCGCGCCGACATCGAACTGGCTGATGTTCTGCGCCGCGCATGGCAACTGGAACGTGCGCCTGCGCTATGACCCGCGCAGCCCGTCGCGCCCCGAAGGCGAGCGTGTCCTGCGTGAACATTACCGCTTTCAGATCCAAGGGCCGGACGCGCCGAAAATCTTTGAAAAGATGAATGGCGGCCCGGTTCAGGACATCAAGTTCTTCCATGTTGACTGGATCAATGTCGGGTCGAAAAAGGTGCAGGCGCTGCGTCACGGCATGTCCGGCGCGCCGGGTCTGGAAATCTGGGGTCCGTATAAGGACAAGGATTACATCCACTCGACCATCCTGCAAGCTGCACGCGATGCAGGTGTGAATCTGGTGCAATGCGGCAGCCGCGCCTATTCCACCAACACACTGGAATCAGGCTGGATTCCATCGCCCCTGCCCGGCATCTACACAGGCGACGGCATGTTGGCCGACTACCGCGACTGGCTGGGCGCTGACAGCTATGAAGCGTCTGGCGCAATCGGCGGCAGCTTCGTTTCCGACAATATCGAAGATTACTACGTCAACCCGTTCGAGTTGGGCTATGATTTCTATATCGGTTGGAAAAAACCCGACTTTATCGGCAAATCCGCACTGGAAGCGATGAAAGGGTCGGCGTCGAACCGCAAGAAGGTCACGTTTGAATGGAACCGCGAAGATGTGCTGAAGGTCATCGCCTCTGCGTTCGATCAGGGCACGCCTTACAAATGGATCGACTTCCCGCAGCCGAACTACGCATCGTCCAGCGCAGATATGGTCATGCATGGCGACAAGATGGTCGGCATGTCCATGTTCAACGGCTACAGCTTCAATGAACGCTGTGTGCTTAGCCTTGGTGTGGTGGACCAATCCGTTCAGGTCGGCGATGTGCTAACCATGAAATGGGGCGAGCCTGAACCAACCGGCAAGACCTCGACCGAGGAGCATAAGCAGACCGAAATTCGTGTGCGGGTGTCGCCGACACCTTATGCAAGTGAAGCACGCGAAAACTATGCGGATAGCTGGCGTTCCAAAAGCAGCTAACCCCCCCCCCCGACAGACCGGCGCCCGACGGCGCCGGTCACTTTTTCTATTCCGAACATGACAGGACGCCCCATGACCCGCATTCTGCTGATACCGGGCCTTGTATGCGATGCCCATGTCTGGGACGCCACGCAACACGCACTGGATGATCTGCCCATATCGGTGGCCGATGTCACCACGCAGGCCAGCATTCCCGACATGGCACACGATCTTCTGGCCCGTCATGGCGGCCCGCTGGTTGTTGTCGGCCATTCCATGGGCGGGCGCGTTGCCATGGAAATGGCGCGCATGGCCCCCGAACGCATTCGCGCCATGGCGCTTTTGAACACCGGCATGCACCCCCGCAAGGATGGCGAGCAGGCAAAGCGCCAGTCCATGATCGATCTGGCCTATGCGCAAGGCATGGACGGGCTGGCCCAAGCATGGTTGCCCGGCATGATGGCCGAAGGGCTGACGCCTGATCCTGCCGTCATGAACGGGCTGACGCGCATGGTTTGCCGCATGACACCTGAAATTCACGAGCGCCAGATGCGCGCGCTTATGGACCGCCCCGATGCCAGCGCGACCATTGGTGCCTATACAGCGCCATTGCTGTTGATGGTCGGGCGTCAGGACCAATGGTCGCCCATCGCACAACACGAAGCGATTGCGCAGCTTTGCCCACAGGCACGGCTGGAAATCATCGAAGATGCCGGCCACTTCGCCCCTGTCGAGCAGCCCGCCGCCGTGGCCGGATTGCTGGCCGGATGGGTCCGCAGCCTGAAACCACTTATTCAAGAGGCAACCCAATGACCGACCCGGACCGCATTCCCGAAACCCCGCTGTTTGACCGCCCCCGCAGCAATTCAGGCTACGCGCTGAACAAGATGGCCATGGGCCTTAGCACCCCTGACGGGCGCGCGGCATTTATCGCGGATGAAGACGCCTATCTGGACCGTTTCGCCCTGACACCCGCGCAGCGCGCGGCGGTCAAAGCCCGCGACTGGGCGGAAATGGTGCGGCTGGGCGGCAACCTGTTCTACATTCTGAAAATTTCCGCCGTCGACCCGACGCCCATTCGTGAAATCGGCGCGGCGCAGGCGGGAATGGGTTTGCAGGAATTTCTGGACACACGATTGGGGAAAGTCACCAATGGCTGAATTGCTTGCCGGGCTGGGCACCAGCCATGTTCCCTCCATCGCGGCGGCGCTGGACAAGGGGTTGCGCAACAGTGACGAATGGAAGCCGTTTTTCGATGGCTATGTGCCGGCGCAGAAATGGGTTGCGGACCATAAGCCCGATATTGCGGTGGTGATCTATAATGACCACGGCAATTCCTTCTTTCTGGACCGTGTGCCGACACTCGCGCTTGGGGTGTCCGAGAATTATCGCCCTGCGGATGAAGGCTGGGGGCCGCGTCCGGTGCCGGATTTTCAGGGCGCGGACGCGTTTGCCTGGCACTTGGCCGATCGCATGGTCGAGGGGCATTTCGACCCCCTGATCTGCCGCGAACTGGACGTGGATCACGGGCTGCAAGTCCCGATGGAGCTGACATTCGGCAGGCCGGATGCGTGGCCGGTCAAGGTTGTGCCCATTTTGATCAATACAATCCAGTATCCGATACCCACACCACAACGCATGTGGGATCTGGGGCGCCTGTTGCGCCGCGCTATTGAAAGCTATCCGACGGATGAAAAAGTGCTGGTCATGGGCACCGGCGGGCTGTCGCATCAGTTGCAGGGCGCACGCGCAGGGTTCATCAACCCGACCGCCGACCGCGAATGGATTGCGCGCATCGGGTCCAACCCCGAACGCTACCGCACCATGTCCCGCGAAGATTACGTCGAGGAGTTCGGGTCCGAGGGCGCAGAGCTTATCATGTGGCTGGTCATGCGCGGGTGTATGGATGACACCGTCACCACATTGTTCGACCATTATTTCGCGCCCGCATCCATGACCGGCGCAGGCATGGTTTTGCTGGAGAATACGCGCTGATGTTCTTTCTGATGATCTGCAAGCACAATGACGGTCCAATGGTGGCCGCATTGCGCGACGAATTGCGCCCGCAACATCGCGACTGGGTCGCGTCCGGCGGGGATGGTCTGGCGGTGGTGCTGACGGGCAGTGCGCTTTGGAATGACGCGGGCCAGGGAATTGGCAATTTCGGCATTTTACAGGCCGATAGCGCAGAAAATGCCCGCGCCTTTGCCGAAGGGGACCCGTTTGCCAAGGGCGGCGTGGTGCGCGACATCACCCTGACACGGCTGGCCGATACATTCCGCGCCGACCGCATTACGCCCCTGACCGTCGGATGAGGCCAGCGCCAAGGCTTGATCGCGTCAGGCGGACACGCAAGGCTGGTTGATACTGGCCTGAAGGGGACATCAGGAAAGCGCCCAAGGCGCGGAATCAAGGGCGCAGCCCGCCGCGCCATCGGTGGGCCGTCCCGCGGCCTGCCGATTTGGCTGATGACAGGCCAAGCCTTTGATCTTGGGAGTATGCCGCCTGCATAAAGTGAACTTCACTGGCGTCGGATCGGCAGACCCCGGCCCACCGCTGGCGCGGGCTTAGTCCCCGCGCGAATGACCGCAAAAGGCCATAAACCGGCCATTCAACCAGATCTGAACAAACCCGTATCACAAGCTGAAATCAAGGCCGTGTGCGCACATCGATCAAGGCCGCGCCCTTGCGCGCGCGAATATGGACCAGCGCCTTTTGCAACGCATCGGCGAATTGCGCGTGGTCCGCAGCCTTCATGGCCAACGCACGGGACGCTTGCGCGACCATCGTAAAATCGGGGCTGGGCGCAAGGCCCGTCAGCGGCACCTGATTGGCGCGTGCGGCATAGCCATCAGGATACAGGCCTACCACCGATTGCCGCACCGCACCCCATTCATTGTTGTTCAGCACCACAATCAGAATGGACAGGTTCAGCGCCTCTGCAATCTGGTGACAGACCACAGGATTTGCGAACATATATGTCCCGTCCCCCATCGTGGCGACAACAAGCCTGTCGGGCGCGGCCAGTTGCAACCCCATGGCCGCTGGCAACGACCAGCCAAGCCCGCCCGCATGGGGTTCTTGATACCACGCCTGCGCATGGGTCAGACGCATGGATGCCATCGGGCAGCCCAGTTCGGAAAAGACGGTCGCATCATCGCCTTGCAGGGCATCCGACACCATGCGCGCGATCTGGTCCTTGGTCATGCCCTGCGCGTCATCGGGCGCGGCGGCCACAAGGGCTGCGTTGCGCGCCGCCCGATTGCTGGCGGCGATGTCATCAAACCGCGCGGCCACGCCAGCGTCCGGTGCATGCGATGCCAAGGCCCGCTCCAACGCCAGAAGCGCTGGCGCCACATCGCTGGACAGGGCCATATCCGCGCGGAAATTGCGAATTGGCGTGCGTTGTGACAACGGGTTCGGACCAATCTGCACCACCTTTGCGTCCGCGTGCGGTTCATGTGCGGCGGGCATCCATGGTGCCAGCGTATCCAGACAGATCACCAGATCGGCGCGCGCCAGCAGGGGGCCGCCATCTGCGGGGGCCGCCATCGGGTGGTCGGTCGCAAGCGCAAGCTGGTTGGCCCAGTACTGGCACACAGGAATCGCCCAGTCCCGCGCCATCCTGTCCAGCGCGGCAAAGCCTTGCGCGTTGCCTGCACCACGCTGCGCGAAGATCACAGGAAATTTTGCCTGCGCAATCAACCGGGCCAGTTCGGCAATGTCATCCGGGGCGGCATGCGCGCCATGTGCCCGCATCCTGGGCGGGGCATCCACCCCTTCAGTGGGGCAGGGTTCGCACAGCACTTCGCGCGGCAGCGACACATAAACCGGACCGCGCGGCGTGGATGATGCGATGGCGTGCGCCCTGTCCACAAGATCGGGCACCTGTTCGGGAAAGCGTAATTCATAATCCCATTTGGTGGCTTCGCGCACCAGCGATGTCTGGTCGCGCATTTCCTGCCCCCAGCCAATGGGCACCGTCCGCGCCCCGAAACGGCCCTTTTCAACAGTCGGCGTGCGGCCCGAAAACAGCAGGATCGGCACATGTTCCACATAGGCATTCAGCGCCCCGATGGCGCAATTCGCAAGGCCCACATCCGTATGCGCGATGACCGCCTGTGCCCGCCCCGTGGCCAGATAATACCCGTGCGCCATACCCATGGCAGCATGTTCATGCGGGATCGTCAGCGCATGAGGCAGTGGCATGCCCTTGGCGGTGGCTTCTGCAAGCCCCTCGATGATGGGTGGAAAATCCGTGCCGGAATTTGCAAAAATATAATCGACGCCCACGGATTTCAGCCGCGCCAGCAGCGCAGCCCCTGCCGAAACTTGCGGCTTATGCATGACATTCTCCCTTTGTTATGCGGGGGGCGCGCGTGCGATACGCGCTCGCCCCGCTTGATCCGGACATCCCAAACTCAGGCGATGCCCAGCAAATACACCACGACAGGCAGGGTCGCAAAACTGCACAGCGTGGCCACCAGCAAGCCATATGCACTCAACTGCCCCTGCCCCGCTTTTGCCCCCAAAAGCGGGAAGATTGTGATCATCGGCATGGCCGCGAACAACACCGCCCCCATCGCCATCATCCCGCCGATGCCGGAAACAAGGCCCGTCGCCCCCCATACCGTCAGCGGGTGCAATACCAGCTTGCCCGCGACCATAAGCCCCACCACCGTCACCCGCCCCTGCGCGGGCAGGCTTGCCAGCATTCCCCCGATCACCAGCAGCGCCAGCGGGCCGGAAATACGCGCCAGAAATGCCAGCGTGTCACGGGCAAGTTCTGGCAGTTCAATGCCCGCAAACGATATTGCCAACCCGACAAGCAATGCGATCAGCAGCGGGTTGCGCAGCAGATCCGACATAATCTTGCGCCGCGTCTGCTGCACATCACCCTGTGCCGCCAGCGCAATCAGCAAAAGAGCCAGCGGCAGAATCAGGACATTCTCGACGATCATGCAATGCGCCAGAATCAATGTGGCCAGCTCCGCGCCCATCAGCGCCTGTCCGATGGGCAACCCCATGAAGCCGCTATTGGCCATGGACACGGCCAACCCCACAACCGCAGTCACTGTCCGTGACAACCCCAGAACATACCGCGCAATGGCCATGCAGATCAGCATCGTCCCCAGCGATCCCGCCGCATAAGCCAGCAAGAACCCGGTGTTCAGCGCGCCTTGTGCGGGCGTTCCGGCCAGTGCCAGCAAAATCAACGCGGGCAGCGCAATGCGGATGACCACAGTGCCCAATGGCTGCACCGTTGCGGGATCAAGATAGCGGGTGCGTATGGCCACAAACCCCAATCCGATGACCGCAAAAACAGGCAGGAATATCTCAATCAGGGTCATTGCCGGGCTATCCAGTTGATTGGGTCAGAACAGGGTTTCAATCAGTATTTTTGCTGCAATCACCCCCAGAACAACCAACATGGTGATGTCAAACACCTTGGGCGATGTTCTGCGCCCCAGCCATGTGCCCAGCGGCATGAACACAAAAACGATGCCCAGCGCCACAAACCCCATGGCCAGCCGTTCGCCCGTCAATATCCCCACACTCCAAAGTGCGGGGATCTGGGCCGCGGTCATGGCAACAAAGAAAATGGATACGGTTCCGATAAATGCCTCTCTCGGCAGGCGCATGGCATTCAGATAGGTAATCGATGCTGGTGCGGAAATTCCGGTGGCCCCTTGCAACAGGCCACCCAATGTTCCCGCAACACCGCTGAAACGGTCCGCTGTCGCGCGCCCCAGAACCCAGCCCGGTTTGGCCAGCCGTAGCGTGATATATCCCATCACGGAAAATGCGACCAGCAACGATAATGTTTCCTGTGGCAACGACGCCAGCAGGTATGTCCCCAATACGACACCAATCATTCCACCGCCCGCAAACAGCACCAGAAAGCGCCGCGACAGGGCCTTGTCGCGATAGGCCCATGCCTGCCAGACATTGCTTAGCAAATTAGGGACGACCAGAATCGCCACGGCTGTTTGCACCCCGAACACCATTGTCAGGGCGGGTGCCGCAATGATGGGAACACCTGCCCCGATTGCACCTTTCATGATGCCACCCAAGGCCACAGCCAGGATCGCCAGCACGATACTTAACACAAACTCCCCCCCAATGGCATGATCCAGACACAAGATCATATGGCCGCGCAGGGATTGCAAGCCTGCATGACGCACGAATAACCCGCTTTTATTCTATGATGTGTGAAAGATTATTTTTATTATATACAATAGGATAATCATTCTTCCAAGAAAGCATAACAAGTTATCATTGCATTTTCCTTATGCCTGGGTGCAGGTTTGAATTTTGCAATGTCTGGTTTCTGCAAGATCTGGTTTCTGCAAGACGGGGGGGGGACAGGATGAAAGCGCGCGAAGGTGTTGTCGAAGACATATCCGCAATCATGCTGCCGAACCTGCGGCACCTGCGGCTTCTTGATGTGGCTGTCAGTGAAAGTTCTTTGACCGCTGCGGCCAACAAGGTGCATATATCGCAACCCGCAGCATCACAGGCCGTCGCGAAACTGTCCGAAGTGTTTGGTGCCCGCCTGATAGAGCGGTCGGGGAACAATGTCACCGCCACACCAGAAGGCGAAATTGTCGTCAAGCGTGCCCGCAGGGCGCTGGAGCATCTGCGCGCCACCGGGCCCGCCCTGAAGGGGCGCAAAGCGACCGACCGCGCACAGGCGGGGGACATGCTGGTGCGCTTTGCCAGCACGGCGCAACTCAGGGCGGTATCTGCATTCGCCACATCGGGCAGTTTTGCGGCGGCCGCCCGAAAACTGGGACAAGCCGAATCCTCGGTGCAGCGCGCATGTCGCGACATTGAACGCATTGCAGGCCAGCCCCTGTTTGAAGGCGGGCAACGAAAGCGCACCCTGACGGCGGCGGGGCAACGGCTGGCCGAACAAGCAAGCCTTGCGCTGAATGAAATAACGCTGGCGCAGGCGGAACTGCGCGAACGTGCAGGCGTGTTCGACAGCCATCTGGTGATCGGTGCCCTGCCGCTTGCGCGCACGCAGCTTGTTCCGCGCGCGGTGGTGAACCTGATGGCCCGCCACCCCGCTGCGCGAATCGAAATTATTGATGGCGCGTATGATGCACTGGTTCAGCAAATGCGGCTTGGCGCGTGCGACTTCATCATCGGGGCATTGCGCGGGGCCGATAGGGCAAAAGGACTGGAGGAACGCGCGTTGTTCAAGGATTCGCTGTGCATCGTGGCCCGTGCAGGGCATCCGCTGGCGGGGTGCAATCTTCAGGGCGCCGATCTGGCGCGTTTTCCATGGATACTGCCGCGACGCGATGCACCCGCCCGCCATGTTTTTGAACGGCTTTCAGCGCAGCACGGGCTGGAAGACCCCGCGCGGGGCCATGTCGAGACAGGCTCGCTTGTGGTTGTGCGCGGCTTGCTTATGGACTCTGACGCGCTGACACTGATTTCCCTTAGCCAGATCGAATATGAATACACGCAGGGCTTGTTGGTGCCGCTGGATTTCGCGCTGGAAGATGCGCACAGGGTCATTGGAATCACATCACTAAGTTCAGCCCTGCCCAACCGGTTACAACGGAATTTTCTGGAATTTCTTCAGGAATCATCGACACGCATCAAGACACAAAAAAGATAGCGGATTGCGTTGGGCTTATGACTTTATTGTGAAATCAATGACCCTTGAGCATCGCTATATTTGAAATCTGCTTTAACTTATGCATACATTGGCCACAGCGCCGCAGCTCAGATAACTTATCGGGTATCGCCGCTACAGAGGGAGGAAATCATGAATAACACTTACCGTCTTAAGGGCGCTTTGCGCACTACAACTGCGGGTCTGGCACTTGGTGTCGGGCTTTTCGCAGCACTTCCGGCCTTGGCGCAAACAGAATTGCGTTTGCATACATTTGTCGGACCAAGCCACATTATCTATACCAACATTCTGGAACCCCTTGCCGCCGAGATCGAGGCGGAATCGAACGGGGAGCTGACACTGACCCTGTATCCGTCCATGCAGCTTGGCGGCGGCGCGCCGGAACTGATCCGTCAGGCGCAAGAAGGCACTGTGGACATGGCGTTCAGCCTGCCGGGCTACACATCACCACAGTTTCCGCGCACGCAGATGATAGAACTGCCCGGCCTGTCCAGTGATGGCATCGAAACCACGGAATTGATGTGGAACCTGCTGGATAATGGCTATCTGGACCCCGAATTCGACGGGCTGAAGGTTCTGGCACTCTGGGCGGCAGATGACGCGGGCATCTACACACGCGACAAGCCCATCCGCAATCTGGACGATATCGCAGGCATGATCCTGCGGTCGCCTTCGGCGGCACAAGCGGGCCAGATTGAAAAGATGGGCGGCACCCCTGTCGCCATGCCCATCACCGAACTGTATCCGCAACTGGAACGCGGCGTGATTGATGGCGCGATGGTGCCTTTCACCACGATCCTTGATTTCCGCATGCATGAAGTTGCGAATTACTACACCATCCCCGGCCCGATTTTCGGGCGTTCACAGTTCACCGTGGTCATGAATGAAGGCAGCTACAACAACCTGAGCGAAGAACATCAGGCCCTGCTTGACCGCCTGACCGGCATTGAGCTTAGCCAGAAGGCAACACAAGCCTACCTGGACCGCGCTGATGAAAGCGTGGAATTCGTGCGCAACGACCCGAACAAGGAAGTGATCGAACTGTCAGAAGAAGAACAGGCGCGCATCCTTGAAACCTTGTCCCCGATCTATGCAGAATGGGTCGCGGAGATGGAGGCGCAGGGCATTGACGGGCGCGCATTGCTGGCAGTTGCCGGCGTCGAAGTAGACTAAGGCAGGGTCATGCTGGCACAGATCGAACGCTGGTTCGAACGGCTATTGCGGCTAATCGCGTATGCGGGCGGTCTGGTGCTGGTCGGGCTTATGTTTCTGGTGATTTATGAAATCACCATGCGCTACTTCTTTGGTCGCCCCTTTCGGGGCGGCTATGAACTGACCGAACTTGCCATGTCGCTGATCGTGGCGTTTGGCCTGCCCTACACGGCCATTGTGCGCGGGCATGTTTCCGTTGATATTTTCGCGCGCTGGCTGGACCACCCGTCAATGCGCTGGCTGACAGTGCTGGTGCATCTGACGGGGGCCGCCCTTTTGGGGTTCGTTGCGTGGCGGGCCTATCTTTATGCCGCGGGCAGCCTGCGCTGGGGCGACATCACCAACATGATGCGCATTCCCAAACACCCGTTCCAGTTCGCGGTCGCAATTTCTGCCGGACTGTTCGCCATGGTGCTGCTGCTGGAAGCGGCAAAAGCGCTGGCCGGACCGGAAAAAGACAGACAGGACACTAAATGACACCCTTGATGGCCGGTTTGATCGGCTTTGCTGCGCTTTTCGCGCTGCTTGCCCTGCGCATGCCCATCGGGCTTGCAATGATGCTTGTGGGCGCGGGCGGCATTGCTGTTCTGAATTCACCCGGCGCGGCCATGAATGTGCTTGGCGCGTTTCCTTATTCCTATTCTGCGGTGTTCAGCCTTAGTGTGGTGCCGCTATTCGTGCTGATGGGCGCATTTGCGACAGTGTCGGGCATGGGCACGGGGTTATACAAAACCGCGTATTCATGGGTCGGGCACCGGCGCGGCGGGCTGGCATCCGCCACAATCCTGTCCTGCGCGGGGTTCGCCGCACTGTCGGGGTCGTCCATTGCGGCGGCGGCGACAATGGGCAAAGTGTCCCTGCCGGAAATGGAACGTTACAAATATGACGCGGGCCTTGCCACGGGCTCCATCGCGGCAGGTGGCACATTGGGCATTCTGATCCCGCCATCGACCGTGCTGATCGTTTACGCCTTGCTGACCGAACAATCCGTGGGCAGGCTGTTTCTGGCAGGGTTTCTGCCGGGCCTGTTGCTGACACTGCTGTTCGTTGCAACAGTATTTGTCGTGACCCGCCTGAACCCCGACGCTGGCCCCACAGGCCCCAGAACGCCCATGCGCGAACGCTTTTCGGTGCTGCTGAATTCCGGCGCGTTACTGTTCATCGTGACCATCGTGATCGGCGGCATTTATACAGGCGTCTTCACTGTGGCCGAGGCCGCATCTGTCGGCGCGTTTCTGACATTCCTGCACGCGCTTTGGTCCGGCAACCTGTCGATCAAGCGTTTCTTTTCGGCGCTGCTGGACACCATCCGCACCACGGCAATGGTCTTCTTCATCCTGATTGGCGCGCATTTCTTCGCGCCCTTTCTGGCGCTGACCCGCATTCCGATGAACCTTGCAACATCCATCGGGGAACTGGCGGTGCCTGCGCTGGCGATCTTGCTGATCATCATCGCCGTCTACATTGTGCTGGGCACGTTCATGGAAGGGTTTGCCATGCTGGTGCTGACCGTGCCCATCGTGCTGCCGATCATAACAACGCTGGGCTATGACCCGATCTGGTTCGGCATCATCATGGTGGTGGTTGTGGAAATGGGGCTGATCAGCCCGCCGGTGGGGATGAATGTGTTTGTCGTCAAGGGCGTTGCGCAGCATGTGCCATTGGGCAAGATCTATCGCGGGATCATCCCGTTCTGGATCGCAATGGCGGTCTGTGTGTTCCTGCTGATCCTGTTTCCGGACATCGCGCTATATCTGCCGAATACGATGATGGGGCGCGGCTGATCCATCGACGGACAAGGGGCAAGTTTGTGTACATTGCGCTTTGATATTCTTGTGTTTCGGGCTTGATTGCGCTGATTAATAGTGCATCTTGTATACATATTTGAACTTGAAGAGGTTCAGAAGTTACCGGCCCGCAGTGCAGGCCAAGGGGGGGGCTACAACGCAGGGGAAAGCAGGCCAGCGACAACGTGAAGATTGAATTTCCGTGTTTTAGGGAGGAGAAAACATGAAACGCAGATCACTGATGACAACAGTTGCCGCTTTGGCGGTGATGATGGGAAGCCTTGGCGCCGCATTAGCCCAGGATGTTCTTAAATTCGGGGCGGCAGCGCCCAAAACCGGCCCGCTTGCAGGCGGTGCAGATGTCACGCATTGGCCCGCTGTGCGGCTTTGGGTGGAGCAGACGAACGCAGCAGGCGGGTTGCAGCTTGCCGATGGGCCTGCGCTGATTGAACTGATCGAATATGACGATCAGACAAACCCGCAGCAGGCCATTCAGGCAGCCCAGCGCATGGCCACGCAAGACCGTGTGGATTTTATGGTTGCGCCCTATTCGACCGGCCTGAACCTTGCGGCGGCCCCCATCTTCAGCCAGCTTGGCTATCCGCAGATCACGGGGTCTAACGTCACCAACCAGCAACCCGAACTGTCGGCGCAATTTCCGGGCATGTTCTTCGTGCTGGGCCGCACCAGTGTGATGGCCGAAGATACCGCACAGGTTCTGGTAGACCTGCGCGAAGCCGGTGACATTGGCAACCGTGTCGCATTGGTCAATGTTGCAGATGCTTTCGGCATTGAGATGGCAGGCATTTCGCGCGCCGTGCTGGAAGAAAACGGGTTCGAGATTGTCTACCAGACATCTTATCCGCTGGGCACGCAGGACATCGCGCCCATCATCGACGGGGCCAAGGCCGCGAACCCTGATGCCTTTATCGCGTGGTCCTATCCGGGCGATACATTTGCGCTGACGGATCAGGCCATCGTGCAGGACTTTTCGCCATCAGTCTTCTTTACCGCCGTGGCGACTGCGTTTCCGTCCTATTATGGCCGTTTCGGGCAACAGGCCGAAGGGGTGCTGGGCATGGGCGGCGTAAATCCCGACGACCCCGCATTTCAGGCATTTGCCACCGCGCATGAAGACCTTAGCGGCCAAGGGCCGGATTTCTGGGCGTCTGCATCCACCTATGCCACGCTGGAAATTCTTGGTCAGGCGATTGAAGCCACCGGGTCCAGGGATCGCGCTGTGGTCATGGAATACCTGCAAGACAGTTCCAACAGCTATGAAACCGTGCTTGGGCCAGTCCAGTTCAACGATATGAACGACAATGAACGCTACTGGACCGTTGGCCAGTGGCAGGACGGCGTATTCCGTGGCGTTGCCGCACGGGGGCGTGACGGTGTTTCCGATGTCGTCCTGAAAGACGGCTGGGACTGATGCACAGCTTGCGGCAGGGTCAAACCGCCCTGCCGCAAATTGCCTCGACCACGGCGCGAATGGAACAAGAATGTTTTTCATCCTGATAACCGGCCTGTTGCTGGGCGGAACCTACGCATTGATTGCGATGGGGCTGAATCTGCAATATGGCGTTGCCCGCATCATGAATCTGGCCAATGGCGAAATGCTGGTCGCTGGCGGGTTTGCCGCGTTCTGGGTCTATACCGCCGGTCAGGTCAGCCCGATTGCCGCGCTTATTGTGGTGGCACCCGTGGCGTTTGTGGTGAACTGGCTGATTTACCGGATCATGCTGCGCCCGCTGGTCAAACGCGCGAAATCACGCGGCGCGCTGGAAGTGGACAGCATTCTGGCCACGTTCGGGCTGTCCTTCGCGCTGGTCGGCATCATGAGCTGGATGTTCGGCGGCGGGTATTTCAACTATTCCTACCTTGCGCAGCGTGTCGATATTTTCGGGTCATCCTACGGGCAGAACCGTGTTGTGGCCTTTAGCATTGCATCCCTTATCGCGGCGGGGCTGTGGCTGTGGCTAAGCTATACGCGCGCCGGTCTGCGCATGCGCGCGGTGGCCGTCAGCCCGGAATCCGCGCGGCTGGTGGGCATTGATGTCACGGCAGTATCCGCGCTGGCTTTCGGGTTGGGGGGCGCGGTCACCGCAACGGGCGGGGCACTTATTTCCATGTTCTTCACGCTGGATGCGTCCGTCGGGGTGCTGTTCACCATGAAGGCGCTGATCATCGTCATCATGGGCGGCGTGGGCGATATTCGCGGCACAATCGTGGCCGCACTTATTCTGGGGATCGCGGAAACCTTCGTGGCGCGGGTCATCGACCCCGGCCTGACGCTGGCGGCGGCTTATGTGCTGTTTCTGGGCATCTTGCTGTTCCGCCCCCAAGGTCTGTTCGGAAAGAAACCAACATGAGCACGCGCGATATCCGAAACCTGATCCTGTCCGCGCTGGCCTTCGGGGTGGTGGCATTGCTGCCATTTTATGACACGGGCTACATTCTGTCGATCGCCACAACCATGGCCATGTTCACTGTGCTGGCCACAAGCTGGGCGTTGTTTTCGGGGCCTACGCATTACATCTCTCTGGCGACGGCGGCGTTTTTCGGCCTTGGCACCTTCGTTACCGGCTACGGGTTTCAGACAATGCCGTATTGGTCACTGCCCATGATCGCGGCTGTGCTGGGCGCGGGGCTTGCGGGGCTGGTGGGCATGGTCACGCTGCGCCTGTCAGGGGTGTATTTCGTCATCTTCACACTGGGCCTTGCCGAACTGGTGCGCCAGTTGGTGACATGGGTGCAAAACCGCACTGGCCAGCGCGGCATGTATGTTCTGACATCCATCACTGAAAGTCACATCTACTGGCAGTTGCTGGGCATGGCGGCGCTGGTGTTTCTGGTGGGCTGGCTGATCGGGCGCTCGCGGCTGGGGTTTGCGCTGCGTATCATCGGCAATGATGAAACCGTGGCCAAACATTCGGGCATCAACACGGCACTGGCCAAGGTGCTGTTGTTCATGGTGTCAGGGGCTGCGGCGGCCACAGTGGGGGCCATGCTGGCACCGCGCTACATCTATATTGAACCGTCAACCGCCTTTGCCCCGCTGCTATCCTTTCAGGTGGTGATCATGGCACTTCTGGGCGGAACGGGGCGCCTGTGGGGTCCGCTTGCGGGGGTCATTCCCTTCACGCTGTTGTGGGAATTCATTTCGCGCCATGCCCCCAACCAAACGCTTTTGCTGCTGGGTCTGGCCTTTTTGTTGATCGTTTATGTGTTGCCGGGCGGGGTTGTCGGGCTTCAGGCACGGTTGAAACGCCGTTTCGGGCAAGGGGGGCACTGAATGGCACGCGTTGTTCTGGAAGTGCGCAATGTGACCAAACGCTTCGGCGGGTTGGTCGCGGTCAATGACATGAGCTTCGATGTCACCGAGCACGAGGTTCTGGGCATCATCGGTCCCAACGGGTCCGGCAAATCCACGATGATCAACATGATTTCGGGAACGTTCCCGCCAAGTGCGGGCATGATACGGCTGAACGGGCAGGATGTGGCGGGCAAGCCCGCACACCGCATCGCGCAGATGGGGGTTGCGCGCACATTCCAGCTGGTGCGCCTGCTGCCGGAACTGACTGTCATTGAAAATGTTGTGGCAGGTGCCGCCTTCGGCCACCGCCGCCGCTGGAAGGGCGAGGCAGAACGCTATGCGGAATCGCTGCTGGAACGCGTGGGCCTTGGCGCTGTCATGACCGTGCCCGTGTCATCGCTGACATATATCAACACCAAACGGGTAGAGTTGGCGCGCGCGCTGGCCTGCGAGCCGGAAGTGCTGTTGCTGGACGAATGGCTGGCAGGGCTGAACCCCACGGAATTGCAAACCGGCATCGAATTGATCCGTTCGCTGCGCGAAGAAGGGCGCACGGTTATACTGGTGGAACATGTGATGGATGCCATCCGCAGCCTGTGCGACCGCTGCGTGGTCATGTCATCAGGCACCAAGATTGCCGAAGGCACACCCGCCGATGTCTTGTCAGATGCCGAAGTTATCCGCGCATATCTGGGGGCTGATGAAGATGCTTGAACTGCATGGCCTAAGCGTCACCTATGGCAAACACCGCGCGCTGGACGGGGTCAGCCTGACCACGAAACCGGGCGAAATTGTTGTCATTCTGGGCGCGAATGGTGCGGGCAAATCCACGGTCCTGAAATCCATATCCGGCATTTGCGAAGGTCAGGTGACGGGCGCCATGACCATGAATGGCGAAAACCTGCTGGGCCTGCCGCCGCATAAGGTGGTGGAACGCGGCGTGGCGCTGGTGCCCGAAGGGCGCGGCGTGTTTGGTGACCTGACGGTGCGCGAAAACCTGATGCTGGGTGCCAACCCCGACCGCGCCCGCGAAGATGCGCAGGCCAATTACGACCGCCTGATCGACCTGTTCCCCAAACTGGCCGAACGCGCAAACCAGACCGTGCGCACCATGTCGGGCGGCGAGCAGCAGATGGTCGCCATTGGCCGCGCGATGATGTCGAACCCGACAATCCTGATGCTGGACGAACCCTCGCTTGGGTTGTCGCCGCTGTTGTCCAAGGAATTGTTCCAGAACCTGAAGGCCGTGCGCGAAGCGGGGCTTGGCATTTTGCTGGTAGAACAGAACGCGCGCCTTAGCCTTGGGATTGCGGACCGGGGCTACCTGCTGGAAAACGGCGAAATCCTGCGTGAAGAACGCGCCGATGTGTTGCGCAATGACCCTGCGGTTCAGGCCGCCTATCTGGGTGCGGGGGCGGCGAAATCAGCACCCGCGCAATCCATAAAACCGGCGGCCCCTGCCCAACCTGCAACACCACCAGCGATGCAAGTCCGGCAAAAGGCGACAAGCACGCAATCTGCCGCAGCAGTGTCGGGGCTGGACATCAACGCGCTGGTGTCGCGGGCCGCGCAACAATCGCACCCGCCGCGCAATGCATCCGTGATCCCGTCGCGCATTCCCGCCGCCCCGGCATCGCCGCAAAAAAGGCCCGATAAACCCGCCACATCGGACCCCTTGCGCAAAATACTGGCCGAGATGGAGGATGCTGCCCGCGCGGCATGCAACCCCACCACCAGCCCGAATGCGTTCCTGCCGCCCCTGCGCCCTGCATCGCGTCTGGCCACAATGGCACCGCACACGACCGCGGCAGAACCGCGCGCGGGCGCTGCACCGCCGGACCACACCGTCCCCCTGTCGGGCGGCAAGGTGGAGATCTACCGCCGCCGCCCCGGATCAACGCAATTCGACCGCACGGAGAGATAGAATGCTGGATGCAAAACACCCCAAAACCCTGCGCGGCATGTATATTGGTGGCCAATGGGTCAAGGCCGCGCGCAATTTTGCCGACCTGAACCCCAATGACGGCAGCCTTTGGGCCGAAGCGCCCGACGGCACACGCGCCGATGCGCGTGCAGCGATTGACGCCGCACATCAGGCATTTCCCGATTGGGCCGCGACCAAATACACCGAACGCGCCAAGCTGATGCACCGCATTGCCGATGTGTTTGAACGCCGCGCACCTGATTTCATTGCCGCCATTCAGGCCGAAGGCGGCGGCTGGTATGGCAAAGGCGCGTTTGAAGCGCATTACATCCCCGAAGTGTTCCGTTCTGCGGGCGCGATCCTTTATGCCGCATCGGGCGAAATTATGCCCAGCGAATATGGCAAACTGTCCACTGCGCAGCGTTTTCCGATGGGGGTGATTTCCGTGATCAGCCCGTGGAACTTCCCCGGCATTCTGACCGCGCGCGGCTTTGCCTTCGCGCTTGCATCCGGCAACACGATTGTGCTGAAACCGTCCGAGGATACGCCTTATCTGGGCGGTATCTTCTTTGCCGAAGTGCTGGAAGAAGCTGGCATTCCCGCAGGCGTGTTCAATGTCATCACCTGTTCGCGCGACACAGTCGCAGAAATGGGCGACGAGATGATTGAGAACCCGCGCGTCAAGGGCGTGTCCTTCACCGGCTCCACACCTGTGGGTCGCGCGATTGCCGCGAAATGCGGCGCGCATCTGAAAAAATGCTGCGTGGAACTGGGCGGCAAGGACAGCCTGATCGTGCTGGAAGATGCCGATATGGAACGCGCCACGCAGGCCGCCAATTTCGGCAGCTTCATGCATCAGGGCCAGATCTGCATGAGCGTTGAAAAGGTGCTGGTGCATGAAAGCATTTTCGCCGAGTTTCTGGAAAAATTCGCAGCCCGCGCGGCCAAGCTGAAAGTGGGCGATACCGCCGACAAGGCCAATGTCATCGGCCCGTTGATCAATGACCGGCAGGTAGCCCGCGTCAAGGAACAGCTGGACGATGCCATTGCCAAGGGCGCGCAGGTTGTTGTGGGCGGCGGCGTCAAGGGCCGCTTTGTCGAACCCACCATCCTGACGGGCGTAACCCCCGACATGCTGATCTATCAGGATGAAACCTTCGGGCCGGTTGTGCCTGTCATCCCGTTTCGCACCGATGAAGAAGCCATCGCCATCAATAATGACACCGAATACGGCCTGTCCGCCGGTGTCATGACCCGCGATGAGGCCCGCGCCCTGTCCATTGCGCGCCGTCTGGAAACCGGCATGTGCCATGTGAATTGCTCATCCGTGAATGATGAACCACATGTGCCTTTTGGCGGGTCCAAGGCGTCGGGGCTGGGGCGGCATGGCGGGCGCTGGTCAGTGGAAACATTCACCGAGACGCGCTGGATCACGCTGGACCGTGGCGGCCGTCCGTTCCCGCCGGTGTTCTGATGCCCGCCGCATTGCCCCCCCTTGCGAATGTCCCGCCCCTGCTGCTTGCGGGCAAGCGGGTCGTTGTGCTGGGGTCCGGCAGCGGCTTGGGGCAGGCGGTGGCGCGCTATGCGCAAGCCGCCGGTGCCGAAGTGCTGGGCGTCGATGACCGCAAGGTATTTGACGGGCTGGCGGCGCTGTATCATGCGGATTTATGCGACCCCGCCGCGCTTGATGCCGCAGCGCACGCCCTGCCGGATGGCCTTGATGGTCTGGCCCTGCTGCCGGACGCTGGCACCGGCGGGCCGGAACACACACTTGCCCGCGCGCTGCTTGCCCCGCGCCATCTGGCACGGGCACTGGCACCGAAGCTGGCCCATGGTGCGGCCCTGCTGGCCCGCGCGGCACCCCCGCATGCCACATGGCAAACGCAGCTTGGCGAAACCCGCGCGGCGGCGGCGCTGCGCTGGGATGATCTGGACGCGTTCGTTGCGCGCTGGGGGCTTGCCGCCGAACCGGACCGCGCACCGCGCACCGCAGGCTGGGCAATGCAGGCTTGGGTCATGGCGCAATGCAACCGATGGGCAGACCGCGCCATTCGCCTGAACGCCCTGACCCCTGCCAGCCATGACGGACGCTTGCCGCCCGACATCGTGGCCGCCAGCGGGCGGGACGCCGCATCAGGCACTGACACCGCCGCACGCGCGGCACTGTTTCTACTGTCGGACCTGTCACAGGGCCTGACAGGGGCCAATCTGGCCGCAGACGGGGGGCTTTGTGCCCGAATAATGACCAGCCTGGACGGGCTTTGACATAAGCGACGCTGGCGAGAGAGGACCAAGAGGATGACAACTATTTTCTGGATCATCGTACTGATCGTGGTACTGGCCGCGCTGGTTGCGCTGGCCGCTGCCTTCTATGAACGCGCCAGCAACGCGGTCAGTCTGGTGCGCACCGGCATCGGCGGACGGCGCGTTGTAATCGAAGGCGGCGTTCTGTCGCTGCCGTGGTTTCACGAAGTGGCGCGCGTCAACATGCAATCCATCCGGCTGGATGTGCAGCGCGCAGGGGAACATGCCCTGATCACACGCGACAGGCTGCGCATTGACGTGGGCGCGGAGTTTTATCTGTCGGTGCCCCCCGAAGATGCGGCTGTGGCACGCGCGGCCCAGGCCCTTGGCCGCCGCAGTTTCCAGCCCGAAGAATTGCGCGCCCTTGTCGAAGGGATGTTCATTGACGCCATGCGCGCTGTCGCCGCGCGTTCCAGCATGGATGACCTGCACGAAGCGCGCGCGGAATTCGCCAGCGCCATCCGTGACGCCATTGCCCCGCATGTCACCCGCTATGGCCTGCAACTGGATGCGGTTGCGCTGACCGCGCTGGACCAGACGCCCTTTGCCGCGCTGGACGAAAACAACGCCTTCAATGCGGAAGGGTTGCGCAAACTGACGCAGGTGATCGCACAATCCAAACGTGACCGCGCCGAGATTGAGGGCGAAACACAGGTCAGCGTGCGCCGCGCCGCAATGGAAGCCGCGCGCCGCCAGCTGGATATTGATCTGGAAGAACGCCGCGCCGAAATTGCACAGGCCCAACAGATCGAGGCATTGATGTCAGCGCAGATTGCCGAAGTTGCCCGTTCCAAGGCCGATGCCGAACGCGCCGCCGCCGAAGCACGCATTGGCATGGAGCAGGGCATTCGCACCGCCGACATTGCCCGTGAACAGGCCATCCGAGAGGCCGAAATCACCCGCGCCCGCGCGCTTGAAATTGCCGAGCAAGACCGCGCGGTGATGGTGGCCAACAAAAGTCAGGAAGAAAGCCGCGCCATGGCAGAGGCCGATCTGGCCCGCGCCGATGCAGTGCGTGCACATGAAGCAGTGGAAACCGCCCGCGCCGAGGCCGAGGCCCAGCGCCGCCGCGCCCTGTCGCTGATCGCCGCCGAAGCAGATGCCGAAGCCGCCGCGCGTCGCAGCGAAATTGCCGCTGCTGCGAACCGCAAGACCGCGGCAGACCGTTTGGAAACCGCCGATCTGGACGCGCAGGCCCATCTGAAACAACGCCACGCCGAAACCACCGCGCTGGAGGCACATATCAAGGCTGAAAACAGCCGCTCGCCCGAAGCACTGGCCCATGAAGCCGAAATGGCGCGACTGGAAGCCATGCCCAAGATCGTGGCCGAAATGGTCAAACCCGCCGAAAAGATCGGCAACATCAACGTCACGCAAGTGGGCAGCGTCGAAGGGTCACGCGGGGCCATCCTGCAAGCGCTGGAATCGGTTCTGGAACAGACCGTCCACGCACCGGGGCTGAACCGTCTGCTGGAACGGGTGCATGACGACATCCGCTATGACGATACACGCAGGCGGCGGCGCGACAGCGACGACTAGGAACCTGATGGCTGAAAGGGGGGGAATCATGGACGGAGCAGCCACAAACCGCCAAGGCGCGCGCACCCACGCATTGCGCGCGCAGATCGCCCTGCGCCAGCGCATTCTGAACGGCGATTATCCCGGCGGAACGCGCCTTTATGAAGTGTCACTGGCCGAAGAACTTGCCATTTCACGCACCCCCGTGCGCGAAGCCCTGTCACGACTGGCCGAAGAAGGGCTGTTGGTGCGCACCCGCGCGGGCGGTTTTGTCGTGCGCAGCTTCGCGGTCGCCGATGTGCTGGACATGATCGAATTGCGCGGCGTGCTGGAAGGGACAGCCGCGCGGCTGGCCGCAGAACGCGGGGTTTGCCCAGAACGGATGGCAAAGATCGGGTGCCTGTTGTCGCAACTGGATTCGTGTTTCGGAACCAGACCGGATGACACTGATCTTGACCGCTACTCGCAATTGAACGACGCCTTTCATCAGGCACTGGCCAAACTGGCAGGCAGCAAGGTGCTTGAAGAAGAAATCGCGCGGGTGGTGCGCCTGCCCTTCGCCGCCCCGTCGGCATTTCTGCCCTACAAGACGCAGATAGAAGCACTGGTCTCGACCCTTGCACCTGCGCATGCGCAGCATCACGCCATGATAGACGCAATCGCCGCACGTCAGGGTGCGCGCGCCGAAGCGCTTGCGCGCGAACACACAGGTGCTGCGCGCGCCAATGTCCAGCAGATTTTCGCAGCCCACCCCGCACAAGGGCCGCAGCTTGCAGCGTTGGGACTGGTTATCGGATAGCTGCTTATGTATACATGAATCTTATATATATAGCCAAAAATTGATTTTTATTGCTATTTCACTATATGTATGTATTCATCAAGCATATATCGCGGGGAGGGAACGATAGTGAATACCAACCATACAACAGGCGTGCCGGATGATCTTCTGGCGGGATGGTCAATAGAGGTGATGCCACGCACCGCCGCCAAAGTGCCCGATTTCCGCGCACTGCTGCCCGCAGGCACACGCGTTTATATCGCGCATATTGACGGCACCCCCATTCAGGACATGGTCGACACCGCCCGACGCCTGCATGATGAAGGTTTTTCTGTCATGCCGCATTTTCCCGCGCGCTCCATCCCTGATCTGGCCACGCTGAAGGACTGGATTGACCGCTACCGCTCTGATGCGGGGGTTGATCAGGCGCTGGTGCTGGCAGGCGGCATTCCCAAACCTGCGGGCGCATTCGCATCGTCCATGGATCTGCTGCAAACCGGCGCGTTTCAGGATGCGGGCTACACCCGTCTGCATGTCGCAGGCCACCCCGAAGGCAACCGCGACATTGACGCTGATGGCGGACATGCCGAAACCGATGCAGCCCTGCGCTGGAAACAGCACTATGCCCGCGACACTGGCGTGGATATGGCCATCATCACCCAGTTCGCTTTTGAAGGGCAGCCCGTCTTTGACTGGATCGCGCGTCTGCGCGCGCAAGACATCACCCTGCCCGTTCATGTGGGCCTTGCCGGACCCGCGAAATTGCAGACCCTGATCAAATTTGCCATTGCCTGCGGTGTTGGCCCGTCGCTGAATGTGCTGAAAAAACGTGCCCGCGACCTGAGCAAACTGCTGGTGCCCTACACGCCCGACCAGATGTTGCAGGAATTGCGCGATGCGCAGGCCAGCCAACCGGAAAACACGCCCGATCAGGTGCATTTCTTCCCGCTGGGGGGCATCAAGGCTTGCGCGGAATGGGCGCAACAGCAAAACGCCGGACGGTTGCGCCGCGTCGTAGGATAGGCAACGCGCAAAATGTCTGGCCAATAGAACAGCACCACACGGGGGGGGAATAGCCGATGGTTAAACTGGACAAAGGGCGCATTGTGAAAGCGCCGGACAGCTTTTTCATCAATGGAGAATGGACCGCCCCGCAAGGTGACCGCAGGCTTGATGTCATCTCGCCCGTCACCGAAAAGCTGCTGTTCAGCTACCCCGAAGCCAGTGCCGCCGATATGGACCGCGCTGTTGCCGCCGCGCGCCGTGCCTTCGATGATGGGCCATGGCCGCGCATGCCCGCGCAGGAACGCGCAAGCTATTTGCGCCGCGTGGGCAGCCTGATCACCGCGCGGCTGGATGAAATTGCATGGGCGTGGACCACGCAGGTCGGCGCGCCCATCAGCCTGACGCGCAAACTGGTGCCGCAGAACGCAACGCTGTTCAACCATTATGCGGACCTGATCGAAAGCTACGCCTTCACCGATATCCGCCACCGCGATGACGGGGGCGAAGTGCGCGTGTTGCGCGAACCCGTGGGCGTTTGCGCGGCGATTTCACCGTGGAATGCGCCCATGGTGCTGCTGTCCTACAAGATTGCAGCAGGGCTGGCCGCTGGCTGCACCATGGTGGCCAAACCGTCGCCGGAAACCCCGCTGGAAGCCTATATTCTGGCCGAATGTATTGAACAGGCGGGCCTGCCGCGCGGGGTGTTCAACCTTGTGCCCGCAGGGCGCGAAGCGGGCGACCACCTGATCCGTCACCGCGATGTCGAAAAGGTGGCCTTCACCGGATCAACGGCTGTGGGCAAGCATATCATGCGGGTGTGTTCCGACCGGCTGGCGCGGGTGTCGCTGGAACTTGGCGGCAAATCCGCAGCAGTGCTGTTGCCGGATGCCGATTTCGCCAAGGCAATGCCCAGCCTGATGGTCTATTCCATGCCCATCACAGGGCAGGTCTGCTTTTCGCTGACGCGCCTTCTGGTGCCGGAAGCGCGCAAGCGCGAATTTCTGGACATGTTCCTGCCCGCCGTTCAGGCACTGAAACTGGGCGACCCAGCCGACCCTGCCACCCAGATGGGACCGTTGGCCATGGGCCGGCAACGCGAACGGGTCGAGGGGTATATTGCAGCGGGGCGCGCAGGCGGGGCAACATTGGCCTGTGGCGGCGGGCGCCCGCGCGGGTTTGACAAAGGGTTCTATGTCGAACCCACCGTGTTCACCGATGTGACGCCCGACATGGCGATTGCGCAGGAAGAAATCTTCGGGCCTGTCGTGTCCGTCATCGGCTATAGTGATGAAGATGACGCCGCGCGCAAGGCCAATGCCACGCCTTACGGCTTGAACGGCGCGGTCTATTCGGGCGACCCCGAACGCGGCTTTGCCTTCGCGCGGCGCATGCGCACGGGTGGGCTGACGGTGAACGGGCTGATCGTGGACCCCAAACACCCGTTTGGCGGATACCGCGAATCCGGTATGGGCCGCGAAGGCGGGCCGGAAGGGCTGGAGAATTATCTGGAAGTCAAAACCGTGCATATGGCAGGCTAGGGCCAATGCTGACGGGCACCCCGCAACTGGAAACCGAACGCCTGATCCTGCGCGCGCCCTGTGCGCAGGATTTTCCGGCGTTTGCGGCCTATTTCATGTCAGACCGCGCGCGGTTCACCGGCGGTCAGCCCGACCGGATACTGGCATGGAACCGCTTTTGCACAACGCTGGGCCACTGGCATATGCGCGGCTTCGGGGTGTTTGTGATGGTCCGGCGTGATACCGGCGCGGTGATCGGGGCGGCGGGGCCATTTTACCCCGAAGGCTGGCCCGAACCTGAAATCGCGTGGCAGTTATGGGATGGCACCACTGAGGGGCACGGGTTCGCCGTCGAGGCCGCGTGCGCCACCCGCGCACATGCCTATGACGATCTGGGCTGGACAACCGCTGTCAGCCTGATTGCGCCAGACAACCTGCGATCCCGCGCGCTGGCGCAGCGATTGGGTTGCACACCGGACGGAACGCACCCGCACCCGCATTTCGGCCCGCTGGATATCTGGCGGCATCCGGCTGGGTGACTGCACCTGCGCGGCGCAAAATCTACGGCTGATTTTGGCCTTATGCGGTCATGTGGAATGCCCAAGGCGCGGAATCAAGGGCGCAGCCCGCCGCGCCATCGGTGGGCCGTCCCGCGGCCTGCCGATTTGGCCAGCGACACGCCAAGCCTTTGAACACAGGAGTATGCAGCCTGTATAAAGTGAACTTCACCAACGCCGGATCGGCAGACCCCGGCCCACCGCTGGCGCGGGCTTCATCCATGGCCACAATGTCAGTAATAGCGCAACAATCACCCCACCAGACCATTTCACCTTATCCGGTCATATTCCAGAGCGGTAAGGGTCTTTCGCACTGCGATCCTGCGACAGCGACTCGCGCCCATATGTGGCCAGATTTTCTATCGCATCCGCCAGATGGATTTCGGCAATATTATATTCGCCACGCGCCACCCTGATCTTATGCGCTTCCAGCAACACCTGGGCGTGGGTAAAGCCGTGGGGCGGTTCAAAACGGTAGCTGGCCAGTTCGATCAACAGACCAAGCGGGTCCTTGAAATAGATGGAATCCATGAACCCGCGATCCTTAACACCACTATGGGTTATGCCGCGCTCATCCAGCCGCGCAACGGCCTGACTGAACGTGGCCTTGGACACGGCAAAGGCCAGATGATGCACACAGCCAATACCTGTGGGGGTGCGCGACGGGTCGGGTTTGCGGGACTCGTTGGTAAAGATGGTGATCAATCGCCCGTCGCCGGGGTCAAAATACAAATGCCCCTCATTCGGCGCGTCAAGGTTGGGCTGGTCGAACACAAACGGCATCCCCAACACGCCTTCCCAGAAATCAATCGATGTCTGCCGGTCGGCCCCGATGATGGTGATGTGATGGACGCCTTGGGATTGCAGTTTTCGCATGGGGTTTCCTGTGATCTGTCTTGTCATGACGCAAACCTAGCAGGAAACGCCCCCCTGTCACGTTTTTGCATGCGCGCGGGCGCTGTCACACCCCCAACACGGCATTGACCGACCGTGTCCAGCGGTCATAGCGCGCCTTGCGCGGCCCCTCACTCATCTGCGGGGCGAACTGGCGTTCAACCGCCCAGCCCTTGGCGAATTCGTCCATATCCGGCCAGACGCCCGCGCGCATGCCTGCCAGCCATGCAGCCCCCAGCGCTGTGGTTTCCAGCACCTGCGGTCGGTCAACGGGTGCGCCGATAATATCGGACAGGAACTGCATCGCATAATCATTTGCAGCCATGCCGCCATCCACGCGCAAAACCGGCTGCGCGCCGTCGCGCGCCCAATCGGCCTGCATCGCTTCCAGCAAATCGCGGGTCTGGTAGCCCACCGATTCCAGCGCCGCGCGGGCAAATTCCGCAGGGCCGGAATTGCGCGTCAGGCCGAATATGGCCCCGCGCACTTCGGGCTTCCAGTAGGGTGCACCAAGCCCCACGAAGGCGGGCACAAGGATCAGGTCCTGGCTTGGGTCTGCCTGCTCGGCCAGTCCTTGGGTTTCAGGGGCGGCGCGGATAATCTTGATCCCGTCACGCAGCCATTGCACCACAGCGCCCGCAATGAAAATGGACCCTTCCAGCGCGTAGGTGGGCGTTCCGTCCAGTTGGTAGGCAATGGTCGTCAGCAGTTTGTTGCTGGACGCCACCGGCGTTTTGCCCGTGTTCAGCACCGCAAAGCAGCCCGTTCCATAGGTGGATTTCAGCATGCCAGGGCTGAAACACGCCTGCCCGATTGTCGCGGCCTGCTGGTCACCTGCAACCCCGAGGATGGGGATTTCGCGCCCGAACAGATCGGCGCGCGTGGTGCCGAAATCCGCCGCGCAATCGCGCACATCGGGCAGCAATTCCATAGGAATATCCAGCAGGCCGCAGATGGTGCGACTCCAGCGGCCCTTGTGGATGTCATAAAGCATGGTGCGCGCGGCATTCGTGGCATCGGTCGCATGCACGCGCCCGCCGGTCAGGTTCCAGATAAGCCAGCTGTCCACCGTGCCAAAGGCCAGCTCGCCCTTGCGTGCCCGTTCGCGCGACCCGTCAACGTGATCAAGAATATACTTGACCTTGGTTGCGGAAAAATAGGGGTCGGCCAGCAGCCCTGTGCGGGCCGTGATCATCTGCTCATGCCCGTCTGCGCGCAGTTGCGCACAGAAATCGGCGGTGCGGCGGTCCTGCCAGACAATGGCGTTATGAATGGGCTTGCCGGTCTTGCGGTCCCAGATCAGGGTCGTTTCGCGCTGGTTGGTGATGCCGATGGCGGCAATATCACTGGCATGCAGTCCCGCCTTTTCAATCGCCGAACGGGCCGTTGCCGCCGTGGTCGCCCACAGATCCGACGGATCATGTTCCACCCAGCCGGATGCGGGGTAATGCTGCGGGAATTCTTCCTGCGCGATGGCCGCAATCCGCATTTGCGCATCAAACACGATGCCGCGGCTGGATGTCGTGCCCTGATCAAGCGCCAGTATATAGCCCATGCCGGTTGTCCTTTCATCTGTCGCCTGGACAACATGTCTGCGGCGTTTCAGCCGCGCGCTGACATATTGAAAAGCTGTATGATTTTGCATTTATTGCAATTTTGGACCGGACAAGTCTATCCTCTTTTTCAAATGCCCCACATGCGAGGGCGCGCGCAGACCTTCAGCCGGAAAATGCGCTGCTTCCCTGTCGCGCAAGCCACAGGTTGACCACCAGCAAGATACCCGAGGTGATGGTGATCGCAACCATGCTCATCGCCATGCCTGTCTGAACAGAGCCTTGCTCGAACTGCGCGAAGACAAAAGTTCCCACAGTGCGCAGCCCCGCCGGGGCCAGCATGATAGACGCCACCAATTCACGCGATGCAATGGCAAAGACAAGCATCATCGCCGCAATCAGTGACGGTGCCATCAGCGGCAGGGTGATGTGACGCAAACTGCCCATCTGCGTTGCGCCAGCCACACGCGCCGCATCATCAAGCGAGCCTGAAATCTGGCGCAGCCGCGCCACCGCATAGCGGATCGGATAGGGCAGCAGGATACCGATATAGGCAATCAGCAAAATGCCCGCCGTGCCATACAGTGTAAGCGGCAGAAACGGCGAATTCCATGCAAGGATGATCCCCACCGCCAGCACAATCGCAGGGATTGCATTGGGCAGGACCGACAGCCCGTCCATGATGGCCCGCCCCCGCCCGGTGCCGCGCACCACGATATACGCGACCAACCCGCCAATCACCGCAGTGGCAAATGCGGTCACCACGGCCAGCCAGCCGCTTGTTATAAGGGCCTGTGTGGCGCGGCTGCCTTTCTGGAAAAGGGGCACATAATGGCGCGTATCAAGGTTGGACCACGCAAGCCCCCCCGAAATCGTGCCGGTAAGTGACGTCACAGCAATTGCCGCCAGCGGGATCACCACGCCAATCAGCGCCACCAGTGAAAACACCCCAATCACCGGCCAGCGCCAGGCCCCCAGATCGGTTTTTTCCAGATCGGCAGGTTTGCCCGTCTGGCTGATATAGGACCGGCGTGTCGCGATCCAGTTCTGCAAGGCAAACGCCGCCAGCACCATGGCCATCAGCATGGTTGACCCAAGTGCTGCACCTGACATGTCGATAGGCCAGTCTGACAACCGCGTATAAATGCCCGTAACCAGCACATCAAACCCTGTGCGCGCGGCCAGTGCGGCGGGGGTTCCGAATTCCTCGATCGACATGGCGAAAACGATCAGCAGGCTGGCAGCAATCGCCGGTATCGACAGGGGCAGCGTAATCAGGAAAAACGCCTGAACCGGCCGCGCGCCATGCACCCGCGCGGCAGATGCAAAGCGCCCGCCCACCATTTCCAGCGCGCGCGATACCGCAAAATAGACCAGTGGAAACAGGTTCAGCGTCATGACGAACGCCACACCTGTAAAGCTGAACAAAAAGCCCCCCAGATCAAACCCCAGCAACTGGAACAGATAGCCGCGCGGTTGCAGCGTCATCATCCACGCGATGGCCGCAATGAAGGGCGGAATCAGAAACGGGATCAGAAACACCACATCCCAGATGCGCGCACCCGGCACATGAAACAGCCCGCGCAGCACACCAACAGGCAGACCAAAGACCAGACACCCGAACATCACCGAAAAGGCCAGCATCAGCGTATTGCGCGCCTGCATCAGCAGGCGGTCATTTTCGGTCAGAATGGCAAGTTTCGAAAATGCCCCCGCAAATGATCCGCGCGCGAAATCGGGAAACACGGCTTGCAGCAGGATAAACACCACCGGCAGGCCCACAAGGACCAGCAGCGCAACTGCGGCCAGGGTGGTCAGAACAGATTGCGCGCGCAACATGGGCAAGGGCTTTCGCTTGAACACGCATGGCCCCCGAACACGGCAGGGGCCATACGCCGCAGTCTTGTCAGATCAGCGGTTGATCACGGTTTCGTTGAAGCGTGCGATAATTTCGTCGCGGCGCGCGGTGGCGGCATCCGCATCAACATCAATAATGGTCAGGTCATTGATACCCGGACGCAGCCCTTCAACATCTGTGCGCGCGGGCATCAGATATGTTTGCGCAACAAGGGCCTGTCCGGCGTCTGACAACACGAAATCGACAAATGCCCTGGCGCTGTCCGCATTCGCAGTCGATTCAAGGATCATCATCGGGCGCGGCGCGATCACGGTGCCACTGGCGGGCGAGATAACTTCTATCGACTCACCTGATGCCGCCTGCCCGTAGCTGATGTAATCCACCGCTCCGAAAACCACGGCCTTGGCCCCTTGCAATACCGGATTAAGCGCTGCCGCATTGGGGCCGGGCACGATCATGTCGTTATCTGCCAGCGCGGCCAGCAAGTCCCATGCGTCGTCCCCCATCGCGGCCTCAAGGCCCGCAACCAGATCGAAGGCCGCGCCCGATTGCGACGGGTCCGGCATGGTGACCAGGTCGCGATACACCTCATCAGTCAGGTCGGACCATTCTTCGGGGCGCGGAACGTCGCTTTGGCTGTTCCAGACCATCGCCAGCGCGGAAACACCCTGCGCGGCATAATGGCTGTGCTTCAGGAAATCAGGAACCGTTTCAGCATGTGCAGATGTGTATTCCATCAACAGGCCGCGTGCGTGCATTTCTTCCGCCGACCCCCAGCTTGCCGACACCACGACATCGGCCTGCGGGTTGGCCTCTTCGGCTTCCAGCCGTGCCATGACCTGACCAGTGCTGGCCTGAAACACATTCACGGTAATTCCCGTTTCTGCCTCAAAGGCTTCGGCCAGCGCATCGGCCAGCCCGCCGGGGCCAGCGGTGTAGAAGGTCAGTGTATCGGCATGGGCCATGGTGCCCAAAAGGCCGATAGAGGCGGCAAGTGCAGTTGTGCGAAGCATGAAAAGCAGTCCTTTGTGAAGATAGTTAATGCGGGAAAAGGCGCAGGCGATCGGCATCAATCGCAAGCGGGATCATACTGTGGACAGCCACAGCGTGGTCGGTCGGGCAGACAAGGTTTGTCGTGTCGCCCTCAAGGCCCAGATGCAGAAGATAGCGGTCCCCCTGAAACTGGCAGCGCAGAACCTGCGCCATCAGCGCGCCTTGGGCATCCGGTCGAATGGCGGTGCGCGGGATCAAGATGCGCGCTGGCCCTTCGGGTGCGGACCCGACACGCACAGGCACGCTTAGCCGGTCGCGGTTGCAGGTAAAGCCGCGCGCGTTGCACATCCGCCCTTCGATCAGGGCGCCGATATTCAGAAACTGCGCCACCTCTACCGATGAAGGGGCGGCAAAAAGCTGCTCTGGCGTGTCGATCTGCGCGATTTCACCACCCAGCATGACGGCGACACGGTCGGCAATGGTAAAGGCTTCGGATTGGTCATGCGTGACATAGATGGCAGACAAGCCCAGATCGCGCAGCAATGCGCCCATCTCCAGTGCCAACCCTTCGCGCAATTCGCGGTCCAGATTTGACAGCGGTTCATCAAACAACACCAGCGGCGGTTCGGCCACAATCGCGCGGGCCAGTGCCACGCGCTGCTGTTGGCCCCCTGACAATGTTCCGGGAAAACGGTCTGCAAGATGCAACAGCCCCACACGGTCCAGCGCGCGCTTTGCGCGGTCTTCGCGGGCTGTGCGGCCCAGTTTGCGCATACGCAGCGGAAAGGCCACATTGTCCAGCACGCTCAGATGCGGCCAGATTGCGTAATCCTGGAACACCATGCCAATGCCGCGCGCCTCTGGTGGGGCGTTGAACCGGCTGCCATCGACCACGCGCGTGCCTGCTATCTGCATCTGGCCGGAACTGGCGCTTAACAATCCTGCAGCAATGCGCAGCAATGTGGTCTTGCCGCAGCCGGAAGGGCCAAGCAGTGCGACCACTTCGCCGGGTTCAAGATCAAGGGCAATATTGCGCAACACCTGTGTATCACCAAAGGATTTGGCAATATCCGTGGCGCGCAAGGCCAAGCGACGTGTATCTGGCATATGTGACATCATGACTGCGCGATAGCAGGGGTTTGTAACAGTTTCTTGTCAGGTGCCAGACTGATGCCAGACTGATACGGCTGGCAATCTGGCAATCTGGCGGTTTGAAACACCTGCACCCGTGCCATATATTGATCACATGTCCAGTGATCCGGCCCCGTCATTCCTGCTGCGCGCCGCCCGTGTCCATGAAGTATTTGGCGCGGGCGCCACGGCTTTTGCGACCATCCTTGCTGCAAGGATGGACGGCGCGGTGCTGTGGGTGTGCGAAAGCTGGCAGGCAGATGCCCTGCACCCGCCCGGTCTGGCCGCCATGATGGACCCTGCGCGGCTGCTGCTGGCCAATACCGGCACCCAGACCGACACGCTGGCCGTAGCAGAAGAGGCGCTGAAGGACGGGGCGGTGCCCTTGGTCGTGATCGTGATCACCCGCGCGCTGGATCTGCGCGAGGGGCGCAGGCTGCAACTGGCCGCCCGTGCAGGAAACACCACCGGATTGTGTATCATCCCCGAAGGAATGGGGTCCAATGCCGCTGAAACACGTTGGCACGCCGCCCCTGTGCTGGATGTGAACAGAAGCGACTCGACTCTGATGCGCTGGGAAATTATTAAGAACAAATCAGGAACAACCGGGGCCTGGCATGTTCGATGGGATTCAGAAACGCGTCATCTGCATATGGTTCCCCCGACTGGCGACAGATCGGGTTTTGCGGGTGCATCCGGTTGATGGGCCTTTTGCGCTAACCTTTCGGCAAGACAACAGCGAACGGCTGTATTGCCTCAACAGCCATGCCGAACAGGCGGGGTTGCACTGCGGCATGTCGCTGGCCGATGCGCGCGCCTTTTGCCCCGACATCGTGTGCCACCCCGCGCGGCCTGATCTGGATGCCCGATTCCTGGTGGCACTGCGCCGCTGGGCTATGCGTTGGTGTCCTTGGGTGGGGTATGACGGCACGGACGGGCTGGTGCTGGATATCAGCGGATCGGCCCATCTGTGGGGGGGCGAGGGGGCGCTTTTGGCAAATATCCGTGCGCGGCTGGGCACGGCAGGGCTGGACCTGCAGCTGGGGCTTGGCTGCACACGCGGCGCGGCATGGGCGCGGGCGCATTATGGCACGCAGGCAGAACAACCGCTGGACACATTGCCGGTGGCCGCGCTGCGGCTGGATGATGCGACCTGCACCGCACTGCAACGACTGGGGCTGCGCACCATCCGCGAGGTGTCGGACACAGCACGCGCACCGCTGGCCCGTCGCTTTGGCCCCGCCCTGATGATGCGGCTGGATCAGGCGCTGGGCCATATGCCCGAACCTGTCACCCCCGCGCTGGACCCGCCACATTACGGCGTGCGCCTGACCCTGCCTGACCCGATTGGTCTGGTCGGCGATGTCATGGCCGCCACCGGCCGCCTGCTGGACGCGCTATGTGCCAAACTGCACGCGCAGGGGACAGGCGCACGCGCATTGGTGCTGACCTTGCGGCGGGTGGATCAGGGCAGCCAGCAAGTGGAATTGCGGCTGGCCGCCGCCATGCGTGACGCGGCCCGCATCCTGCCCTTGTTCGAACGCGGTGTCGCTACGGTCGAGGCCGGTTTTGGCATTGATCAGATCAGGCTGGAGGCCACACTGACAGAACCGCTGGCTGCGCAGCAAACCGGATTAGGCACCACATCGCAAACCCCCGACCGGCTGGCTGATCTGGTTACCCGCATCGGCACCCGCATCGGGCTGGAAAACGTGCGGCGGTTTCTGCCCGCAGACAGCCACATCCCCGAACGCAGCTTCCTGATTGCACCCGCAGCCCATAGCGCGCCGGAAAGCGGCTGGCGCAGTGGCCAGCCCCGCCCCCTGCACCTGTTTGCGCCAGAACCCATCGCGGCCACAGGCCCCACACCGCCCACGCGGTTTCGCTGGCGGCGCATGCACCTGCACACAGCGCGCGCCATCGGGCCGGAACGCATTGCGCCGGAATGGTGGTTCGACGACCCGAACTGGCGGACAGGCATGCGCGATTACTGGTGCATTCACACCCGCCAAGGCCGCAGGCTGTGGCTGTTTCATACACCCCAAACCCCCGGCTGGTATGTGCAGGGTGAATTCGCATGAGCTATGCCGAATTATGCGTGACATCGAATTTCACCTTCCTGACGGGCGCATCGCATCCCGAAGAACTGGTTTTGCGCGCCGCCGAACTGGGGCTGGCGGCCATTGCCATCACGGACCGCAATTCACTGGCGGGTGTGGTGCGCGCATGGTCGGCCCTGAAAACCCTGCACGAGGATGCGGGCAAGGGCCTGCCGGTGCGGTCCGCCACGCGCATGGACGCGTCATCACGCCAGCAGGTTTCGGCGCATGAATTGCCGCATGCCGACCTGCCGGTTTTGCCGAAGCTGATTGTGGGCGCGCGGCTGGTGCTGCATGATTGCGCAGTGGACTGGGTTGCCCTGCCCACCGACCGCGCGGCCTATCACCGGCTGGCGCGGCTGCTGACACAGGGCAAGCGCCGCGCGCCCAAAGGGGGGTGCCACCTGACATTGCGCGACCTTGAAACCGGCTGTCAGGGCATGATCCTGATTGCCCTGCCCCCCACGGAACTGGCAAACGCCACAGCCCCGCTGAAGACGCTGCAATCGCGCTATCCCGGGCAGGTGTTTCTGGGCGCGCCCCCGCGTTATGACGGCAGTGATCAGGCGTGGTTTGATGCCTGCGCGCGGATGGCCTTGCGCGCCAGCACCCCCATGGTGGCGCTGGGCGATGTGCTGATGCACCGCGCCGCGCGCAGGCCCCTGGCCGATGTGCTGACATGCCTGCGCGAAGGGATCACCATCGACCGGATCGGCACCCGCGCCCTGCCCAATGCGGAACGCCGCCTGAAGGGCCATGCCGACATGACGCGCCTGTATCGCAACCACCCTGCCGCGCTGCGGCGCACGCTGGACATTGCGGCGCGCTGCGGCTTCGATCTGGGGCAGCTAAGCTATGACTACCCCGACGAGGTGGCACAGGGCGAAGCCCCGCAAGCGCGGCTGGAACGGCTGGCCCGCGAAGGTATGGCACGGCGCTACCCACAGGGTGCATCTGCGCGGGTGCAGGGGCTGATGGACAAGGAACTGGCGCTGGTGGCGGACCTGAACTACGCCGCCTATTTCCTGACAGTGCATGATATTGTAGCGCACGCACGGTCGCGCGGCATCCTGTGTCAGGGGCGCGGGTCGGCGGCAAATTCTATCCTGTGCTATCTGCTGGGCATCACTGATGTCAGCCCCGACATGATTGGCATGGTGGTTGAACGTTTTATTTCGCGCCACCGCGCCGAACCGCCCGATATTGACGTGGATTTCGAACATGAACGCCGAGAGGAGGTAATCCAGTGGATATATGACCGCTACACCCGCGACCGCGCCGGGCTGTGCGCCACGGTCATTCATTTCCGCACCCGCGCCGCCATCCGCGAGGTGGGCAAGGTCATGGGGCTAAGTGCCGATGTCACCACCGCGCTGTCGGGCCAGATCTGGGGCCAGTCCAATACTGGTGCGGACCCCGCGCGCCTGCGCGAACTGGGGCTGGACCCGCGCGACAGCCGCCTGTCCCTGACCCTGCGCCTGATCGGGGAAATTATCGGGTTTCCGCGCCATCTTAGCCAGCATGTCGGCGGCTTCGTCATTACCAAAGGCAGGCTGGACGAATTATGCCCTATTGAGAACGCCGCGATGGAGGGGCGCACCGTCATCGAATGGGACAAGGATGATATTGACGCGCTGGGTATCCTGAAAATCGACATCCTGTCGCTGGGCATGCTGACCTGCATTCGCAAGGCGTTCGAGTTGCTGCAAACCCATGAACACACCAGCCTGACGCTGGACACCGTGCCACAGGCAGACAGCGCCACCTATGACATGCTGTGCCGCGCTGATGCCGTGGGCGTGTTTCAGGTGGAAAGCCGCGCGCAGATGAATTTCCTGCCCCGCATGCGGCCGCGCACATTCTATGATCTTGTGATCGAAGTGGCCATTGTGCGCCCCGGACCTATTCAGGGCGGCATGGTCAAACCCTATATCCGCCGCCGTCAGGGGCTGGAATCCCCCGAACCCTTTGGCCCCGCGCTGGAACAGGTCACGCGCAAGACGCTGGGTGTGCCGCTGTTTCAGGAACAGGCCATGCAGATTGCCGTTGTGGGCGCAGGCTACACCGCAGAAGAAGCCGACAAACTGCGCCGTTCGCTGGCATCCTTCCGGCGTATGGGCACGATTGGCGCGCATCGGGAGCGTTTTGTTCAAGGCATGCTGGCAAACGGCTACGGGCGTGATGTGGCCGATGCCTGTTTTGCCCAGATCGAAGGATTTGCCGATTACGGCTTTCCCGAAAGCCATGCAGCCGCCTTTGCCATGCTGACCTATGTGTCATCATGGTTGAAATGCCACCATCCGGCAGTTTTTGCCTGTGCGTTGCTGAACAGCCAGCCCATGGGGTTTTACGCCCCCGCCCAGATTGTGCGCGATGCGCGCGAACATGGTGTGGATGTGCGCCCGGTCTGCGTGAACCATTCGGGATGGGACAATCTTCTGGAACGGCGCGGCGATGGCGCGCTGGCGCTGCGGCTGGGGTTTCGCCAGATCAAGGGGTTCCGCAAGGACGATGCGGACTGGATTGTCGCCGCGCGCGGCAATGGCTATCCCGACCCCGAAAGCCTGTGGTTGCGCGCCGGTGTCGCGCCTGCCGTGCTGGAACGTCTGGCCGAATCCGATGCTTTCATGGGTCAGGGCCTGACACGGCGCGCGGCCCTTTGGGCGGTGCGTGCCATTCACGCGCCCGCGCCCCTGCCCCTTTTTGCCGACCCGATTGATGGCGAGGGGCTGCGCGAGCCGCCCGTTTCCCTGCCCGCCATGCATCTGGGCGAGGAGATGGTCGAAGATTACATCGCCCTGCGCCTAAGCCTGCGCGCCCATCCGATGGAACTGTTGCGCCCCGCCACCCCCGGCCTGACCCCGCATGACCAGCTTGTCACCGCCCCCCTTGGGCGCATGTCGGTCTGCGGTCTGGTCATCACCCGCCAGCGCCCCGGCACGGCATCGGGCGTTATTTTCCTGACGCTGGAGGATGAAACAGGCGTGTGCAATGTGGTGGTCTGGCCCAAAACCTATGCCCGCTTCCGGCGGGTTGTCATGGGCGGGCGGCTGCTGCGGGTGACAGGGCGGCTGGAACGCGAAGGGCGTGTTGCACATCTGATTGCCGATCAGATCGACGATCTGTCACATCGCCTGTCCGAGCTTGGCCACCCGATGGACCACGACATCGGCCTTACCGCACCGCAAGCCGATGACGCGCCACGCCCGCCGCGCTACCCGCCGCGCGCACACCACCCGCGCGAACAGGCCAAGCGCCTGTTCCCAAGCCGTGATTTTCATTGATCGTTTCGGCGCGATGCGGGCATCAGCACGACCAGAAGCGCGGAGTAAAAGCGCACAAAGCCCGCGCTATCGGCGGGCCGGGGTCTGCCGATCCAACGTTATAGAAGTTCACTTTATACAGGCGGCACACCCGAACACCCAAGACTTGGCGTGCAGCCAGCGGGTATCGGCAGGCCGCGGGACGGCCCGCCGATGGCGCGGCGGCCTGCGGCCTTTGCTCCGCACTTTTGGGTCCGCAAAAAACCACATCACGCCAGCAGCCGGAAATCAGGCAAACTGCATTCCCTTGCTGAAGGGCATTTCGCGCAAGCGCGTGCCGGTCGCGGCAAATATGGCATTGCCAAGCGCGGGGGCGGCCGCGCAGGTTGCAGGCTCGCCCAAGCCCCGCACATGATCTGCCTGCCCCAGCAAACGAACCTCAAGGCGCGGCGTCTGATACATTTGCAAGCCGCGAAACCGGTCAAAATTCGTCTGCACCGGCGCGTGGTCCTCATAGGTCAGTTCCGCATCCATCGCATGGCCCAACCCCCACAGAAAACTGCCTGTGACCTGCGCTTCGGCGTTGACGGGGTCGTAGACCGTGCCGCATTCCCCCGCAATCCATGCGCGCTCAACCTTGATGCCTGCATCCGTCATGGCAACATCGACCACAGCGGCAATGGGCACACCATGCGCATAGGCATAGGCCACCCCGCGCCCGCGCCCCTGGCCCAACTGCGGCCCCGACCAGCCCGACATCTCGCCCACCGCTTCCAGCACGCGTCGGGACTCGGGATGCGTGATCAGGCGCAGCCGTTCTTCCAGCGGGTCGGCCCCTGCCGCGTGGATCAGTTCATCAAGGAAACAGTCATGGAAAAACGTATTGGCACAGGCACCGGGCGCACGCCATGAGCCCACCGGCACCAGTGGCGGCGCCTTGTATCCGGTCACACGGTAGTTCGGAATGGCGAAGGGCTGGTCATAGGCCCCCAGCACAATCAGCGCATCAGGGCCGGGGGGCGCGAACATGATACGCCCGAACCAGCTGTCCACCACAGACGGGCTGATGGCATCCATATCAAAGGCATGGACACGCCCGTCCTGCACAGCCCCGCGCGCCCGCGCCAGATGCATCGGGCGGGGGAAATCATGGGTCATGTCCTCTTCACGGGTCAGGGTGGTCTGAACCGGCGTGCCCGGCACTGTCATGGCAAGTTCAATCGCGGGCAGCACATAATCAATATCCAGCCGCCGCCCGAAACTGCCACCGGCATGCAACAGGTGCAGCGTCACCGCATCGCGTGGCAGCCCCGCCAGTTCGGCCGCCTTGTCGCGCAGAACCGCAGGAACCTGCGTTGCGGTCCAGATTTCCAGCCGTTGGGGGGTATACAGCACCGTTGCGCTTAACGGCTCCAGCGCGGCATGCGCGATGAAGGGGGCGCGATATTGCGCGCTTAGCACCTGCGATTGCGCCAGCACGTCATCAACCTTGCCATCATTGCGCAGGCGGCTGTTGCGGTTGGCGCGGGTTCCCGCCCCTTCCAGCACACGCCACATCTCTGCCGATGTGGCAGGATAGTCTGGCGCGCCCCATGTGACAGTGACGGCCTGCGCGGCATTGAACGCACGCCATGTATTGTCGGCAATCACACCAATGCCGCCCGACACCGGCACCACAGCGCGCACTCCGGGCATGGCCCGCGCGGCTGCATCATCCACCGACAGAACGGCCCCGCCAATGCCGGGGTTGCGCCGGATCGTGGCAAACAGCATATCGGGCAGACGCACATCAACGCCATATGTCATGGCCCCTGTGGATTTCGCGACACTATCCGTGCGCTGCACCGGTTTGCCCAGCAAGCGCCACTGCGCGGGCATGCGCAGGGGCACATCTTCGATCAAATCTATCGCGGCGGCATCTGCGGCAAGGTCGGTATAGGGAATGCGCGTGTCATCAGGCAGGATGACCGCGCCATCATTCGTGCGCAGATCGCTGCGTGCCAGTCCCGTGCGGTTGGCCGCGGCCTGTTTCAGGGTTTCGCGCGCATTTGCCCCCGCCTGACGCAAGGCCACATGCAGATCGGCAGTTGATGTTGACCCGCCCGTGAACTGCAACCCCATGACCCGCGCACCAGCCGCCGCACCGGCCCGCGCGATACGCGCAATGGCCCCGTCATGGTAATGCGGAAACGGCACGCCATCTGCTGCCAGTGCGGAATTATGATAGGCGGCATGGGGTTGACCGGGGTCCAGCGTTGCGGAATGCGGGTCTATGTCCAGCTCTTCCGCGATCAGATGCGCTTGCAGCGATTCAATGCCCTGGCCAATATCGGCGCGGGGCACAATCAATGTAATCCCATCACCGGTGATTATGACAAAAGGCGTCAACGCGGCCTCTCCTTCGCCGATGCGGTCCAGCAGCGGGTTCGGGATGGGGCGCGCAACAGTATAGGCCCCGAACGCGACACCCCCCGCAATGGCCGCAGACCCGATCAGGAATGTGCGGCGGGCAATGGTTTTTGCGCGGCCCATGATCTAGCCCTCCTGCATCGTGGCGGCGGCATCATGAATGGCGGCGCGAATGCGTGGATAGGTGGCGCAACGGCACAGATTGCCCGACATGACATCATCAATATCTGCATCGGACGGGGCGGGGTTGCGGTCCAGCAGGTCGATGGCCTGCATGATCTGGCCGGACTGGCAATAGCCGCATTGCGCGACCTGATGGGCTATCCACGCGGCCTGCACAGGATGAAGCGTGCCCCCCGCCGCCAGCCCTTCGATTGTGGTCACGGCCCCCCAGACATCGGACACAGGCAGTTGGCACGACCGCATCGCTTCGCCGTCCACATTCACAGTGCAGGCCCCGCATTGCGCGATCCCGCAGCCGTATTTCGGGCCTGTAACATTCAACACATCGCGCAGCACCCACAGAAGTGGCATGTCCCCCTCGACATCCAGATCATGGGTTGTCCCGTTCACCTGAAGCTGCATCAACATCTCTCCGAATTTACACATGGACGACAGCAGGGGTGCCGCCCGCTTCTTCGTATATGGGGTCAAATACGGGCAGTTCCACCGCAAAATTCGGTCACGCCGCGTCACCCGTGCGGCTGGTCTGAACGCGGTATGCGGCCCTAGCGGCGCTTGCCGCCGGGTTTGGTGGTCTTGTTGCCGCGCGGGCCGGTTTGCACAGGGGTGTTCATGCGGTTTTCGTCCTGAAGTTTGCGCCACCGCCCCACGCGCGCGGCGTCCAGCACGCCCGAGGCGACAGCCGCCTGAACGGCGCATCCGGGTTCGTGGTCATGGGTGCAGTCGCGAAAGCGGCACTGGGGCGCAAGTTCGGTGATTTCCGCAAACAACTGGTCCAGTCCGGCCAGACTGTCACCCATGTGCAATGTGCGCATACCGGGCGTGTCGATCACCCAACCGCCACCCACAACCGGATGCAGCGACCGCGACGTGGTTGTGTGGCGGCCCTTGGCATCGGCTTCGCGAATACCGCCGGTCAGTTGCGCATCATCGCCCGACTTGCCCGCAAGGGTGTTCAGCAAGGACGACTTGCCCACACCAGATGATCCGACCAATGCAACCGTCTGCCCCGCGCCGCACCATGGCGCAAGCGCCGTGGCCGCGTCCGGCGCGGTTGCATTCAGGGCCACAACCGCCAGCCCGCGTTGCAGCCCTGCGACCTGCGCCATAAAGGGTTCAACGTCAGCAACCTGATCGGCCTTGGTCAGCACGATCACGGGATTGGTGCCCGCCTCATTCGCAAGGGCCAGATAGCGTTCCAGCCGCGCGGGGTTCAGGTCGTCATTGCATGATGTGGTGATGAACAGCGTGTCGACATTGGCCGCAATCAGCTGCGGCATGCGCCCGCCTTCGACCCGCCTGCGCAGCAGCGCGATCCGGTCCAGCCTGCGCACCACCATTTGCGTATCCGCGTCAACCAGCACCCAATCACCCACGGCAAAATCAGCGGTGTTGGCGCGCGCAGGCAGGATCAGCCGGACTGGCCCGTGCTGCGAAATGGCTGTCATTCTGGCACGGTGCACTGTGGCGATCCGCACGCGCGCCAAAGGCATTTCATCGGATTGCACCTGATCATCAAAAAACGCCGACCATCCAAGGGCCGCCAATGACATTGATGCTGGTTCCAAAGGCTGTGTCACGCCTATCTGAATGCGCGCTGAACACGATGAATGCAAGCCCCAGAATAAAGCGCACGCCACACCGTCGCTGGAAACTTAAGAGGGGCAGCACATGGCCGCCCCCAAAACACCCCGATTATTCCCGCGGCTCAGTCATACCGGATGCGCGGGTCCAGAAGCGCATACAGCAAATCCGTCAGCAGATTGACCAGAATGATCATCCCCGCAGTCAGCAGCAGTATTCCCTGAATCATCGGATAATCGCGCCGCATGACGGAATCGACCACCAGACGGCCAATCCCCGGCAGGTTGAACACCACTTCCACCACGGCAGACCCCGCGACAAGTGACCCGATGGCCAGCCCGATCACGGTGACAATCGGGTTCAGCGCATTGCCAAAGGCATGTTTGCCCAGCACAACATGACCGCGCAGCCCCTTGGCGCGGGCGGTCTGGACATAGTCCTGACGCATCACCTCCAGCATGCTGGAGCGTGTCATGCGCGCGATCAGCGCCGCCTGGGAATAGCCCAGCGTAATCGCGGGTAATAACAGGCTGCGAAACCCGCCCCATGCACTGTTCGTGTTGAACCCCTGCGCTGGCAACAGGCCAAGTGTCACCGAAAACAACAGCACCAGTAGCATGCCCAGCCAGAAATTGGGCATCGACACGCCGATGAACACAAAAATCGTGCTGAAACGGTCAACCGCGCCATTGGGGTGCAGCGCCGACAGCAGCCCGACCGGAATGCCCACGACCAGCGCGATGATCATGGACAACCCCGCCAGCCACAAGGTTACCGGCAGCGCATCCATGAACGCGTCCAGCACGGGCCGGTTTTGATGAAAGGACACGCCCAGATTGCCCTGAAACACCTCTCCCAACCAGAAGGTAAAACGCGTCATGACGGGCTGGTCCAGCCCCAGCCGTTCGCGGACGCGGTCCACCTCGTCGGGGGGCGCATCCGGCGAGACATAGAACATCGCCGGATCACCGGGCGACAGCTGGACCAGAAAAAAGGTAATCACACCGACAATCAGGATGATGGGAATTGTTCCCAGCAATCGGCGCAGGATATATGCGGTCATTGGGGCGCGCTCCTAAGGGGGCGGCCTGCCGGTGGTCTACCGGCAGGCCAATCGCTTGACTGGTGCTTATTCCTCGCGCCAGATATTCCAGAAAGACGCGGTGCTGTCATTCTCGGATATGTTACGCAGGTTGCTGTTTGCGCCCATGATGACAAAGATGTCACCTGTCCATATCTCGTTGTTGAATTCGGCCTGAAGCTCATAGAACTCCTGCGCGGCCTGTGCGCGGGCGTCCTGATCTTCGCCGTTGATGGCGCGGTCCAGCACATCATACCAGCCATCTGGCAGGTTCGGCCATGGGTCGCCGTTGCGGTCAACGCCACTGGAATCCAGATACCGCAGGCCCACAAGCGACCCGCCGCCTGCGCCTTTCAACTCCCATGCGTCCAGATCGCGCCGCACGGTGCCAAACGTCGCCGAGTCCAGATTTTCCATGCGCACATTCAGGCCCAGATCACGCAAATACTGATCCATGGCAGGGGCTTTTTCCCAGCCGGTTGCCCCACCCGGAACCACCAGAAAGCGGATTTCCTCGCCTTGATAGCCCGACTCCTCGACCAGTTGCTGCGCAAGTTCCATGTCGTTGGGGAAATGGTGGGACTGGTCAATCCATGGCCATTGGGGTTCCTGGAAACGCGGGGTGTTGTTCACGCGCCAATAATCGGACGGGCCGAACCCCCACATCAGTTCTTCGGTGTCCAGACCCGCGCGCACCGCGTCACGCAACAGCGGATAATCCGCAAACACGCCGCCTGCGACATTGAACTTGAAATACACGCGCGCACCGGGGCTGGTGGGAACCACTTGGGTGTTTTCTGCGGCAATCAGGCGGTCGGCTTCATCACCGGGAACCTGAATTGCCAGATCAACTTCGCCGGTCAGCAGGGCAGACACGCGGGTGGACGGGTCCGCAATATGGACAAAATTCACCTCGTCAAAATAGGCGCAGCGCGGACCGGCGTTATAGCTGGCCTCGCCGTCATGGCGGGTATAGGCGTCGAACCGTTCCAGCGTGGTGCGGATTTCCGGCACGATTTCCTTGACCATATACGGCCCCGTGCCAACCACATGTTCCGCACGGTCCGCGCGGTCACTGCCCAGTTCGCGCGCGATGTCTGCGGGCATGATGGCCCATGCCCCGGACATGGCCGAAATGGATTCCAGCAAGGCCCCGTAGGGCTGCGACAGATGCACCGCGACGGTCAGGGCGTCCACAGCTTCAACGCGGTCCACATCGGCCAACTCGAACCGGCGCGACCCGACTTCGCTGTAGCGTTCCCAAGATGCGACAACATCTTCGGCGTCCAGTATCTTGCCGTTATGGAACTGCACCCCTTCGCGCAATGTGAATGTCCATGTCAGGCCATCATCACTGAGTTGCCATTCGGTTGCCAGTGCAGGCTGCGGCGCAAGATTGGCGTCCAGTGCGACAAGCTGTTCATAGACGGCATTTCTGGGGGCCGTCGGTTCTTGTGTGATCATCATGTGATCCAGCGTCACAAGTGGCAGCGGCCCTGCGATATTCAGCACCCCGCCATAAGTGCCGTCGCATGCGGCATGCGCCGCGCCTGCAAACGCAATACCGCCTGTCAGAACGATGGCGCTTGTCGAACTCAAAAGCTTTCTCATGTCATTCTCTCCCGTTGGTGATTATTATGTATCTTAGCTTCACACTTTCGCAGATATTTGGGGTATATCAACATATTTTTGTATTTTAATTACAAATATGCCCGTCATCCCCCGATCATCGGCTGCGACCCCGACAACCATTCTTAAATCTGTGCCGCCGCCTGCTGTGCCACCGTCTGTTGCAGGACTTGCGCGGAATGCCAGCACCGCACCTGACGGTCCTTGCCCATAGTGGTTAGCGGCGGGTCCGACGCATGGCATTGCGGGGTCGCAAAGCTGCATCGGTCGGCGAATTTGCATCCAACTATGCCGTCCATATCGGCCAGCGTGGGCACCAGCCCCGGGATCGCTGCCAACTGGCCGCGCTGCGTTGTCAGGTTCGGGGTCGAGCGCATCAGTCCAAGCGTGTAGGGGTGTGCGGGGTTGGCGAACAATTCGCGCACGGGGGCCTGTTCAACCACCCGCCCCGCATACATCACAACCACGCGGTCCGCCATTTCCGCCACCACGCCCAGATCATGGGTAATCAGCAACATCGCCGTGCCCAACTGGTCGCGCAAATCGCGCATCAGGTCCAGAATCTGCGCCTGAATGGTGACATCCAGCGCGGTGGTCGGTTCATCCGCAATCAGCAGCCGCGGGTTCGACAACAGCGCCATTGCGATCATCACACGTTGCCGCATACCGCCGCTTAACTGATGCGGATAGGCATTCAAGCGCCCCTTCGGGTCCGAAATTCCGACCTTGCGCAACATGTCCAGCACATCATCGCGCGCTTGCGATTTGCGGTGCGGATGGTGGCGGCGGATAACCTCGGCCAGTTGGTGCCCCACACGCAGGATGGGGTTCAATGCAGTCAGCGGTTCCTGAAAGATCATCGCGGCGCGGTTGCCGCGGATATCTTCGATCTGGGTCTGGGTTTTTGTCAGCAAATCCTCGCCATCCAGCCGGACAGCCCCGCCCACAATCCGGCCCGGCGGTTCTGAAATCAGGCGCAGCAGTGACAGCGCGGTGACGCTTTTGCCGCAACCGGACTCACCGACCAAGGCCACCGTTTCCCCCGCCGCAATCGAGAAGCTGACACCATCCACCGCTTTCAACACCTTGCCTTTGGCGCGGAAATGGGTTTGCAGGTCTTCAACTTCCAGCACGTTGGGGACGGGTTGTTCACCTTGCTTTGATGCGGGTGCATTCATTGTCCGGCCTCCATGCGGGGATCAAGCATATCGCGCAGGCCGTCGCCCATAATATTCAGGCCCAACACCGACACCATGATGAACAGCCCCGGAAAGGTGGTCATCCACCACGCGTTGTGCAGGTAGGACCGCCCGTCGGCCAGAATATTGCCCCAACTGGGCTGCGGCGGCGGCGTGCCCGCGCCAACATAACTAAGGCCCGCTTCTGCAATGATGGCCAGCGCCAGAATGAAGGTGGCCTGCACCATCAACGGTGCCATGACATTGGGCAGGATGTAGCGCCGGATAATCAGCCAGTCGCCCAATCCCACCGCGCGCGCGGATTCGACATAGGTTTCCTCGCGCACGCTTAACACCTTGCCGCGCACCACGCGCGCCGTATGCGGGATAAAACTGATCGTCAGCGCGATCACAACATTCTGGGTGCTGGCCCCCAATGCGGCCACAATCGCAATCGCCAGCAGGATGGACGGAAATGTCATAAGCGCATCCATGAAGCGCATGAACACCCCGTCAAGGCGGCGGAAATAGCCGGACACCAACCCGATAAACGCCCCGATCAGCGTGGACAGAACCACCACGGCCCCGCCCACCAGCACCGACACGCGCGCGCCATATAATATGCGGCTGTAAATATCGCGGCCGTTATTGTCGGTTCCCAGCCAGTGTTCGGCCCCCGGTGGCAGCAACCGCCCCGACATGCGCACGCGCAGCGGATCATGGGTCGCCAGCAGCGGTGCAGCTACCGCGATGATGACAACCAGCAACACCAAGGCACCGCCAAACAGAATGCGACCGTTCAGGCGCATCAGCCATGCAGGGACGGCTGGCCTTTTGTCATCGGGCGGTCGTGATGTCATCGGGTCACCTTCTGGCGCGGATTTGGGGCCAAACGAGGTCATGTCGTTCCCCCTGTTGCAGCCTGCGGCGCAGGTGTCGGAATGCCCGCAAGTGTCAGATCATCCGCCAGATGGCACGCAACGGCACCCTGCCTGCCGGATGCGCGCGCCACGGCGCGCAACTCCGGCACTGCGGTGCGGCAAATATCCTGCGCATAGGTGCAGCGCGGGTGAAAGGGGCAGCCCTGCGGCGGATCGGACGGGCTTGGCACATCGCCTGACAGGATCACACGCCCGTCACGCGTCAAGGTGGGGTCGGGCACGGGAATGGCAGACAGCAGCGCCGCAGTATAAGGATGGCGGGGTTCTTCGAACAGGGCCGCCGTGTCGGCCAGTTCCACAATCCTGCCCAGATACATGACCGCCACGCGGTCACTGACATAGCGCACAACACTAAGATCATGCGAAATGAACAGATATGTCAGGCCGAAATCCCGTTGCAACTGCGACAACAGGTTCAGCACCTGCGCCTGAATGGACACATCCAGCGCCGAAATCGGTTCATCGCAAACAATGAATTTGGGCTGCACCGCCAAGGCCCGCGCGATCCCGATACGCTGGCGCTGGCCACCGCTGAATTCATGCGGGAACTTGTCGCGATGCGCGGGCGACAGGCCCACAATCTGCATCAATTCATCAACGCGGGCCTCAACCTGCGCACGTCCGCGCACCAGTTTGTGAAACACAATCGGTTCGGCAATCAGATCGCGCACCCGCATGCGCGGGTTCAGCGACGAAAACGGGTCTTGGAAAATGATCTGCATGTCGCGCCGCAAGGCGCGCAGGGCGCGACTGTCCAGGCCGCGGACATCGCGCCCCTGAAAGGTAACGCTGCCTGATGTGGCTTCGATCAGCCGCAGGATCAACCGGCCCGCCGTGCTTTTGCCGCAGCCCGATTCACCGACAAGCGCCAGCGTTTCGCCCGACTGGATGGACAGCGTAACATCCTCGACCGCGCGCACATGGCCGGTTGTGCGCTGCAACACACCCGACGTGATCGGGAAATGCTTTTTCAGACCGGATATGCGCAACAGCGCGCCCTCATCCACCGGCATGTCCAAATCTTCTGTCATAGGATACGCCCCCACCATCAGCCTGCCATTGGCACTGGCCTGCTGCTATTTCGCCTGCGGTTTGTAGACGATCACATCAACCTCGACCTTGGCATCGACCATCAGCGTGGCCTGAACAGTTGAACGCGCAGGGCCGCCATTCGGGAAATATTCGGCATAGACGCGGTTGAACGTCCAGAAATCGCGCGGATCATCCAGCCAGCAATTCGCCTTGACGACATCATCAAAACTGCATCCTGCCAGTTCCAGCACCGCTTTCAGGTTTTCCATGGTGCGCCGCGTCTGCGCCTCGATACCGCCCGGTTCAATCTCGCCATTCTCTTTCATGGCGACCTGACCAGAGACATATATCATATCCCCCGCCCGAACTGCCGGTGAAAACGGCAAGGATTGGCCACCTGCGCCTGTGCGCGATACCCCGATGCGTTCCAGTGTCATCTTGTCACTCCTGTTTTGGTTTTGTCAGAATTGCTGCGGCTTTCGTCAGTCGGGCCATTCACCAGACCTGCCCCCGTGCTGTCACCTGCGTTTCGCCCTGCGGCACGCCTGCGCGCAGCAGATGCACGCGGTCCAGCAGGTTCGCCACCACGCAGGCGTGATTGGGAACAATGCGCACGCGGTCACCGACCTTCAGCGCGATGGTGTCGGCATGCAAAATGCCATGCTCTTCAGACAGTGCCGCGATGGAAATATCAGGCCGGCCCAGAACATGGCCATGCCCCGTCAGGCCCAGCAGATCGGATGACAGCACCTTGCTGCCCGCATCGATCACCGCGCGGTCGGGGGCGGGCACGGACACAACCGTTGCCAGCACTGTCAGCGCGCAGGCACCCCAGTCGCACACCCCGCGCGCCACCAGCGAACGATCATTATAAACATAGGTGCCTGCGCGGTATTCCGTAGGCCATGGCAAGGATTGCACCGCCCACATATCGGGCGACCCACCGGTTGAAATCACAGACACAGGCAGCCCCGCCCCTTCGCAACGCTGCGCGGCCTGCGTCAGCCAGTCGGACACATGGTGCACCGCATTCGCAGGCGGATAAGTCATCAGCCCGCCAAAGCGCAAGCCCGGTGCCTGTGCGATGGTTTGCGCCAGCGCGCAGGCGGCATCAGGTGTCAGAACCCCGCAGCGCCCCGCACCCGTGTCACATTCGACCAGCACATCCAGCGGCTGCGGCGCATCCGCGAAGGCACGCGACAGGCCCGCGACCACATCCTGACTGTCAGCGGTCACGCGCACGCGCACCTTCTGGGCCAAGGCGCGCAGCTCCGACAGCTTGTCATTGCCGACAATATTATAGGTGATCAGAATATCCGCGATCCCGCCTTGCGAAATCATCGCGCGGGCTTCGGACAGCTTCTGGCATGTTATCCCGACCGCACCCGCCCTGATCTGGGCATGGGCCAGCATTGGCAGCTTATGCGTCTTTATATGCGGGCGCACCGCCACACCGGCACGCGTGGCATGCGCCTGAAACCTGTCGATATTTGCTTGCGCAATATCCAGATCGACCAGCACGGCGGGGGTCGCAATCTGCGCAAACATCATCCACCCCCGTCTGTGCCGTGCGGGTCTGCCACAATGGGCCAGATTGCGCGGGTCAGGTGCTTGTATTCCGTGCGGCGCGGGTCATTCGGATACGGCCCGTCAACGGCGCAATACAAAATCTCTGCGGCAACCGGCGCAAACGCCCCGTGAAAGTGATTGGTGGATTTCACGATCAACGCGCGCTTGTTCGCGATATCAATCCCCAGATTGGTGAACAAATCCGGCGAGAATGCTTGTGAACGGGTGGAGTTCAGAACCACCTGAACGCCCTGAAATTCAATCACGGCACTGTCGCCCAGCGGCACGACAGAAGCCCCGAAACTTTGGACCGCATCGCGCTGCACGCGCACAACACGCACCACCGCATCGACCGGATCACCCGCCACATCAGATGTCTTGCCGCCGAAACGCAGTTTCAACAGCGCCCCTTCGCCTGCGGCATGACATATGCGCACGGCCATCGGGTCCCAGATGGTGCCAAAGGCAATATCGCGCAGCCCCATATCCAGCGCATGGCGCAAAATGATGGTGGAATCGCCCGGCACCCCGCCACCGGGATTGTCCCAGACATCGGCAACGACCACTGGCCCGCTGCCGGATTTCGCCACCTTGTCCAGCGCTGCGCGCGGGTCCAGAAAATCGGGGCGCGCGCGCCCGCGAAAGGTGAATAATTCCTGCCCCAGTTTACGCGCCAATGCATCACCTGCCGCTTGCGCATCATCGGTAATGACCACCATCTTGACCCCCAGATCAGGGGAATCGCCAGCCATGAACCCGTGTATCACAGAAATGGACAGGGCCGCGCCTGCATCTTCCAGCGCGCGCATACGGTCCACAAAACCGCGCATCGGGGCACGGCTGGTGGGCAGCACATCAATCATGCGCACATCGAACACCGAAATCACCGGCCGGATTTCCCCGCGCGCGGCGCGCAGCGTCAGGTCCACACAAGCCACGCCCGCTTCGACAAAATCCGTATGCGGGAATTCCTTGAACACGGTGATAATGTCAGCATTGTCCACGCGCGCGGCGCTCAGGTGGCTGTGCGGGTCGAAACTGGCGCCAATCTTGACATCAGGGCCCACAATCTTGCGGATTTCAGCCAGCAATTCGCCTTCGCAATCCACGCAATCCTGTGCAATCATCGCGCCATGCAGCCCCATGACCACGGCCTGCACCGGCATGGCTGCGCGTAACTGCCCCAGCACTTCGTCGCGCAAATGCGCCCATGTCTGCGCACTGACCAGACCGGCAGGCTCGGCCCATGTGGCGGTCCCTTCGACCAGCTCAATCTCGCCACGCTGCGCGCGCGCCCGCAATTCGGGAAACACGGCCGAACATAATGTCGGCGTTTCAGGGTGCTTGCCGGGGGGCGCATAGAAGCTTTCGTGAAAATCCGACAGGTCTGTGCGCAAGGGCGAGAATGTGTTCGTCTCGGTTGCTATGGACGCACAGAACACTTTCATCAGTCAGTTCCCTTCCGGACTTGCACAAGCGCTGCGGTATGATGCGGCGCCGCGTATTTGTAATTGCGTTACATATATCAGCAAAATTCGGGCTAACAAGTGTAATTTGTAACTGAAGTTCCTTTTAGGGACAAATTTATTGCAGATTTCCGCAAAAACGCCATAGAAATGAAGCTAAGTTTCATATTGGAGCCGCTATGAAAGCCGACAACCCGACACCGCCCCCCAACGTGAAACTGCAAAACCGTGCGCAGATCGGTGTCGTGGATGTCATCAGTGCACTGGACAGGCTGGATGGCAAGCTGGCCGCGCGCGAACAGAAAGTGGCCGATTACGTCAAGGCCAATCTGATGCGGATCAGCAATATGACCATTGCCGAACTGGCAGCGGGCGCCGGTGTCAGCACGCCAACAGTGGTCAGGTTTTGCCGGTCGCTGGGCAGTGACGGCTTTCGTGAATTCAAGCTGCGGCTGGCACAGAACCTTGCCGTCAGCATGCAGTATTTCGACACGGACCCCGGCGACCACCCGACCGGCACAGAAACCGCCGTAGATGATGTGCTGTCGGCATTCCATTCGGCAGCCGCCATGTTGCGCCACCAACTGGACCACACCCAGATGGAAGCCGCAAAACACGCGCTAAGCACAGGTCGGCGCACGCTTGCAGCAGGGATCGGGGGCGGGTCGTCCATGATGGCCATGGAAACGGCAAACCGCCTGTTCCGAATCGGGATTCCTGCATCCTATGTCAATGACAGCTATCAGGCACAAATGCAGGCCGCGACATTGGGGGCCAAGGATGTGCTGGTGGTCTTTTCCGCCAGCGGCGAGGTGGACGCCATGATTGCAGCGACAAAGATTGCCAACAGCTATGGCGCAACCACCATCGCGATCACCAGCCCCAACAGCCGGCTGGCGCAACTGGCGGCAATACCGATCACATTCGCGATTCCCGAACATCCCGATATTTTCAAGCCAACCGCCATCCGGTTTTCACTGCTGATTGTGCTGGACGCGCTGGCCTTGTCCGTCGCCCGCGAGCGCCCAGAACTGAGTTCCGAATATCTGCGCCGCGTGCGCGCTTCGCTGACGGCATATCACGGGCGCACGGTTCCGCTGCCGCTTGGGGACTAGATAACCATCGCGGCCCGCAGGGCACATAAATAGCGGCGTTCCCCGATGCACCTGACCCGAACTGTCATCATCTGAACCGCAGATTGCAATACGCCCGCCACATGCGGGAAATCAATCTATGGTTGATCACCTGTTTGGCGTTGGTTCATTCCGTCAGGGAATGATTTCAGCCGGTATTAGCAGGGCGCTTTGCTTGACAAAATGTCGCACCCGTCACAAAATGTTTCCGGACATGAAACTAAAGGAGGCCATTTTGGCTGATAATTCAACACCTAATCCATCAAGGCGGGAATTCCTGACGATGGTCGGCGCCGCTGGTGGCGCCGCGGCAATGTATCAGGCCATGGGTATGATGGGGGTCGCGCATGCGTCACCTTATGATGGGCCTATACAACTTGAACGTGCTCCGGAAGGGACAAAAGTGCTTGTTCTTGGGGCTGGAATCGCCGGTATGATCGCCGCGATGGAATTGCGCGACGCAGGCTATGATGTCGAAGTGCTGGAATTCCGCGATGTGGCAGGCGGGCGCTGCTGGACCATGCGCGCAGGCGACACCTATGAAGAATTGGGTGGCTTTACCCAGACCGTGGATTTTGCAGAAGGCAATTACTTCAACCCCGGTCCGTGGCGTGTGCCCTATAACCATTATGGCATTCTGGACTATTGCCGCAGGCTGGGTGTTGAACTGGAACCGCTGATCCAGATCAACAACCATGCCTATGTGCATTCGGTCGACGCATTTGACGGAAAGCCCGTGCGCTACCGCGAAATCAACGCCGATTTCCGTGGCCATATTTCCGACCTGCTGTCCAAGGTCACCGATCAGGGCGCGCTGGATCAGGTGCTGTCGGATGAAGACAAGGAAAACCTGCTGGCCGGTCTGCGCACCTTTGGCGCGCTGAACAGTGACAACGCCTATGTGTCCGGCAATGACGCCAGTTCGCGCCGCGGCTATGAACGCCCGCCCGGTGGTGGTGTCGATGGCGCGCCTATTGCCAATGAAATTCTGGACCTGTCCACCTTGCTGGATTCCGGCCTGTGGTCGCGCCTTGCCACCAGCGAGGCATTGAACGGGTCCATGCCCATTTTTCAGCCCAAGGGCGGTATGGACATGATTGCGCGTGCCATGGCCGACAACCTAGGCGATCTGGTGCGCTATCGCAAACGCGTCACCCAGATCCGGCAGGATGATGATGGCGTGTCGGTCACCTATGAGGATCTGGAAAATGATGGCGCAGAAGAAACTGCCAGCGCGGATTATTGCGTCTGCACGATTCCCTTCTCGATTCTGAGCCAGATTGACCATGACTTCTCTGGCCCGCTGGCGAACGTGATCCAGACCATGCACTACGCGGCATCCATCAAGGTCGGGCTGGAATTCAAGCGCCGCTTCTGGGAAGAGGACGAGCATATCTACGGCGGGACCACCTATACCGACCTGCCCATCTCGCAAATCTCCTATCCGTCGAATGACTATCTGTCGGACAAACCCGGCGTTGTTCTGGGGGCCTATTCCTGGGGGGCGCTGGCGTATCAGTATTCGTCAATCGAACCCGAAGACCGCGTGCGCCGCACCGTGGAATGGGGCAGCCAGATTCACCCGCAAATGGCCGAAGAATTCAAGGCAGGGGTTTCCGTGGCATGGCACCGTGTGCCGTGGACACTGGGCTGCTACGGGCTGTGGCAGGACAAGGAGGCCCAATATGATGATGCGGTGGCGATGGACCGCCGGATTGTCTGCGCGGGCGAGCATCTGTCCTATCTTCCTGCATGGATGGAAGGGGCGGTTCTGTCGTCGCTGGATGCCATCCGCCGCCTGAACGAAACCGCAATCGCCGCAGCAGGAGAATAACCGATGCGCATGCACCAACTATTCACCCCCGCCCTGTTCGCAGCAAGCATCGCGGCGGTCCCCGCCATCGCCGATGAAAGCGCCGCGTGGTTCGAAAGCCGCAATGTGCTGACACAGCAAACCGGCGAAGGCATCTACAAGGCCGTCTGCGCAAGCTGTCACATGCCGGATGGCCAAGGGGCAACCGGCGCGGCCAGCTATCCCGCACTGGCGGACAACCCGACGCTGGAATACCCGGAATATGCCGTCATGCTGACGCTGCACGGTCAGGCGGCCATGCCGCCCCTGCGCGGCGTGCTGGATGACGAACAGATTGCCGAAGTGGTCAATTACATCCGGACAAGTTTCGGCAACGATTACCCCGACGATCCGGCGACGCCTGAAATGGTGTCCCAGACGCGCTGACGAACACGCGTCTTGACACCTCATACAAAAGTGGTGGCCGGTCCCGTGTGGCTGGCCGCCAGGATTACTTTCATCATCAAGGAACGAGATATGTTGAACAAAACCCTTCTTCCGGCACTTGCTGCATCCCTTTTGCTGGGCGGTGTCGCGCAGGCCGAAGTCGTGCGCCACAAAAATCCGGGATCAGATTTCCCAATCCTGCGCGCCGTTGAAATTCCGGCAGATGCAACACTGGTCTACCTTAGCGGCGCGGTCCCCGGTGTCACGAACACGGACGCGGAACCCAACACCGCAGCGGCATTCGGCGACACCGAAGCGCAGACCATCTCCGTTCTGGGGCGGATCAACAGCACGCTGGAAGATCTGGACCTGACGATGTCGGATGTCGTGAAAATGCAGGTCTATCTGGTGGCCGATGACAGCGGCCAGATGGATTTCGGCGGTTTCATGGATGGCTATGTCCAGTTCTTTGGCACCGAAGACCAGCCCAACCTGCCCACCCGTTCGGTGTTTGAAGTGGCCGGTCTGGCAAACCCGCATTGGCTGGTTGAAATCGAAGTGGTGGCCGTGCGTCCCTGATGCGGCACCAATGACCCAGGATAAAGGCCCGCACCGGTTTCAGGTGCGGGCCTTGTCATTTGGGCAAACCGTCAGTCTTGCGGTCGCGGCACGCCTGTATCGGGCGGCTTGCGACTGTTGCGCCACAAGATCGCCAGCACCACCGTTGCACTTAGAACAATCGTCGTCAGGTCGTGGGCGACCAAGGCCAGCCCGGCAAGGCTAAGCACCCATTTTTCCCACCGTTCCACACTTGTCTTGAAAAACCCGATATAGGCCACCGACAGCGCCACGATGGACAGCACCCCTGACGACAGCGCCAGCATAAAATCCCACCATGTGAAATCAATGAACAACAGCGCGGGCGCATAGATGAACATCATCGGCACCAACGCCTTGCCCATGGACAGGCGGAACGCCGTCATGCCGGTTTTCATGGGGTCGGATTTCGCAATCCCTGCACCCGCATAGGCGGCCAAGGCCACCGGCGGCGTAATATCGGCCAGAACCCCGTAATAGAACACGAAGAAATGCGTGGCCAGAAGCGGCACGCCCAGTTGCTGCAAGGCGGGTGCTGCGATGGCGGCAAGGATGATATAGGTGGGCGTTGTGGGAATCCCCGCGCCCATGATGATGCAGGCAATCGCCACGAAAATCAGCGCGAAAAACAGCGTTGTGCCGTTCTGCGACAAGAAACCCAGCGGGTCCAGTGCGGAAATCGTGGCCCCCATCCATGCGGCACCGTCAATCACCGCACCAGAGAATTTGAACCCCATACCCGTCAGCGTTGTGACCCCCAGAATGAAGCCCACACAAGCACAGGCCGCCGTGATGGCGATGGATTGCTGCGCGCCGCTTTTCAGCGCGTCCTGCAACTTCATCGGGGTCAGTGCGCTGCTGGCATCCATGCGCCGCCCCAAACCCACAAGTTGCAGCGTGACCGGAATAAAGGAACATACGATCGTCAGGATAATCCCCCAGAAGGCCGCAAGAAACGGGGTGAATTTCATCAACAGCAGCGTGACCATGACAATAAGCGGAATGAACAGGTGCCACGACCGCGCAAGAACATCCATGAATTGCGGCAGTTTGTCGGGCGCAATCCCTTCCAGATTCAGGCGTTTCGCTTCCAGATGCACCATGAACAGCGTGGACAGGTAATGAAATGCGGCGGGAATAATGGCAATCAGGATCAACTCGTTATAAGGCACGCCCAGCATTTCGGTCATCACAAACGCGGCCGCCCCCATGATGGGCGGGGTCACCTGCCCGCCACAACTGGCCGAGGCTTCGGTCGCGGCGGCAAACCGGCCTGAAAACCCCTTGGCCTTCATCATCGGAATGGTGAAGGCACCCGTCGTCACCGTATTCGCCACCGGAGAGCCGGAGATCATGCCAAAAAACCCCGATGACACCACCGCCACCTTGGCAGGCCCGCCCGCGTAGCGGCCTGCGACAATGCTGGCCAGATCAATGAACAACTGACCCAGCCCCGATTTCTGCGCCAGCACCCCGAACAGCACGAAATGAAACACGAATGTCGCCACCACCCCGATGGCAATGCCGTAAATCCCCTCGGTGCCCAGATACAGGTGATTGACCAGCCGGATGATATTATAGCCCCGATGTGCCAGATCACCCGGCAAATAGGGGCCAAAAATTGCGTAAAGCAGTGCCAATGTGCCGATAACGGGCAGCACCTCGCCCATGGTGCGGCGGGCGGCTTCCAGCACCATGATAATGGCCAGCAGGCCCATCACATAATCCAGCGGCTGCGGGAACCCGACATTCTGAATGAAGATCGAATCGAAAAATACAATCAGATACAGCGATGACCCGCCACCCGCGATGGCCAGCGGCCAGTCCATCACCGACACACGGTTGCCCTGCCCGCCCAGCGCGTTGATGGGCAGCGCGGTCAGCGCCAGCGCGAAGCTGACGCCAATCAGCCCCCAGCGCGCCATGTCTGGTATGCGCCCTGTCAGGGCATCGGCCAGTTGCACGCCCAAAAAGACATAGAACGCCGCGAATGCCAGCCCGAACCCCCATGCGCGCGCCGGTTTTTCCGCACGCGTGCGCGGAAACAACAAAAACACCAGCGGCATGATGAAACTCATATGCACAGATCTGTGCATGACTTCATTCAGCAGCCCGAAACCCGATGTGTAAATGTGAAACACACTCAGCACGATGCAGGCCAGCGTCACCACAAGCCCTGTCACACCCGTCAGGCGGCGAAAATTGGTTTCGCTGTCATATTTGCGAACCAGCGCTTCCATTTCGGCGGCGGTCAGGTCGCTTTTGGGGGCAGATGTGCTCATGGCGGGGGGTCCTTGCAATCGGGCGAACGTATTTCAAGCGGGGTGGCGGGCCACTGGGTCAGGTCGATCACCGTGTCGCCTGCGATCAGGCGGTTTTCATGCGCGGGCGCACTGCGCAGGATCAGCCGCCCGACGTCGCGGTGCAGGTCGATCACCATCTGCCCGCCCTCGATCCGCCAGCCTGCGCCATCATGGGCCATGCCGGGGCCATGGGCCGCAAACCGTTCCGCGATCTGGATGATCTGGCCCTGCGGGCCAAGGATATAATCGGCCTGAACCAGGCTATGGGTCACGGAATTGCGCCAGACCAGCGTGAAGGGTTGCGCGGGCAAACTTGCCAGCGTCGTGCCATCTTGCACATGGATCACATCAAGCGCGCGCGGCGTGCAGTCATGGGCGGCAGCAGGGCCGCCCATGACCAAAATCAGGATGGCAAGCGCAAACACGCGGCACTTGCCAAAGCCGATCACTCGATCAGGCCCATTTCACGGTAGAAGCGTTCCGCACCGGGGTGCAGCGGCACCGATACCGATTCCAGCGCGGTTTCCAGCGAAATCTGGCCGCCCATGACATGGACCTGCGCCAGCGTTTCGGTGTTTTCATACAGTGCCTTGACCATGGCATAGGCCAGATCTTCGTCCAGATCGGCATGTGTGGCCCAGATTGCGCGCACGGCCAGCGTTTCCACATCCGCGTCTATGCCGCGATAAGTGCCTGCGGGCAGCGTGACCGATGCGTAATATGGCTGCACTTCCTGAAGCGCCGCAATTTCCGCACCCGACAGCGGCACCACAGTGATATCATGGCCATTGGCCAGTTCGGTGATCGACGCTGTGGGAATACCCGCAGTAATCAGCGACGCATCCAGATTGCCATCGCGCAGCTTGTCCGCCGATTGCGCGAAGGACGAATAATCTTCAGACACGTCCTCGCGGGTCATGCCGTGGGCTTCCAGCAGGTCGCCCAGAAGCTGCCACTGCCCCGAACCCGGCGACCCGGACGATACGGATTTTCCGGCCATATCGGCAAAGCTGGTCACATTGGCGCCCGCGCGTGCCACAAGCTGCACGGTTTCGGGATAAAGCGAGCCTAGCGCGCGAATGTTTTCGGCAGCATTGCCTTCGAACTGGTTGGCGCCACGATAGGCGGCATCCAGAATATCGGCGGCGATAAAGGCCGTCTCAATCTCGCCCTGTGCCAGCAGACCGGCATTTGCCACCGATGCGTTACCGGTTTCGGCCGTTGCGGAAATACGCTTGCCTTCCAGTTCTGCGGTGTTGGAAATCAGCTGCGCCAGCATGCCGCCCAGCGGGTAATATGTGCCGCCGGTGCCGCCGGTCGCGATGCCGACAAACACGCGTTCCTGTGCCAGTGCGGGCGCACCAAGTGCCACCGCCGACAGCGTCAGCGCGCATAGTGATCTGGTGATATGTTTCATAGTGTCACTCCTTGTTGGGGTTTCTTCAGTTGTATTCAAGACAGGTCCAGTGCCGCGATGTCGCGCAACATTGGTCCCAGAACCGCGCGCAAACGCGCGGCGCGGTCGTCATCCCAGGCCCAGGGCGGGGATTGCTGCATATAGGTGGATTGGGCCAGCTCCATCTGGATGGCATGAATGCCCTGATCAGGCTGGCCATAATGGCGCGTTGTCCAGCCACCCACAAAGCGACCATTCACCACATGGCTAAACCCCGCCGCCGCCGCGCAATGGCGCAAGGCCACCGCCTGAAGGGCTGGCGCACAGGTCACACCATGATTGGTGCCGATATTGAAATCCGGCAATGTGCCGTCAAACAGAAACGGAATGTCGGACCGGATGGAATGGCAATCATATAGAATGGCAAAGCCGTGCAGCGCCCTGACGCGCGCCAGCTCTGCGCTCAGTGCAGCATGATAGGGCGCATGGAACCGGGCGCGGCGGGCGTCAATCGTTTCGGCATCCGGCTCAAGCGCCCACAGGGGGTTTGCGTCAAAATCCGTCAGTGGCACAAGCCCCGTGGTGTTCTGCCCCGGATACAGGCTGGCACCGGACGGGTCGCGGTTGGCGTCAATGACATAGCGGTGAAACCGCGCCGACACGACTGTTACATCATCCAGCAACCCATCATAGACACGGTCCATATGCCAGTCGGTATCCGACAGGGCGCGGCCAGTGTCGTTCAGCGCCATGCTCACATCATCAGGGATATGCGTGCCTGCATGCGGGATCGCCAGAACCAGCGGGCTGCCGCCCTGACGGACGCAGAAGGGCTGACCCTTCGGGCTGGCTGCGGCACTGTCTTGCACTGGGCTATTCCCTTCGCGTAAAGTTCGTGCCATTAATATGCGTAAGCATAATAACAGTGTCAATATGAAGATGAAAAACGATCAGATGATTTGGGCACGGCAGGCCTTGCTGCCAAACGGATGGGCGAATGATGTGCTGGTGCATGTTGACGCGCTGGGGCGGATTGCGTCCGTCACCGCCGATGCACCCAGACAAGGGCATGCAGTAGACACGCTTTTGCCCGCGCCCGTGAACCTGCACAGCCACGCATTCCAGCGCGCCATGGCGGGCATGACCGAAGCGCGCGGCCCCGACCCGCGCGACACATTCTGGACATGGCGGCGGTTGATGTTCCGCTTTCTGGACCATTTGACACCCGATGACGCCCGCGCGATTGCGGCCATGGTGCAGATGGAAATGCTACAGGCAGGGTTCGGCGCGCTGGCGGAATTTCACTACCTGCACCACCAGCCTGACGGCCGCCCCTATGACAAATTGTCGGAAATGGCCGACGGCATTTGCGCCGCCGCCGAACAAACTGGCATGGGCCTGACATTGCTGCCGGTTCTGTACCGGTTTGGCGGGTGCGACCGCCGCCCCCTTGCACCGGGCCAGCGGCGTTTCGGCAATACCCGCGACCAGTTCGCGCAACTGGTGGCCGCCACGGACAAAACCCTTGCCGCCCTGCCTGCGGACAGCGCCCTTGGCATTGCGCCCCATTCGCTGCGCGCTGTGCAACCGGATGATCTGGCGTTCTGCGCCGAACTTGCGGGGCCGCGCGTTGTGCATATGCATCTGGCCGAACAGCTTGAAGAAGTCACCGAAGTGCACGCGGCACTTGGCGCGCGGCCTGTGGAATGGCTGCTGGACAATGCGCCACTGTCGGATCGTTGGTGCCTGATCCACTGCACCCAGATGACCCCGGCGGAAACTGTCGCGCTGGCCGGATCAAGCGCGGTTGCAGGGTTGTGCCCGATGACCGAAGCCAGCCTTGGTGACGGCATTTTTGACGGTGCGCGGTTTTTGGAACATGGCGGGCGGTTCGGCATTGGCAGTGATTCAAACATTCGCATTTCCCTGACCGAAGAATTGCGCGGGCTGGAATATTCGCAACGTTTGCGCGACCACAGCCGCGCTGTTCTGGCAACCCGCGAATGCTCGACCGGGCGGGTTCTGTGGCAGGGCGCGGCAGCCGGCGGGGCACAGGCTGCCGGACGCGCCGCCGGATCGATTGCGACAGGCTTGTGGGCAGATCTTGTCGCGCTGGACGGGCACCAACCTGACCTAGAGGGGCGCTGCGGGGATATGGTCCTTGATACAGTGATTTTTTCGGGCGATAATCACTGCATTGCTGATGTCTGGTCGGCGGGCCGGCATATGGTGCGTGCGGGCGAGCATATCCACAAGGCGTCGATCACCGCCGACTACCGGCGCGTTCTGGCACGATTGAGAGATGTGATGTGACACCCCCTTCTGGCCCCTCTGGAAAAGCCGACTGGAAGGCCATTCGCCGCGACCTTCTGGGGCGCATCCAGTCGGGTGTCTGGAAACCCGGCGACCAGATTCCACGCGAAGTGGAACTGGCCGCGCATTACGATTGCACACGTTCCACTGTCGGGCGTGCCCTGCGCGATCTGGCAACAGCGGGATTTCTGGACCGCAAGCGCAAGGGCGGGACCACCGTTTCGGCCAATCCCGTGCGCAAGGCCCCGCTTGATGTGCCCATCATCGCCGAAGCAATCCGCAAGGCGGGGCATGTCGCAGGGTATCAACTGCTGGACGCGGGCGAACGGCTGCCCGACCCGACGCTTGCGCCAGAACTGGGCCTGCCTGCCGGGACGCCGCTTTTGTTTATCGCGGCGGTGCATCTGGCCGATGGTGCGCCCCATCAGGTCGAACATCGCTGGTTGCTGCCTGCAACCGTTCAGGGGCTATCGCGCGACATACTGGAAACAACGCCCGCAGATGAATGGCTGTTGCGGAACGTGCCCTTGACGCGCGCGCAAATTACAATCGAGGCTGTGCGCGCCCCCCCAACTGTATCGGATGCCCTGCACGCCGCACCCGACACACCAACGTTGCTGATCACGCGAACAAGCTGGCGGCAGGCACGGTTGATCGGGGTATTGCAGCTGTATCATGCACAGGGTCACCGGCTGGTAACCGGCATATAAAGCATATCGCAGAATGCAGGGCAGCGGTGTTCGGCCCCTCGAACGCGCTGTGAACAGGCTGGAATCTGTCGCCTGAATGCAGACGAACAAGGTCAGGCATGGGCGGCCATGCGCGCCGCCCCGATCCACTCCTCCCGCCCCAGCGCAGGGGGAAACGGGGCCGCCCTACGACCTGACGCGCGCGCATTGGGCCGCCAAGGTTTTGGCATCCCATGGCATTGCCTTGACCGGGCAGGTGAACCTTCACCCCCTCGACACTATGTGCCGTAACGAACCAGTGCATGTAGATCACATGAACACAGCCATGCCTTCATTTGTATTTCAGGCGCCCAAAACCGCTGGAAGAACGGCCAGCCCGAAACGATGCGAACTCGCTACCCCCTCAACGAATAAGCAGATCGGCATGCAGCGCACCCGCCGCATGGATGGTGCTTAGCAAATCGATCAACTCCCTCGGCCCGACGCCCAGCGCAGTCAAACCCTCAACAACATCGGTAAGTGTTGTCGCGGCCGGTAACTCGAACAAGGCAAGCTCGTTATTATCCTCCAGCCCGACCCGCGTTCTTGGAACCACCACGGCCTCTCCCTCGGTGAAGGGATTGGGCTGCACCACAAGCGGCGCTTCTTCGACACGCAACGTCAATGTGCCTTGCGAAACCGCAACATGGCTGATTTGAACATCGCTGCCTATTACCACAGTGCCGGACCGCTGATCCATCACAACGCGGGCGCGCGTTTGCGGCACGACCAGAATATTCTCAATCCGGCTGATCAGATGGGCTGTTGAGGCAACATTGGCACGGGACACATCAATCTCAACGGTGCCAGAATCCAGCATCGTCGCAATGTTTCGTTGCACCTGCGCATTTATCGCGCGCTCAATCGTTTCTGCTGTCGAGAAGTCGGCGTTTCTCAGTGACAACCGCAAGGTTCTCAACGATGACAATGCGAATTCGACCTCGCGCTCGATGCGGCCACCAAACGGAATCACACCCGAGGTTGGCACGCCGCGAATTTCAGCGGCGGCCTCTCCCGCGATGCTGACCCCCCCTGACAGAATGCTGCCTTGTGCCACGGCATAGATGTTCCCGTCCGCCCCGTTGAGGGGGGTCATGACAAGCGTGCCGCCATGCAAACTGGATGCATCACCAATGGCCGAGACGGACACATCTATACGTGAACCTGCGCGGGCGAAGGGCGGCAGCGACGCCGTGACAATAACCGCCGCAACATTGCGGGGTCTGAACTGCTCGCCCGTGACATTCACCCCCAACCGTTCAAGAATTGTCACCATGATTTCTTCGGTAAAAGGGGAGTTGCGCACCCCGTCACCGGTTCCGTTCAGGCCGACGACCAGCCCGTATCCGACCAGATCATTGCCACGAACACCATCAAACTCCACAAGATCCTTCAGTCTTGTCTGGGCGGCAGCAGGCGTCAGTGCAGACAGCGCAATCACACACCATAGAAAAACAGCGAGCAATTTCGTCATAGATATTCACTCAGGGAAAGCCGGGACAAGCGCGCCGTCATCAGATAAATCTTATCCAGTCGCGCCATGGCATCCTGCAGTCGCGAGGCCACATCATATTCATCAACCGCGAGCAGTTCATTCAGCGCGATCTGAGAAGACGTATAGGACGCGTCCGCTTCTGTGCGCGCCTCTTCGGTATACGCCTGTTTTATACCAAGATGCTCTTGCGTAAGCTGTAGCGCCGAGGCCGCAGAGAACAGATTTGCGCCAATATTGCGCAGAAGCAGGCGCTGTTGGTCCGGCTGATCAGAAAGAAGTCCTTGCTTTAGAACAGCACCCTTTGTCAATTCAGCCAGAATGGAGCGAATAGCAGTATCACTGGCAGTCAGGTCCAGGCGCAGATTGTACCCGTCACCAAGAGAGATCGCCTCGGCTTTCTCTGGTCCGCCCATATATCCCTCAAGTTCGAAGGCGCCACCCGGCGCGAACCAGTCAGAGACAACTTGATCAATCGTCTGATAGTCCGCATCCGCTGGAATTATACTGACAATACTACTGATCATGCCATCAACATCGCGCAAGGCAGGGCTATCGCTATTCCTGCCTGCAAAGATACTTTTGCCCCCCAAACTGGAATTCAGAAGTGTTGTGATGTCGCGCAGTGCAGCATCTGCACGGTCAACCGCGCCCGATAGACGATCATCTGTCGAAAACAACTCCGGCCTGATCAGGTAGGCTGCCTTGTCTTTTGTAATGTCAGAAACCCTGTTCAGTGCCTCTTGCTGGGCATTCAGAAAGGTTGAAATGGTGACAGCATTCGTTTGGTTTGTTTTCGACATCGACATTGATCGTTGCAGACTGGCCAACAGCGCCGCTTCGCCGCCCGTGCGACGCAGCTTGTCATTGACCTGCCCTGATATCAGTTCGTGTTGCAGTGATGTCATCTGGCGCTTCACGCTATTGCTGTTTTGCCGCAGCAAATGGCTGCGCGCCATATCCCCAAGTGCGAGCGGTTTCATGTCTACATCTCCAATAATGTGCGCAACATGCTGTCTGCTGCGACCATCACGCGTGCATTCGCAGCATAGGCTTTTTCCAGAACAAGCAATTTCTGAAGCTCGGCATCGGTATCGACACCGCGAGCGCCAAACAGCTCCTGCAACGCCGCAGCGCGGCTGGATGTATAGGCTGTTTTGGATTCTGCGTTCAGCCGCTGTGCCGCCGTCTGGGACAGGAGTGCCGCCGCATGGCCCTGAACCTGCGCGTTTGGACCCGATCCCGACGCAGCAGGCGTGACAGCAAGAAGCGCATCACTCATGCGGGCGATGACTGCGTTTTCTGACACTGCACCTATTGCTGGCGCATAAAGACCATCCCTGATGCGCCAGAACGTGTCGCTATCTTGCGGGGAAATCGCGCTGTTCAAAGAAATGCGGCCCGAAATCCCCGTCAGGTCTGCGGGCAGCATGGTTTCTGCACCAACGGCAAAAAGACCGAAACCGCCAACGGGAATCGAAGGATCCACCCCTGATTCTGAAAATCTGGTTATAATATCAGCCGAGAATTCATCCAGTTGCTGTTGTATCTGCGGAACCAGCGCATCACGGATCTGAAAGGCACTTGCGATGCTGCCAGATTGTAACAAAGGACTTGTCGCGCTGACGTCGCGCCCGTTGATAACCAGCCGTCCCAGATCGCCAGTTGCCACGCTTTCCGCGGCGGTGGGCTGCGGCGTGCGCTGGAATTCCAGCCGCGTGACATTCCGGTCTACGAAAACCGTTCCGTCCGCGCCAAGAACCATCACCCTGCCATCGGGGCGTGCAACCTCTTTCAAGGGGATGATCGAAGACGCCTGATCAATCAGATTCTGGCGCGCATCTTCCAGTGCGTGCGGGAACCCACCCGACAGTTTTTGACGCGCAATGTCGGAGTTCAGCTTGTCTATCTGCTCAAATATGGAGTTCAGACGGTTCACATCCCGTTGTATGCTTGCGTCTGCGGTGTCGCGAGACGTTTGCAAGCTGGTGTCGATAGTATTGATTTTCGTAACCAGTCCTTGGGCGGCCAACACCACCTTTTGTAACGAGGCTTGAGATTCGGGCTGGATGGATGCCTGTTTCAGGGCCTCTTCCAGCGTGGTGATATGGGTTCCAAGTGCGCCGGCATCACCGGGCAAGCCGATGCCCGCTTCAAGGCTGGTCCAGAAATCCAGCAGGTTTGCAGCGTGGGACTGCGCGGCATTTGCCCCGCGAATTTCACCCAGAAGGGCCGCGTCGGAATCGCGGGTAATGCCGGTCATGACAACACCGCTTCCCGCGCTGCCCGTAACCCGGGAGGCTTGGGTAAGTGACCGGACGCCAAATCCTTCGGTATTGGCATTGGCAATGTTGTCGGCCACGACTTGCGCGCCGCGCGAAGAAAGTTGCAAGCCGCTGGCTGCAGAATTAAGCGCTGTCGACAAGGACATGGCAGATTACCTTTCGGATACTCAGAAAAAGGGTCAGCGTTTGATGTTTGTGGTTTCCTGGAACATTTCATCAACGGTCTGAATGACCTTTGCGTTCGAGGAATACGCCCGTTGCGTCTGGATCAGAGCAGTCAGTTCTGCAGCAACATCGGTCGCGGATTCCTGCAAGGCGTAGCCCACAACCTCACCAACGGGGCCGGTTCCCGCGTCCCACAAGAAGAACGGCCCACTGTCGCGCGATAATTGAAATGTCTGGTTGTTCCGTGCGGTCAGGCCGTTTGGATTGGGCACATCCACAACTGGAATACGAAACAATGTTCTGCGAAAGCCTTGATCAAAAACTGCGTCAAGGTTTCCGGCGGCATCAACCGTCAAGCCAACCAGATTGGCAGACCCGAAGCCGTTCTGTTCCACCCCGACGGGTGAGAAGTTCACGCCACGCTGAACCATGCCGCCATATTCGCCATAGTATCCGACAAAGAAGTTGATCGGCTGCCCGCCCACATCAATTTCAAAAGACCCTGTGGCCGGGTCGTAATCATCGCCTTCAACACTGGTTCTGGTGATCGATTGCAGCGTACCCCCGACCCCCGATGCGTCGTTGAATTGAACCGTATAGGTCCCTAATACGGCACCGGTGCCTTGGTCTGTCAACTCAAGTGACCATGTATTCGTGGCACCAAGGGGGTCCAGTTGGGGCGTGAATTCAAGAGAGAGTTTCCCTGGCAACCCGACCGCGTTGTAATAATCAATCGTCATCAGATGAGAATCGCCTGATGCATCCGGCAATGTTGCGGATGCAGGCAGGTTCACCCCAAGGTTGACCATGCTTGTTTCAACAAAAACCTGTTGGTTCATCTCGACCCGGACAGGCCGCAAGCCGGATATGTTGTCGCGCGGGTAGACTGGCATGGACCCGTCGGCATCGACCGGCCACCCCAGAAGCGCATTTCCGGCAGAATCGCGCATGACACCTGTGCTGTCCAGCCGGAAAGATCCGGTCGGTGACAGCAAAAGCGGGGATGTCCCGTCATTCAGCCGCGCCCCGAGTTCTGTTGTGACAGGGAAAAAGCCGCGGCCTGACAGGGCCATATCTGTCGAATTCTGCGTGCCGATAAGCGAGCCGCCCTGATCCACCTGCCGAAAGGTTGAAGAGCGCACCCCCCCTGCTGAATATGCCCCCTGCCCCGCGACACCGGACCCGACGACCATGGAATGAAACGCGGTTTCTGAACGCCGGTACCCGTGCGTCGCCGAATTTGCGATATTGTCCGAAATGGTTCCCAATCGGGCAGAGTTGGCCCGCAAGCCTGCAATGCCCGCGTTCATCGACGACGAAATGCTCATATTCGCTCCATCCACAGCATGATTCTTATCTGCATTGTGCATGGGCTGCGTTAATAACACGCTAATCCAGCGGTTAGCGCCGCATCGTGCGCAGCAAAATAACCTCAAGGCGGTTATTGCGCGTGTCCATGGCGTTCATCGGGACGGCAAGGTTGCGATCTGCATATCCAGTGACACGCTTCATGCGCGGCTCTGGAAACCCGCTGGCGGTCAGCAGTTCCCGCACCGCCTGCGCGCGATCAACAGTCAGCGTCCAGACCGGGTTTTGCAGGACAACCGACGGAAACCCCGCAGAATGTGCGTGGATGGCGACCGGATTTATGACCATGCCAAACACCTCTGTCAGCAGATCCAGCACAACGATCAACACAGGGTTGGCCTGCGCGCTGCGCGGATCGAACAGCTGCGAATCCGGCAGGTCAAAGATTTCGACAACCAGCCCTTCATCGGTCAGCTTGATATTCACATGCTGGAGCGCTTGTTCATGAAGCGCGCTTTGGCCCGACATGGCCTGAAATGTTTCTGCCAGTTCTTCAAGCAAGGCTTGTTCGCCTTCTATCTGGCTGCGCGTGGCAACGTCATCGGTCAGCGAGGTTTGTTCGGACATTGCATCGCCGCCCAGAACACCATCGCCCCCCGAAGACCGGCTTTGAAAGCTGAGGGTGGGCGCAAAATAATCGGCAATGCCCTTGCGTTGTTCATCATCGGCAGACCCAAGCAGCCAGAGCATCAGGAAGAACGCCATCATCGCGGTCACGAAGTCCGCATAGGCCACTTTCCACGCACCGCCATGGTGCCCGCCGCCGCTTATTACCTTCTTGCGCTTGATAATTATCGGTCTGACATTGTCAGTTTTTTGCATCACACCCACCTATATTCACCCGTGATACAGAATATGCGCAGTTCTTGAAAATATCGTTAAGGGCATCAGGTTAGCGCGATAATGCGTTCACGAACCCGCCAGATATGGGAAATTGGCCCGAATCAGGGTGTGCTTCATGCCATGGCAGGCTTTCATTTGGCGCAAAATCCGATATGCTAAAAGAAAAAATCCGAGGCAGTCATGAGCAGAACATACGCACTTCTTTTCGTCGTGGCCATTTTGGCCGCTTGTGGTGGCAGGCAGGACTTTTCTGCACCGCGCAATCTGGACAACGCCTGCGAACTGGCAACAGAGCGCCCGCAATATTTCGCCGCGATGCGCGCATCGGAACGCCGGTGGGGCGTTGCGGTGCCGGTGCAGATGGCCATCATCCACGCCGAGAGCCGCTTTATCGGCGATGCCCGCACACCCGTGCGCTATACGTTGGGGGTTATCCCGATGGGTCGGCAATCGTCGGCATTGGGGTATTCGCAGGCGCTTGATGGCACATGGGAGGAATACCAGCGCGAAACCGGCAACCGCCGAGCAACCCGCACGAATATACGCGATGCGACCGATTTCGTGGGGTGGTATTCCAACAAATCGCGGGAACGTAACGGGATTGCCCTGAACGACGCGCGCAACCTGTATCTTGCCTATCACGAAGGGCACACAGGTTTTGCACGCGGGTCCTATAATTCCAAACCATGGTTGCTGGGGGTCGCGGACCGCGTCGCGTCACGCGCGCAGATGTATGACCAACAACTGCGGTCCTGTCGCAGACGCTGATCAGACGACCTGCTGCGAAATGGCACCAAGGGCGGGTTGCGCTGCCCTTGGTCATGCAGCGTTGCACGCAAACCGCGCGACGCGCAACGGTCGGTTGTGGAAACGGTGCCGTAGAGACTCCCTTTGGTTGCCACATTCCTGCCACAGCACTTAACCATGATTACCCACAGTTAGGGATTTCAAGGGTGATGCAATGGCGATTTTCCAGAATGGAACTGACAATTCGCGTATTGGCGCGATGCTTGCCGCGATGCGTGGCACCAAAGCGCCCGAACCAGAGCAAGGCTTCGACAAGGTCGATGCGCGCCTTGACCGGGTATCAAATGACCTTGGTGCGCGCCTGCCATGTCGTGGCTGTTTCAGACATTGACGCGCAGATCCGGCAAATCAAGGGTGACCAGAAGATCCCGCACTTCCTGACGCGCCGCAACATGCGACATTGTCATGGTTTCATTGCCAATGTCGGGCAGATCCAGCAGGGTTAGGCCGCGCGGGAACAATTCACGGAACACAACACGCTCGCTGAAGCCTGCTGCCACACGGAACCCGATGCGCTTGCTAAGTTCTTGCAATGCATCCCCGACCTTGCGCTTGTTGTGCATGGCAACAGTGCCCAGACGGTTGCGCAACACAATCCAGTCCAGCGGGCGCAAACCGGCCTGTGCGCGGGTCTGGCGCGCTTTCCACACCATTTCCGAATAGATTGACGGCGACAGAACCTTGCCCGTGTCGGGGTCGGTTCTGGCCAGCAGGTCGAAATCAATGAAGCTGTCATTGATGGGCGTAATCAGCGTGTCGGCCACGGAATGCGCAAACTGGCTGGGCCGCGTATGTGCGCCGGGGCAGTCGATGACGATGTAATCGCAGGTCTGCTCCAGCAACTCCAGCGCTGCGGACATCCGCGCATCGGACAGGTTTGCCCCGTCCGGCAGGCTGGCAGGATCGATTTCAGGCAAAGGCTGAAAATTCTGGATGGGCAGGTCAATCCCGCTTTTACCCATGAAATTGCGGCGGTTTTCAATATAGCGCCCGAAACTAAGCTGGCGCAGGTCCAGATCCATTGCGCCGACCTGCTTGCCCATGCGCGCCAAGGCCACAGAAACATGCATGGAAACGGTCGATTTGCCCGAACCGCCCTTTTCGTTTCCGACCACGATGATATGCGCCATGCGATTGCCCTGATGCGTTGCCTCTGGAACCTTCTATGCCCGGTAACAGATATGTGCAAGCAGGCGACGCGGCAGATCAACCATATGATAAAAAAGAAAAAAGGCGCGAAACCGCGCCTTTTCCCGAAACATTCTTGCAGCGGGGATCAGAAACCCAGACCTGCATATTTGTTCTTGAACTTCGACACACGGCCGCCGGCATCCATCAGACGCGACGAACCACCTGTCCATGCGGGGTGCACGGAGGGGTCGATATCCAGCGACAGGGTGTCGCCTTCGGCGCCCCATGTCGATTTCATCTGAACGATGGTGCCATCGGTCATTTTCACATTGATCATGTGATATTCGGGGTGGGTATCGGCTTTCATTCGCCCGCTCCTTAAGCTTTTGCGTCCATTGGACGGTAGTTGGACTTTTCTGCGATGCGGGCCGATTTGCCGCGACGGTCACGCAGATAATACAGCTTGGCGCGGCGCACACGGCCACGGCGCACAACGGCAATGCTGTCGATATTCGTGGAATAGAGGGGGAATACACGTTCCACACCCTCGCCAAACGAAATCTTGCGCACAGTGAAGGACGCAGCGATACCTGCGCCGCCCTTACGGGCAATGCACACACCTTCGAAGTTCTGCACGCGCGAGCGTGTGCCTTCGGTCACTTTGTAGCCAACGCGGATGGTGTCACCCGCTTTGAAATCCGGAATTTCCTTGCCAAGCTCTGCAATCTGCTCGGCTTCGATCTGTGCGATAAGGTTCATCGCTCGCCCTTTCAAAATCGCGCGGTTGTCCCGCTGATGTAACGCTGGCTGATAGCTCTGGTCTTCGTCCGGGTCCACAAATGTGCCCGCCAGAGGTCAGTCGTGCTTTTCATTCGCCGCTTTCTGCTGAACCAAACCTGCCCGAAGTTGGCAGATGCGCCCATACAGAAAAATGTCCGCTGGCCGAATCCGACCGCAGACCTTGTGGCGTATAGGGTGCGGGCGTGTTTGCGTCAAGTGGCCAAGGGGGGTGCGGCGGTCAGAAACGGTCCAGCAGGCGGCGCAGGTAATCCAGTTCCGCTTCTGGCCGGTCCCGCTCGGCCGAGCGGCGGCGCAATTCTTCCAGCAGGTCCTGCGCACGGCGATAGGTGTCCCCACCTTGCAGCATGTCCTGATCGGTGCCCACATCGCCGCCTTGGTTGCGGTCACGGCCCAACGGGTCACGCCCGCCATCGCCGCCTTGCTCAGTGCCCTGTTCGCCTTGTTGCTGGTCACGCTGGTTCTGGGTGGCGGCCTCGTTCATGGCGCGCAGGCCGTCGCGCATGGCCTCCATGGCATCTGCCTGCCGGTTCAGGGCTTCTCCGCTTTCGCCTTGTTCCAGTGCCTCGGCGGCATCTTCCATGGCACGCTGCGCGCGTTCCAGCGCTTCCAGCGCGGCGTCGCCCTCGGCGGTGCCTTCTCCCGGCAGCGGGGCCAACTGCTGGTCGCGCAGCTGATCAGCCAAACCGCGCTGACGCTGCGCCAGTTCGTCAGTGGACGGCGCGCCATCAGGCGCAAGATCATCATCGCCATTGCGGAACTGGTCTTGCAGGTCATTGAACGTGTCATCCGCCAGGTCCTGCTGGTCGCGCAGCGCATCGCCCAGCCCTTCCATGGCTTCATTTCCGGGCATACCCTCGCCGCCCTGCCCTTCGGCCATTTGCAGGTTTTCCAGCAACGCCTGCAACTGGGCCAGCAACTGGGCGGCTTCGTCCATGCGGCCTTCTTCCATCAACTCCTGTATGCGGTCCAGAAGCTGTTGAATCTGGTCTTGGGTAATTTCCATGCTTTCGCCATCGGGGGGCGCTTCGCCGCGTTCGCGGGGCTGCTCGGCCAACTGGCGCATATAATCGCGCATGGCTTCGCGCAATTCATCCATCAACTCGGCCACTTCGGACGGGTCCGCGCCGCTGCGCACGGCCTCGTCCAGCCGTTCCTGCGCGCGCTGCAACCTTTCGCGGGCATCGGCCAGTTCGCCTTCTTCCAGCAACACGGCCAGATCCCACATGCGCTGCGCCAGATCATCACGGGTGGCGCCATCAAGGCCCCCGTCATCCAGACTGGCCAGCAACAGATCGCGGGTTTCGGTAAACCTGATCCGTGCCTCGACCCCGCGAAAGGCATCTTGCGGGTGGTGGCCAATGGCGCGCATCAACTGGCCCGCACGCGTGGCATTTTCGCCCGACCACAGCAAATCGCGCCGCAATTCGATGATTGCCGCCGCCATAGGGTCGAAAAAACGCCTGCCCGGAAGTGTCATTTCCATCGTCTGGCTGTGGCCCTGCTGGCCGCGCGCATCTTCAACCTGAAGGGCCACGGTCACGGGCATATTAGCCCATGGGTGCTGGGAAAAATCCTCGATAAAGGCATCGGAAAATTCGGTCCGCGACCCTGAAACGGGCAAAGGCAGCGCCACGGACAGTGCCGCACGCGGTTCTGGCGGCACAGCAAGGCCGAAATCACGCGACACATTCGCCAGATCCAGATCAATATGCACACGCCCCTCGACCACGCCATAATCATCAGCGGCGGTAAAATCCTGCCGCATCAGCCCGCCACGTTCGCGCTGCGCTGCGCCATCCAGTGCGACTGTCGGCGGTTGGTCGGCCAGCGCGGCCACTTCCCAATCGCGCCCGCCGGGGCCGCGAATGCTAAGCCTGCCGGAACTGTCGATTTCGAAATCCTGTGCCATGTCGGTGGTGTCGGGGTCTTGCCTGTCCGACAGGCTTTCATGCACGGACATGATGCCCTGCTGGCCATAGAACCGCACGGTCACGCGGCTGCCTTGCGGCAGTTCCAGACGGGCGCGGTCCACTTCGTTCAAATACAGGCTGGGCCGTCCGGTATAGGCGGGCGGCTGCACCCACGCTTCCCATGACGGGCCAAGGGCCACCGCCTCGGCGCGGCCCGGTATCTGCGCAAGCTCCGATATCTCGCCAACGCGGGTGGGGGCACCAAACAACAACGATACGGCAAATGCCGTCAACGCGATGTAACGCAGGCCGAAACGGTCAAACCGCGACAGCCGCAGATCGGCGCGCACCGCATCAACATGCGCCAGACGCGCCTGCATCCGCGCCATATGCACGGCCCAAACCCGCGTCGACGCCGCATCTTGCGCGCCAATGGCCTGTTGATCGGACAGCGCGGACAGCGGACGGCCCGGCAGCGCCTGATCCAGACGGCGCGCGGCATCAGCGGGAAACGGCACGCGCAAGCGCCACGCCCCGACCAGCAATGCCCCAAGCAACGCCACCAGAAGCATGATCGCGGCAATATTTGCCCAAAGCAGCGGCAGATGGTCCTGCGCCCCGAACCCAAGGGCTGCGGCGGCAAGCAGCAAAAGGCTGCTGAAGGGCCAGAATGCGCGCACCAACCGTTCCACCCACATCCCTGCCAGTGTCCCGCGCAGCGCGCGGTTCAGGGCAGGTGGTGCGTCTGATTTCTTCCGGTGGAACATCAACCCTCTCTGTGGGCCATGGGGTTCATGGCTTTTGTGTCATCCATTCAGGTAATGTATCGCGGTTGATGATTTCGTCAAAGCTTGGGCGGGGGCGGATGACAGCATATTGATCATCTTTCACCAGAACTTCGGGGATCAGGGGGCGGGTGTTGTATTCTGACGACATGACAGCGCCGTAAGCGCCCGCCGACCGGAACGCGACCAGATCATCGGGGGCCAGCGGCGGCATGTTGCGCGTCTTGGCGAAAGTATCGCCCGATTCGCACACGGGGCCGACAATATCGACGGGGTGCTGCTCGACCCCGGCAAGCGATTCTCGCACCGGAACGATGTCATGATGCGCGCCATACATGGCGGGGCGGATCAGGTCATTCATGGCGGCATCAAGGATCAGGAAATCGCGCCCCTCGCCCTGTTTCAGGTAAATGACCGACGCCACAAGAATACCGGCATTGCCCGCAATCAGGCGGCCCGGTTCAATTTCAATTTCGACATCCAGATCGCCCAGCACGCGCTTGATCATCGCGCCATATTCCAGCGGCAAGGGCGGGGTTTCATTGGACCGCGTATAGGGAATGCCAAGCCCCCCGCCCAGATCCAGCCTGCGGATGGTGTGGCCATCGGCGCGCAATTCGCGTGTCAGATCGGCAATTTTTGTAAATGCCGCTTCAAAAGGCGCAAGGTCGGTCAACTGGCTGCCGATATGCACATCGACGCCGACAATTTCGATACCCGGCAGGGTTGCGGCCTCGGCATAAATGGCGCGGGCCTGCGCGATGGGGACGCCGAATTTGTCTTCCTTGCGGCCTGTGGCGATTTTTTCATGCGTTTTGGCGTCCACATCGGGGTTCACGCGCAGGGTGATCGGGGCAACCGCCCCCATCGCCGACGCAACCGCGGACAGGACGCGCAGTTCTTCCGCCGATTCGACGTTGAACTGCCGGATACCATGGGCCAGCGCATATTCCATTTCCGCGCGCGTCTTGCCCACGCCGGAAAACACGATCCGCGCCCCCGGCACGCCTGCGGCCAATGCGCGGCGGTATTCGCCCCCCGACACCACATCCATACCTGCGCCCAGTTCCGCCAATGTCTGCAAAATGGCCTGATTGGACAGGGATTTGATGGCAAAGCACACCAGATGCTCCATCCCCGAGAGTGCATCCTGAAACAGGCGGAAATGGCGGGTCAGTGTTGCCGTGGAATAACAATAAAACGGCGTGCCCACATCGGCTGCGATGCGGGTCAGGGGCACATCTTCGGCGTGCAGGACACCGTTGCGATATAGAAAATGGTCCATCAGGGGCGCTTTCGGTCAGGCGGCGGGCAGAGCCGTTGGGGCGTGTGCCTTCGGCGAGAGTATTTGAGGCAAGATGAAATAATGGTCAATCCGGTCGCGAGCGCAGGAACAGATAGAGCGGCACACCACAAGACACCCCGATGCAAAATGTTGCAGGGATCGCCAGAAGCCCGATGAGCCGCCGGCGCTGCCAGCTTTCCACAAGCACAAACAGCGTCAGCGCCACCGCCGCAATCGTCAGATCCCAGACCAGCCCGCTGGTGGCGGCATTGACATGCCATGCATCCACCATGGCCATAAGCGACCATTCATTCTGCACAAACCACGTGATGAACCAATACATCGGATGGATCGTGCCCCAGATGGCCAAGGCCAGATAGAGCATGCGCAAAGGTGTCATAGCTCTGTGCTGACGCCAATCCGGGCCTCGCCGGACATGGTGACGCCGCTTTGCGCCGGTTCAGAATAGCTTGGCGGGGCTTCTGCGCCGCATGCGCATAGCACACACACACAGGCCAGCAGGGCATATTTCATTCCAACACTCCTTTCCAGCGCGCGATCTGGTCGCGGACATTTGCAGGGGCCGTGCCGCCATAGCTGGTGCGGCTGTTGACCGAATTCTGCACACCCAAAACAGAATAGACCGCTTGCGTGATTTGACCATGCACATTCTGCATGTCCTCCAGCGTCAGGTCGGGCAGGTCGCAGCCCTTATCCTCGGCCAGTTTGACAAGGGAGCCTGTAACATGGTGCGCCTCGCGGAAGGGCAGGTTCAATTCGCGCACCAGCCAGTCGGCCAGATCGGTCGCGGTCGAGAAACCGGACGCTGCCGCTGCTTCCAGTATGGCGCGGTTGGCCGTCAGGTCGCGCACCATGCCTTCCATTGCGGCAAGGCCCAGCATCAGCGTGTCGGCGGCATCAAAGACCTGTTCCTTGTCTTCCTGCATGTCCTTGGAATAGGCCAGCGGCAGCCCCTTCATGACCGTGAACAGTGCCACCGTCGCGCCAAGGATGCGCCCCAGTTTGGCGCGCAGCAATTCGGCGGCATCGGGATTACGCTTTTGCGGCATGATGCTGGAGCCGGTGGAAAACTGGTCGGACATGCGCACAAAGCGGAATTGCGCAGAGGACCAGATCACCAGTTCTTCGGCGAAGCGGGACAGATGCATCGCGCAGATGCTGGCCGCAGACAGGAATTCCAGCGCGAAATCGCGGTCCGACACAGTATCAAGGGAATTTGCCGTGGGCCGGTCGAAGCCCAGGGTTTGCGCGGTCATCTGCCGGTCGATGGGGAACGACGTGCCCGCCAGCGCCGCCGCCCCAAGGGGGCATTCATTCATACGCGCGCGCGCATCCTGAAAGCGGCCCTTGTCGCGGGCCAGCATTTCCACATAGGCCATCATATGGTGACCCCATGTGACGGGTTGTGCGGTTTGCAGATGGGTGAAACCGGGCATAACCCAATCTGCGCCCGCTTCGGCCTGCGCCAGAAACGCGCGCATCAGCGCATCCAGTCCGGCAATCGCCGCGTCGCACTGGTCGCGCACCCACATGCGGAAATCCAGCGCGACCTGATCATTGCGCGACCGGGCCGTGTGCAAACGCCCCGCTGGCGTGCCGATGATGTCGGACAGGCGGGCCTCGACATTCATGTGAATATCTTCAAGTGCGGCCGAAAATGCGAAAGTGCCGCCCTCAATCTCAGCCAGCACCTGTGTCAGCCCCTGATCGATGGCCTGCGCATCGCGCTGCGCAATAATACCCGTTGCCGCCAGCATGGCCGCATGCGCGCGTGATCCGGTTATGTCTTGCTGCGCCATGCGCTGATCAAAACCGATAGAGGCGTTGATCGCCTCCATTATCGCATGTGGCCCTGCTGCAAAACGCCCGCCCCACATCGAGTTTGCCGAAGATTCGCTCATGAATGCTGCCCCTTGACGCCATCAGATTTTGAAAAATTCTATACGCGTGCCAACCTTCGAAGGCAATCCGCGCCACAAATGCTGTCGAAATATGAAAATAACGAAAGCATTTTATCAAAACGCCTGAATTTAACCGCCAATTAAGCGCGATGCGGCACGGTCGGGAAAAGCCTTGGAGTATTGCAATGCCAAATCAACTTTCCGGCCGGCCCTATAATGAAGACGCGGCGCATGCGTCCCCCTTCGCGGCGGCGGCAGAACAGACACGGCAGGACGCCATCCGTCTGGTTGAACATGCATTGCGGGACCGGCGTGCCATGCTGGCATTCCAACCCGTGGTGCAGGCCCGGATGCCACGCCGCGCGGCATTTTATGAAGGGCTTATCCGCATCATGGACCCGACCGGCAGAATCATTCCTGCGGGTGATTTCATGGGCGCTGTCGAAACCATGGAACTGGGCCGCAAGATTGACTGTCTGGCACTGGAAATGGGGCTGAACACACTGGCAGCGGAACCGGGCATCCGGCTGTCCATCAACATGTCTGCGCGGTCCATCGGATACCCGGACTGGCTGGCCACGCTGGAACGCGGGCTGCGTCAGGACCCCACGATCGGCGAACGGCTGATCCTTGAAATCACGGAATCATCGGCCATCGTCATGCCCGACCTTGTCACTGTTTTCATGCAGGACATGCAGGAACGCGGCATTTGTTTCGCGCTGGATGATTTCGGGGCGGGCTACACGGCATTCCGCTATCTGAAGGACTTCTATTTCGACATCATCAAGATTGACGGCGAATTCATTCGCGGCATCAGCGAAAGCCCGGACAACCAGATACTGACGCAAGCGCTGGTGTCGATTGCACGCCATTTTGACATGTTCACCGTCGCGGAATCCGTCGAAACGCCCGAGGATGCACGCATTCTGATCGATATGGGTGTCGACTGCCTGCAAGGGTATCTGTTCGGCGCGCCCGACACACACGCCCCATGGAAAGTGTCGCATCTTCAGGGTGAGAAGATGACCGGGTGAACGCCCCCATGGCCAACTTCACACCTGTCAGGGGGCGGATCTGCAAATGCAATGTCCGGCAATGCAGTTGTGATCTGGTCGGCACGCTGGCTGCACCCCAAAGCAAGTTCAAAGAAAGCAAATACGGTTATCCGGTTCGGAGTTTCGCCAAAACAGAAGGCTAAAGCGTTTCTGGCGGTTCAAAGAAAAGCCGAAATGCCATGGCGCCCCGCACAGACGGGCGCAGACGCACCCTGCCTGTGGCACATCAGCTTTGGCGGCGCGGGCGGGCGCGCAAGGTCGGGCTGGCGGCAAGCGGGTCTTCTGGCCAGGGGTGTCTGGGGTATTGCCCGCGCATATCCTTGCGCACATCTGCGTAGCTGTTGGCCCAAAAGCCCGGCAAATCCATGGTCACCTGCACGGGCCTGCGCGCCGGTGACAGCAACACCACCCGCAATGGCGCGCGTTTGGGCCCGATTGCGGGATGGTCCGCAACCCCGAACATTTCCTGCAAGCGCACTGCAATTTCCGGCGCGTCGCCACTATAATCAATGGCGACCTTATTGCCCAGCGGCGTGAGGAAATGCGCGGGCGCCAATGTGTCCAGTTGCTGCATCTGCCCCCAGTCCAGCATCGCCCGCAAGGCAGGCAGCACATCGACCGCGCGCAAATCATCGGCAGTGCGGCAATGCATCAGGGACGGTCCAAGCCAGTCTTCCAACCCTGCCAGCAAGGCGTCTTCGGACATATCGGGCAGGTTTATCCCTTGGGCGCGCAGCAAATCCACGCGGGCGATGAACCGCCTCTCTCCGTCGGACAGGGGCAGGCCGATATCGCGCACCCCCATGCAGGCCGCGCCAACCATGGCATCAGGGGGGGCGTTTTGCCAACGGCGGTCGGCAAGCACCAGCGCACCAAAATGCTCCTGCTCGCGCGCGCTGATCCGTTGCTCGCGGCGGGACCAGTCGCAGACCTGCCGCCAGACAATGCGGTCGGCAAAAAGCTGGCGCAGGCTGCCCTCTGACAGGGTGATTGCCTGCCTGATGCGCGCCTCTCTTGGGTTGCCATCGGTGTCGGTTACGACAAGCAGCCGCGTTTGTGCCAGTCCGTCGCCCGCGTCCAGCACGGCCCCCTTGCCCCCCGCAAGCACATAGCGCGGCGCGTCCCCCTTGCGCCGCAATCCGATGCGGTCGGGATAGGCCAGCGCGACCATTTCCGCGCTGCTGTGCACTGCGTTGGCCGTGGGGACCAGCCGTGCCAGCCGGCGGGCTTCGTCCCTGACGCGCGCAAGGGCCGCGTGATGGATGGCATAGGGGCGCGCGCTGGCGAACTTGCGCGGGTCCAGGTAAGCCTCCAGCCGCAGGGCCAGATCTGCGGGGGCCGATTGCAGGATGTCGCGTTCGGACAACAGCGCCGCCAGCGACGCGGCGTCGCGCCCCGCGCATAGCAGCATATGCGCCAGTCGCGGATGCAGGGGCAATCGCGCCATGTCGCGCCCATGTGCAGTGATCCGGCCCGCCTCGTCCAGCGCGCCAAGATCGGCCAACACTGCGCGGGCTTCGGCCAGTGCGGCGGGCGGCGGTGGCGTCAGAAACCGCAACCCCGCATCACTGCCCCAAAGCGCCAGATCAAGCGCCAGTGCCGCCAGATCCGCGCGTTCAATTTCGGGCGGCGCGAAGGCCTGCAACGCCCCTTCCTCGGCCCGCGCCCACATGCGAAAACACACGCCCGGCTCCATTCGCCCCGCGCGGCCACGGCGCTGCTCGGCCTCGGCGCGGGTGACGCGTTCGGTGATCAGCCGCGACATGCCACTGCCCGGATCAAACCGCGCGCGCCGCGCCAGCCCGCAATCGACCACCACGCGCACCCCTTCGATGGTCAGCGATGTTTCGGCGATTGCGGTGGCCAGCACCAGTTTGCGCCCGGCTTTCGCGGGTTGCAGTGCTGCGCGTTGCTGCGAAAACGGCAATGCGCCATAAAGCGGGTGCAAATCCGTGTCCGCTGGCAGGTCGGGGGCAAGGGCCGCCGCGACGCGCCTGATTTCCCCTTCGCCCGGCAGGAATGCCAGCACCGATCCGGTTTGCGTGCGCAAGGCATCAAGGATCAGATCAGCGGCGGCGCGTTCAAATCGCACAGCGCGGCCCAAGGGACGGTCCAGCCATCGGGTCTCCACTGGGTAGGTGCGCCCTTGCGCCGTCAGAACCGGCGCATCGTCCAGCATGGCCGCCACAGGGGCGGCATCGAGTGTGGCGGACATAACGATAAGCAACAAATCAGGGCGCAGCGCCTCTCGCATTTCCCAAACCAGCGCCAGCCCCAGATCGGCATTGACCGAACGTTCATGAAATTCATCGAAAATCACGGCGCCCACGCCTGCAAGTTCGGGGTCATTTTGCAGCATGCGGGTCAGAATGCCTTCGGTGACCACCTCTATTCTGGTGGTGGGGCCTGTGACGGATTCGCCGCGGATACGGTAGCCCACTTGCGCGCCCACACGTTCGCCCAGAAGATGCGCCATTTGCTCTGCCGCGGCACGGGCGGCCAGACGGCGCGGCTCCAGCATGACAATCCTGCCCTTGACCTGATCAAGCAGCGCAAGCGGAACGCGCGTTGTCTTGCCTGCGCCCGGCGGGGCTTGCAGCACAAGCCGCCCCGCTATCGCAAGGGTCGATGTCAATTCGGGCAGGATATCTTCGATGGGCAATCGCATGAACAGCGTTATGCCGCCATTTGTCGCGGTCTTGCAACGCCATGCGGCATTCCCGCCCCTGACATATGCGCCAAATCAGGGGGCGGGGCTGGACAAACAGGGCGCAGGCGGGCCATTTGGGACAGCAACACGAAACGGGGGCGCAAATGGATATCGCAAGCTTGGCAGATGCGGTGCAGCGGGGCGAACGCAGGGCCATCGCACGCGCGATCACGCTTGTTGAAAGCACCCGCGCCGAACATCGGGTGCAGGCCACAGATTTGCTGGAAACACTGGCCCGCACTGGCCGCGAATCCATCCGTATCGGCCTTTCGGGCACGCCCGGGGTGGGCAAATCCACTTTCATCGAAAGTTTTGGCCTGATGCTGGTCGAACAGGGCTTGCGGGTGGCCGTGCTGGCGGTTGATCCGTCCAGCAAGCGCACAGGCGGGTCCATTCTGGGCGACAAAACACGGATGGAGCAGTTATCGCGCAGCCCCCACGCCTTTATCCGCCCAAGCCCCAGCCGGTCGCATCTGGGCGGTGTGGCGCGGCGCACGCGCGAAGCCGTGGCCCTGTGCGAGGCAGCAGGCTATGACGTGGTGCTGATTGAAACCGTGGGCGTCGGCCAGTCGGAAACAGTGGTTGCGGAATTGTCGGATGTATTCTTGTTGCTGCTGGCGCCCGCAGGCGGCGACGAATTGCAAGGCGTCAAGCGCGGCATCATGGAAGCGGCGGATATCATTCTGGTGAACAAGGCAGATGGCGACCTGAAACCGGCGGCCATGCGAACCTGCGCGGATTATGCAGGGGCCTTGCGCCTGTTGCGCCGCAGACCGCAAGACCCTGACGGCTTTCCCAAGGCCATGACCGTTTCGGCGCTGAACGTGGCCGGGCTTGATCAGGCGTGGTCCGAAATCTGCAATCTGGTTGAATGGCGGCAGGCGCAGGGGCATTGGCAGGCCCGCCGTATCGCGCAAGCCCGCCACTGGTTCGAAGAAGAAGTCCGCCAGACACTGCTGGCGCGTCTGGATGGGCCGAATGCGCGCAGCCTGATGCAGGCGCTTTCCAGACAGGTGGCCGAAGGGCAGATCACCGCAAGCCGTGCTGCGGAAGATCTGTTCGACCGCATCTGGCCGGAAATGGGCGGGACAAATCCATCGGAATCGCTTGACGCCGCCACCGATACCCCCTAATAGCGCGGGAACGAAATTCACGGCGCTGCGCAGCAGTGCCCTTTGGTATGTGGTGGTTTGGCGTCTTATGTCACCCGCCCTTATGAAAAAGTCGAGGATAAGCCATGTCGCGCCGCTGCGAATTGACCGGAAAAGGCCCGATGTCGGGCAACAACGTAAGCCACGCCAACAACAAGACCCGTCGTCGCTTTCTGCCGAACCTGCAAGATGTGTCGCTTCAGTCTGAAGTGTTGGGCCGCAGCTTCAAACTGCGCGTTTCTTCGGCAGCGCTGCGTTCGGTAGACCATCGCGGTGGTCTGGATGCGTATCTTGCACGCGCCAAAGACGAAGAACTGTCTTCGAACGCTCAGAAAATCAAGCGCGACGTTGCAAAAGCGCAAACCGCAGCCTGAGCTACAGTATTTTAGAAAGGGCCTCCGGCATGACCGGGGGCCTTTTTGCATGACACGCCCAGCTGCCCGTTGCATTCCTGCTCATGATACAGCAAGAACAACCCCGTGGTCCCGTAGCTCAACTGGATAGAGCACCTGACTTCTAATCAGGATGTTGGGGGTTCGAGTCCTCCCGGGATCGCCAATTATTCATTATTCTGTAGTCTTAGATCTCATCCGGGCATGGCGCGGCAACCTTCGCAGGTGCAGCATTTTCATTGCATTTGAGGTAGCGACGCGTTAGCAGTTATGAAGATGCGGGTTTTGTCGCGCATCCGCGATGTCCCGGCGAGGTGCTCAGTATTGAAGCATGTCATCCGATACGAGTGCCCCCCAGCTTAGTTTTGTTGCTTTCCCGCTTGCATGCTCAAGGTTGAGCGTGTATCGCTCAAAACTGAGCAATCCAGCGTGTGCCGCTTCACATTTGACCCTGACACTATCAAGGTAGTCCTTGGGCAGCAGCCTGCGAGAAAGCACTCCGACTATGACCACACAACGAAACAAGCTGCGCGAGGATGTAAAGTTCCGTATCTTGCGTATCCTTCAGGATAATCCGGAACTGAGCCAGCGAGAGCTGGCCAGGAAAGTCGGTGTCAGCACTGGCGGAGTTCATTATGTGCTTAATGCGCTGGTCGAGAAGGGAATGCTAAAGCTTTCGAATTTCTCGGCGGCCAAGGACAAGCGGCGATATGCCTATTTGCTGACGCCCTCGGGCATTGCGGAAAGGGCGCGACTGACACGGCGCTTCATGCTTCGCAAACTCGCGGAATATGAAGCCCTAAAGGCAGAAATAGAGGAGGTTGGCGCCGAGTTTTCCGAACAGGAAATGGACAAGATCCGGGCCGATCTGAAGTCTGGGGATTCAGCGTCTTGAGATATCATCTGACACCGCCCTCATTCACGGCCATCATGCTGATCGCGGCCCCTCAGTTCATTGTGGATACCGAATTGAAGGTGAATTTCTGAACATGCCCCCTTCTTTTGGAACCAGCGGCCTGCGGGGCCTTGTCACGGAACTAACCGATGATCTGGTCAACGATATGGTGCGCGCCTATCTGGCGGCCTGCGCGCATGGCGGGGCGGTCATGGTGGGGTGGGATCTGCGCGCTTCCTCGCCCGGGATTGCCGCAACTGTGCTGGAGGCATTGCGCGCGGCAGGGGTGCAACCCATCTGTGCCGGTGCTGTGCCGACCCCGGCACTGGCGCTGGCCACAACCACGCGAGGGTGCGGGGCGGTCATGGTTACGGGTAGCCATATTCCGGCTGATCGCAACGGCCTGAAATTCTACACGGTCACGGGCGAGATTTCCAAACAGGACGAACAGGCCATTCTTGCGGCCGCTGGCCAGAATTGGCCATTCTCCGACCCATTGCCGCAGGTGATTGACGCGCCGGAAACCGCACCCGCTTATGTTGCGCGCTATCTGTCAGCCTACGGGCCACAAGCGCTGGCGGGGTTGCGCATTGGTGTCTATCAACACAGTTCGGTAGCACGCGATTTGATGATGGATGTCTTTGCCGGCCTTGGGGCCGCGCCCGTAGCGCTGGCGCGTGCCGATCATTTCATCCCGGTCGATACCGAAGCCGTCGCGCCAGAGACACGCGCGCAACTGGCCGAATGGTGCGATCAGCACCAGTTGGATGCGTTGGTGTCAACCGATGGCGATGCGGACCGCCCGCTTCTGTGCGATGCGCAAGGCCAAGTGGTGCCCGGTGATGTGCTGGGCGTTCTGACCGCCCGCGCGCTGGGGGCGGGTGTTATCTGCACGCCCGTATCCTCGAATTCGATGGTCGATCTGTTACCGGATTTCAAGGTCGTGACGCGCACGCGCATCGGCTCGCCTCATGTCATCGCCGCAATGGATGCCGCGCTTGCCGCTGATCCGGCGGCAAAGGTGGTCGGCTATGAAGCCAATGGGGGCTTTCTGCTGGGGTTTGCCGCTGATGGCCCGGCTGGGCCGCTGCCACCGCTGATGACCCGCGATTGCCTGCTGCCGGTGATCGCGCCCCTGGCTGCGGCACATGCGGCAGGGCAGGGCATTGCCAGCATGCTGGCGGGCTTGCCTGCGCGCTTTACGGCTGCCGACCGCGTGCAACAGGTGCCCGCTGAGGCGTCAGGTGCCTTTATTGCCAGCTTGCAAGCTGATGCAAAGGCGCGCGCCAGCTTTTTCGAGACAGGACACCCAGAGGTTGATCTGGACATGACCGACGGGTTACGCGTTGCCTTTGCAGGCGGGCAGATCGTGCATCTGCGCCCGTCGGGCAACGCGCCGGAATGCCGCTGCTATGCCGAGGCCGCAACACGGCAAGAGGCGGAATATCTGGTTCGCCATCATCTGCAAAAACTGCGCGCGGTGCTGACTGAAGGAGGGAATACCTGACCGGACTTGTCTGAAACACAGATATCTGCCCGATTTTTTTGCATTAAGGGCGCATTGCTGCAATGCAGAAAAAATTCCTGACCATCATCTTGACGACATGGCAGACCGGGTGAGAAGAGCGAGTGCAGGCGGCCGTATTTGATGGCTCCGTCGCACGGATTACGAAACAACGACGCTTGGGATCGAAATGATATGATTACTCCTGTTATCCTATGTGGCGGTTCGGGCACACGGCTATGGCCGCTGTCGCGCAAGGCGTATCCGAAACAATTCGTGCCTCTCGTGGGGGACAACACCCTGTTTCAAACCTCGGCGCTTCGGGCCAGCGGCGATGGGTTTTGCAAGCCTCTTGTGATTACGAATTCCGATTTCCGTTTTATTGTTCAGGACCAGTTGGCAGCCGCGGGGCTGGCTGCGCAAACAATCATGATTGAGCCTGCTGCGCGCAACACGGCCCCTGCCGTGCTCGCCGCCGCTTTGCATGCGCAGTCTGGCGACCCGGATGCCGTTCTGCTGGTCGCCCCGTCCGACCATGTGGTGCCCGACGCGGCCGCTTTTGTCGCCGCAGTTCATGCAGGCATGCGCTCGGTGGAACAGGGGCGGCTGGTCACATTCGGCATTACGCCCACTTATCCTGAAACCGGCTACGGCTATCTGGAACTCGCGCAAGACCCAAAAGGGGAAGCCGGGCCTGTGGCGCTGTCACGCTTTGTCGAGAAACCCGATATGGCCCGCGCACAGCAGATGCAGGAAAGCGGAAAATATCTTTGGAATTCAGGCATTTTCCTGTTCCGCGCGCGCGATATCATTGCAGCGTTTCATCAGTATATGCCCGACATGCTGCAACTTGCCACACAGGCCGTGGCAGACGCGCAGGAAGACATCGGCTTTCTGCGGCTGGCCCCTGAGCCTTGGGCGCAGATCGAAGACATATCCATCGATCATGCGGTGATGGAAAAGGCGGATAACCTGTCTGTTGTGCCCTTCGCAGCTGGCTGGTCCGATCTGGGCGGTTGGGATGCTGTCTGGCGCGAAGGGGCACGCGATGCGCAGGGCGTGCAAATCTCTGGCGCGGCCACGTCGATTGATTGCGAAGACACCCTGTTGCGCTCTGACAGCGATGATCTGGAACTCGTAGGCATTGGCCTGAAGGATATGGTCGTTGTTGCCATGAATGATGCGGTTCTGGTGGCTGATAAATCTCGCGCGCAGGATGTGAAGCTGGCCGTCGCGGCGCTGAAGAAGAAGGGCGCGAAACAGGCCACTGAATTGCCCAAGGACCACCGCCCCTGGGGCTGGTTCGAAAGTCTTGCGTTGGGATCACGCTTTCAGGTCAAGCGCATCCATGTCCATCCGGGCGCGGCCTTGTCGCTGCAAAGCCATTTCCACCGATCAGAGCACTGGATCGTTGTCGAAGGCACAGCAAAGGTCACTGTAGATACGGAGACACGGCTGGTGACCGAAAACCAGTCCATCTACATCCCGCTGGGGGCTGTCCACCGCATGGAAAACCCCGGCAAGGTTCCGATGGTGCTGATCGAGGTGCAGACAGGGTCTTATGTCGGCGAGGATGACATCGTCCGCTATGAAGACAAATATGCACGCGGACAGGGGGCGAAGGGATGAGTATGCCAATGCAAACGGACCCGATTGTAGTTTTTGGCGGGACAGGATTTGTCGGCGGGCATTTGCTCAACAAGTTGAAGGCGATACATCACGGGCGCATCATCTCAGTCGATGCGAAGGCTCCGGCGCTACGGTGCGAAGGTGTTGAATATGTAACTCATGACGTACGCGACCTTACGGCGCTTGATTTGGGATGTGAAGTTCCGACGATATTCAATCTCGCAGCGGTGCACACAACACCAGGACATGCGCCATGGGAATATTATGACACAAATGTGCGTGGTGCGATCCAGATAGCACGGTTTGCACGGGCACATAAAACACGCCAGATCTGTTTCACCAGCTCAATATCGATCTATGGACCGTCCGAAGCACCCAAAGACGAAACGGCAGTTGCTGAACCTGAATCAGACTATGGCCGCTCGAAACTCATGGCCGAGTATGTGTTTTCTGATTGGGTGAACGAGGCGCAGGAGCGACGTCTTGTGATTACCCGCCCTGCAGTTGTTTTCGGCCCGCGCGAAGGGGGCAATTTTACACGCCTTGCGCGTATGCTTCAACGTGGTCTGTTCGTCTATCCTGGTCGGCAAGACACGATCAAGTCCTGCATTTATGTGGATGATCTGATCGAATGGATGCTCTACGCTCTCGAACAGCAGGAGAAAACAGTCCTGTTCAATGCAGCGTTTCACGATCGCTATACGATCAAGGACATTGTCGAGACCTTTCGGGCAGTGGCATTCCCGAAGGCGCGAACGCTCACTCTGCCTGCAGTACTGCTGAAAGCTGTCGCAACAGTCTTGCAACCAATATCAAGGTCAGGGCTTGGGGTGCATCCTGAACGGATCGAGAAACTGATGCGTTCAACGAACATCCTGCCTGCTTGGGCTGACGCGCAGGGGCTGCCGACAAAAAATCGCCTTCGCGTTTCACTCGAATCCTGGCGCGAGCAAACAAACGGAGATTTTTCGTGAACAATCTTCGCGAAACAGGTCATTTTTTCAGACGCACGTTGTGTATCCACTTTACGCATAAGTGGCAGCGCGTGTGTCGAGCCATATTTTGACAGGAGAATATCCATGCGTGTCTTGGTTCACGACTACTCTGGACACCCGTTCCAAGTTCAACTGACCCGCAAACTGGCGCTGCGGGGCATGACAACTCGTCATGTATTCTCGACGTCTTTTCAGACCCCAAAGGGTGATCTGGAGCGTCGTAATGACGACCCTGAGGGTTTCGATGTCGTGCCGCTATCTTTAGCAGAGCCTTTTGTTAAGGACTCCTTTGTCCGGCGGCGCAGCCAAGAGATCGAATTCGGGCGGCTGGTTGCCGCGCAGGTCACCGAATTCAAACCCGACGTAGTGATCTCAAGCAACGCGCCGCTCGATTGCCAAAAGATGATTTGGCGCGAATGCACACGTCTTGGTATCCCGAAGATATTCTGGCTGCAGGATATTTACAGCGAGGCGATTTTACGCATCCTGTCAAAAAAACTCCCGGTCGTGGGTCATTTTGTTGGCCTTCATTATCAGCGTATGGAGTATGATATGCTTCGGCGCGCTGAACATGTCGTTGCGATTAGCGAAGACTTCCTTCCAATCATCACACAGCACGGTGTTGATCCATCGCGCACAACAGTAGTAGAGAACTGGGCACCGCTGGCAGACTTAACCCCCCAGCCCCGAGATAACGCTTGGGCGCAAGAGCACATGTCTGCTGATCGGCCGAGGGTTGTTTATTCCGGGACGCTGGGGATGAAGCATAACCCAGAGCATCTGATCACAATAGCCAAGAGCTGTCCTGAAGCAGACGTTTATGTTTTTTCCGAAGGCGCGGCGGCCAGTGAAGTCGCCCGGCGCGCAGAGCGGGACGGAATTTCAAACCTGCACGTCCGACCATGGATTCCTTTTAAGTGCATGCCTGACATGCTCAGTGGCGCAGATATTCTTATGGTCCTGCTTGAGGAGGACGCCGGCTTGTTCTCGGTGCCGTCCAAAGTGCTGACCTACGCCACCATGGGTCGACCGATCTGCGCGTCTATTCCGGAGGCTAATCTGGCCAGCCAGATCATAACCCGCAACGAAATGGGCCTTATCGCCGCGCCCTCCAGACCGGATGTGCTCGCTCAACATGTACGTTCACTGATCAATGATCCGGCGCGCCGCGAAGTGATGGGTCGCGGCGCCCGCGCATACGCGGAACGAACCTTCGACATCGAGGCGATTACAGACAGCTTCCAAACGATACTAGAGCAACTAGGCTCAAAGGCTTGAAAATCATGTCCACCTGCGTTACCCGACCTCCTATCGTAATAGTAAAATATTCACTTGCGCGTAGAAGGGCGTCGATCTCGATTAGGGGGGGCTTCTTCGCTGTTTGTGCATCTGAAGGGCTTCGGCTTTTCGGCGCGTTGCGTGAATTCTCAAGCAGTGTCAGACATTCTTGGTTGCAAACCGCAGGCCGTGCAAAGCTTGCTTGCGGATGCAGATACGGCGCGCGAAATGGGCAAGGCCGCGCGCGCATCTACAGAACAGAACTTTGATCTTGACCATGTGATTAACGAGTTCCAGGACGTATTTCAAAAGGTTGAAGTGCCTTGATCGCTTTAGCGGAACAACACGGATTAATGAGGGACAAGAATGACTAAAACAGCACTTGTTTGTGGCGCCGGTGGTTTTATTGGCGGTCACTTGGTAAAGCGACTGAAAAAAGAAGGTTTCTGGGTTCGGGGTGTAGACCTGAAATTCCACGAATATTGTGAAACCGAAGCTGATGATTTCGTTATCGGTGACTTGCGCGATCAGCAATTCGTCCGGTCTGTTATTGACCGCCGCTTTGACGAGGTTTACCAGCTTGCAGCCGATATGGGCGGCGCGGGATATATTTTCACCGGCGAAAATGACGCCGACATCATGCACAATTCTGCGACGATCAACCTGAACGTTCTTGATGCATGTCACAAGCGCACCATCAAGCGGGTGTTCTACAGCTCCTCTGCGTGCATGTATCCTGAACATAACCAGCTTGACCCTGATAACCCAAACTGCGCCGAAGACAGTGCCTATCCGGCAAACCCCGATAGCGAATATGGTTGGGAGAAGCTGTTTTCCGAACGTTTGTATCTGGCGTATAACCGCAATTATGGAATGCAGAACCGTGTTGCACGCTACCACAATATTTTCGGCCCCGAGGGCACATGGGATGGCGGCAAGGAAAAGGCACCTGCCGCAATGTCACGCAAGGTTGCCATGGCCGCCGATGGTGGCAAAATCGAGGTCTGGGGCGATGGCAAGCAGACGCGTTCCTTCCTGTATGTGGACGAATGTGTTGAAGGTACGATACGTCTGCTTCGGTCAGAATTTGAAGGTCCGGTCAATATCGGCTCGGAAGAAATGGTCTCGATCAACCAACTTGCGCAAATGGTGATTGATCTTTCTGAAAAGGACATCGGGATCGAGAATATTCCGGGGCCGCTTGGCGTTCGCGGTCGCAATTCAGACAACCGCCTGATCCGGGACCGTCTTGGCTGGGAACCGTCGCAGGCGCTGATCGACGGGATGAGTGTCACCTATGACTGGATCAAGGGTCAGGTTGACAAGAAACATAACCAGAAGAAAGCCTAAATGTGGCGATCTGGGCCCTATCAGGTAAACGCATCTGGGTTGCCGGCCATCGCGGGATGGTCGGCAGCGCAGTAGCACGTCGCTTGAACTCCGAAGATTGCGAAATTTTATGCACGGACAGGGCGCATCTTGATCTGACCGATCAGGGTGCAGTCGGGGCCTGGGTGGCACAGAACAAGCCGGATGCGATCATATTGGCCGCCGCAAAGGTTGGTGGGATTCTGGCCAATACACATTATCCGGCCGATTTTCTGTATCAAAACCTGATGATTCAGACAAATGTCATGCATGCAGCACATCTAAATGATGTGTCGCGACTGATCTTTATTGGCTCGTCTGCTGTTTACCCCGCGCAGGCCCCTCAACCCATATCAGAAGACAGTCTTTTGCAAGGGCCATTAGACACGGCGCACGAAGGTTATGCCATTGCAAAGATTGCGGGTATCAAACTGGTGCAAGCCTATCGCAAGCAATACGGGCGAGACTGGATCGCGGCATTGCCAACAAATCTCTATGGGCCGGGCGACAATTTCGACCCGCAAACCAGTCACGTTCTGCCTGCTTTGATAAGCAAGGTTCATGACGCGAAGCAGGCCGGCGCCGACAGCATCACAATCTGGGGGACCGGGACGCCGCGCCGGGAATTTCTGCATGCGGATGATTGTGCCGATGCGCTGGTGCATCTGTTGGGATATTATTCGGACAATGATCCTGTAAATGTGGGATGCGGTGTTGACCTGTCTATTCTGGAATTAACGCACATTGTTTGTAATGTTGTCGGTTTTACTGGCAGGATTTTGTTAGATCACAGCAAGCCAGATGGCGTTGCCCGAAAGTTATTGTCGGTTGTTAAGCTGAAAGCGCTACAATGGCGGCCCGTCATAAGCTTAGAAGATGGTATCACAGAAACTTATTCTTGGTTTTTGGAAAATAACGTCCGAGGAGCACTGGCGTGAAAGCTATTCGAAAAAAGCGTATCTGTGTTGCTGTAAAGCTCGAATACGACTTCCAATCAGGAAGGAACGCAGTTTCTGTGCCTAAGTGCAACCCTCCAGTTTCCTGCTGGCTCTTGGGGTCAGTTGACGTAGCATCCATTTTTAGGAAAGTATTTCTTAAAATGATATGGAGCAACTGGAAGAATATTTCACTCCGCCAACTGTCTGGATCGGAAATGCAGGTTAGCAAAGTGTATCCGCTTCAGAAATCAAAAGGAGTGAAGATGAGTGAAATCAAGACGCGATCAAACTTTAGGTCCGCTGGAGCATATCATGTCTAAAACAAAGAAACGCGTATTCATATTAGGGCATCTTGGGTTCAGAAACTTTGGTGATGAACTAATGCTTCAAGGTTTCTTTGATGGAATCGGGTCGCTGCGCGAAGCAATTGAATGGAGCTTCCTTGTTCCAAAGGGTTCTGAGAATTTCAAAGACTATTCTGGATCACAGGTTCCCAGTGATGTTTCGTCAATAATGGCAGAATTGCGTTGCTGTGATGCTGTTGTCATAATGGGTGGAACATCCTTTCATGATAATTATCCTTTCAAACGAGTTATTCGTTATTGGATCAATCTGGCAGCCTATGTTTTTATTGCAAAAATCTGTCAATGGCGGAGAAAGCCATTTTTGATGATCGGCGTAGGCTTCGGTCCGGCCCGATATGGTTTGACAAGGTTTTTCATTAAAAAAATTATTGGCGCTTCAAATCAGATAGTTGTCCGGGATTCAACCTCTGAAAATCTGTTGAAATCACTCAAGATTGACGAAAGCAAGTATACCAGGGGTCAAGATTTGGCTTTGTTGTTCGGTCAGGATGCGGCTGACGTGAGGCCGAAAGAAAAGAAAATAGTCGTGAATTTCATAGACGAACCCTGTCTCAAGGAATCTGACGCACCATGGCACCAGAAGACAATTGAGTGTCTTTGTGTGGCGCTTGAGAAGTTTTTTCAGACTCATCCAGATCACGAATTGCATCTTCTGCCTTTGGGTATGGGGCGAAGTGACCGTGATGAGGTCGCTTTGGCGACTATCCACGAACGCCTCCGCTCGACCACAAACATCAAGATCGTGTTGCATCCCTTTTCCGCTGTTCCTGATACAGCAATATCTACGCTGAAAGAATGCGCGGCCTTCATCACATCAAGGTATCACGGGGCAGTGGCAGGATATGCGCTGTCTGTGCCAACATTCCATGTATGTTACCACCCGAAGGTCGATACATTTGCTCAAGATATTGGCGCATCTGACGACTATGTATTGACACCCGCAATGCACCCATCTGCGGATCAGTTTTCGCAATTCCTGCATGATGCTACCACTGATACATTCAGGCACCCAACGCTGGATGTTGTTACGGCAAGGAAAGCCGCCTTGCAGTCTGTAAGCACATTTAAACAAGAGGTCCTTCCATGACACGCAAAGTCGTCCTGTCAGTAATTCACGGACCGCGTTGGGGGGGGATTCATGGAATTGCCGAACTCATCGCTGCGCCGCTCCAGCTTGCGGGGGTGCATATGGTGATTGCAGTCCCGGATGAGTTTCCGGATGTGGATGTCACAAGGCTTGAAGTGGCTGGCGCGGAAGTTCGGAAATTGTCCCTCGGTCGGTTCAGAAAGTCCAGGAATCCCTTTGTCGTGCTGACGTCGCTGTTCGGGTTCTTTCCCACTGTGCTGGGATTGCGGCGCCTGATACGCAAGGTTGATGCCGACGTCGTGCAGGTCAACGGGTTGCACCACCTGCACGCTGCGATCGCCGGCAAGCTCAGTGGTGTTCCCGTGATCTGGCAGTTCCACTCGGATCAGCAGCCTCGATGGGTCAGAAAGTTGTGCTTGCCCTTGGTGCGACGGTGGGCCGACGCAGTAATGCTTGCTGGCGAAGGGCTGGATCGAGCGCTTGGGCTTGCACCTGACTTTCACCCTGAAATGTCGGTATTTACCACGCCGGTTGACACGGTCCGGTGCAGCCCGGACCCCGACAAACGCGCTACCGCGCGAAGCCAGATGAACGTTACGGACGAAGACATCGTGATTGGTGCGATAGGTTCAAAGGGACCGAACAAGAACCACGGTGAACTGATAGCCTTGATGCGGCATTTCAAAGGTGATGACCGCCGCGTAAAGCTTCGAATTTTTGGACCAAGCGAACCCGCACATCTGGATTGGTATATGACCCAGGTTACCAAACCGGCTGAAGAAGCGGGGTTGCTTGCTGACGGAACCGTTGCATTTCATGATCAGGTGAAAGATGTTTCCGTTCCGATCAACGGATTTGACATTTTCTGCCTGCCCTCCAGGGGCGAGGGCTCATCTCTTGTGCTTGCAGAGGCCATGGCCTGCGAGGTGCCGGTGGTGGCGAACGCAGTTGGCGGCATTCCCAAAACTGTTATAGACGGCGAAAACGGCTTTCTGAACCAGACACGCAGCTTGCCGGAATTGATACAGCATGTCGAAAAACTGGTTGACGATGCAGAATTACGCAGCACCCTTGGCAAGCAGGGAAGACAATTCGTGCTGGCGCACAGATCGGTTGAAAGTTGTGCTGCTGCAACTATAGGTGTCTGCAGTCGTCTGACTGGTGCCACTTTGCCGGACGAAAACCATAGGAACGAAGAACCACTACGGCTTAACAATACGTCTGAGAGGTAATTGTAATTGAGTGCTGTTGAGTTAAATCAGAAGATAGATGTTTGGCGCGTTGGGAAGGCCAAAAAAAGCTCGCAGTGGCGCGGGCGTTTAGCCTCATTTGGCTTCGCTATCCTTATTGTTTTTCCTTTGTTGCACTATTTTGAGCTAGCAAACTATTATGATCGAACTTCTTCCGAACGAGGGCGATTATATTCTTTGACTGGCGTTCTTGGTTTTCTCACGATTGCCTTGATGCTAATTTTAACCAAATTTGAAAACCCATTTAAGCATTCGTCTGTTGCTTTTTATTTCATAATCGCAATGCTAGGGATTGCCTTTCTCGGATCGATTACGAGCTTGCAGCCAATGTTTTCGCTTGCCTACAGCATTTTGCTTATAGCAGTGGTATTGTCGATGGCTTACCTGCGAGGAATTTTTGAAAATTCGTCACAAGGTCATTTAGCGATAGCTGCATGGGTTACTGCACTCATTGTTGTCTCACTTTTCTTTTATCATGATGTCGATTTTCCAAGAAGAGTAGGCGGTATTCAGCCTAATGAACTCGCAAAGGCCGCTATCGTTTCGATGGTTCTTGCTTTTTTGTCTGGAAGTAAATACCGTTTCCTATTTTTTATATTTGCAGCTTCTGTCACGCTTTTTGCAGCATCGCGAGGCGGGGTTTCAATTCTAGTAATTTTTAGTATAATTTATTTGTTCCAACGTCGGCCGTTAATAATTTCAATTCTGACATTATTTTTTGCTGGAGTCTTGGGAACAATTTCCTGGATATTTATTTCAACCTTCACACCAGATATCGCGAGATTATTTCTTGAAGATATACTTGCCCTAGAGCACAGCAGCCGTGCAGTTGTTGGAACGGGATTTACGGGGAGAACTGATCATTGGATGGTAGGAGCTAACTTATTCAGTGATGGCTCGTTTTGGCGTTTGTTTCTTGGATACGGGATCGGAACAAGAGAAAGCGTTCAGGTTGAAGATCTGCGATACGTTAACGCGCATCAAGGATATCTTAACTTGCTACTTGATGTTGGCTTGCTAGGAGCAGCTAGCTTTATTTTTGCTGTATTTTTTTCTATACGTGATTATTTTAAACGTTCATTTATTTACAATGATGGAAGGTATGCAGCCGCAGCAGGTGCCTTTTGTGTAGCATATTTGATAGTAATGTTTCTTGACCCTATCTACTTTAGGTTGGGAACACCATTTTCATCATTGTTCATTTATCTTGTTGTAACATCTGGTATAAGGAATTAGTCGTTATATTAATGGATAGACGCTTCTCTGAGAAAGAATTTCTATGGCCCTACCAAACTTCCTGATCATTGGTGCAATGAAAGCAGGCACGACTACTTTATATGCGGACCTGTATAATCACCCTGATATCTTTCTGACATCCGATAAGGAACCTTCCGGATTGCGTTGGTGCGACACGCCCGAAGGCGTGCGCCGTTATGAACGCCTGTTTGAGCGTGCAGGAAATAGTCGTGTTATTGGCGAAGCCTCGACCTTCTACACGAAAAGACCGTATTCCGACGGACTGGCAGAGCGTGCACGCTTATTGCTTGGCGCTGATGTGACAATTCTGTATTTGGTAAGAGAGCCGGTCAAAAGGATGGTAAGCCACTACCATCACGAAATTGGCCTTCAGGAAGAAGCCAGATCGCTGAATTCTGCGCTGCTGGATAACCCGGATTATGTGAACTTCAGTCGCTATGCATGGCAGCTTGCACCCTGGCAGGCGGCGTTTGGTCCCGAACGCGTTCATGTGCTGCAATTCGAACGCTACATTGCCGACCGCCGCGCGACATTGACCGAAGTGTGTCAGCTTCTTGGGGTGGACCCCGCGAAACTGGACATTGATGAAGGCCGTGCCTTCAATGCCAGCGCAGGTAAGCGGGTCGCGCGCGGACCTTGGCGACGCATCATCAGCTCGCGTTGGTACCGTGATCACATTCGATGGAGGTTTTCACAAGGTTTACGCGACAAACTCAAAGTTGTCTTGCCAAAGGCTCCTGAGAAATTGTCGGAAAGCCTCAGCCCTGAAACTGAAGCGTTGTTGCGCAAGCGGTTGGGCGAATCTGACGTCAGAATTTGGTCGCAAGCGGACCCTAATATACGAAATGACGGATAATGCTGCGTAGATTTCTATTGGCCGGGACACAGGTTTTCGGCTTTCAAGTCTTGACCGCTGTTTCATGGCTTCTGATCACCATAATCATCGCCAGAACCTTGCCAGCCGCAGAACTGGGGATCGTGCTGTTCTTTCACAGCCTGTCGCTTTCTCTTGGGATCGTCATTATGCTTGGAACCGGCGCATCAGCGCTGCGGTTTATCAGCGGTGCGCGCGGGGCCGGAGACTTCGTTGCCGCAGCCACAATCGTCAGGCGTGCGACGGTTTTATCCTTTATTCTGGGGGCTGCTTTCCTTGCGCTGGCCGCGATACTTGGTCAGTTGGGGACAGGGGCGATGATGGCGCGCTTTCCGGGTCTGCCTGATTGGGGGGTGCATGCAGCCCTTTGGGTCACTGCCGTGGCCCTCAGGATGAACGCTTTTGAACTGCTGATTGCTGAGGACAGGCCGTTATTGGCAGCGCTCCATTCCGGTTTCGGTGCGGCGGCAATGACTGCGGTTGCGTTGATCGCGATGCTCGCGGTAGGCGCAGAGGTGACGTTGGCGGCTGTCATGCATCTCGCGACGGGCACGGCGGTTCTGTCTGCAATCTCGGCACAGATGAATGCCCTGCGCTGTGCAGGCAAAGATGTCGGTATGGGCGCGCCCCATAGTTCTGAGGTAATTCCCGGGGTTGGGGTGCTGCTGCGTGTGGGCTTTCCCATCATGATTTCCAAGGCGCTGAGTTCGCGGAGGAAGGAAATCCTCGTGATTATACTTGCCGCTGTTTCCAGTGCCGAGGCAGTAGCGCTGCTGGGGTTGGCCAATCAGGTCGTTCAGGTTATTGCAATGCCGATTATTGCCGTGGCCGTTTTGATCAAGCCGCAGATCGCCAAAGCGGGCCGCAACGGCGATCTGGCGCAGAACATGCAACGCATAAGATCCTTGTGGTCGCTGTCGGTTGCGCCTGTGATCGCCATTGCAGCTTTATCTGCATTATTTGCCGAACCTTTGGCGCTTTTGGCATATGGACCGGGATATGGTGGCGTTGCCGCGCTGATTGTCGTGTCGATCATCGGGCGGCTTGTGACTGTTGCGGCCGGCCCAGGGCCGCAAACACTGATGATGACTGGCCACGAACGCGCACTTGCCGCGTTCAGCCTGCTGGAAATAGTCCCGCTTGTCATTTTGGGGGCTGTTCTTGGCAGCCAGTTCGGGGCATTTGGCGGGGCGTGGGCCTTCACAATCACGGTGACGCTTATGGCGGTTCTCTATAACGTCTATATCCGCCTGTATCTTGGGTTCTGGATATTCGCCTGGGTGTTTCCATCCAGCCTGAAAGGCTGAGGTCAATATCCCGGCCATAGCCCCATCAGTGTCAGGGCGCTGCGCCCATCTATTGCGACGATCTGAACAGTGGCGTTAACTGTGGCTTGTGGTGGCGGTGTCAGGTCATCTGGATCAGGTGCCCATGCCTGTGGCGGGCATGTTTCCTGCAATGCCGATGCAACACGATACAGGTTTCCGTGCGAATCCCGCCAAAGGGGCGCATCGGCCCCTGTAAGGGTCGCAGGCAACAAGACGGATTCAGCAGTCGTTACACGTATCATAAGGATACTCCTGCAAGCCGGGTCATGAATTTCTGCAAATGCAGTCGGTCCAATGTACTGACGGCTTCTGATATCAACGCGCCGCCGTAAAATCGGCCAGTCCCGAATGAATTTCCGAAGCGAAATAACGCATCCCCAGAGATGGGGCTAAGATCGCCTGTTCGCCATGCTGTCGTGACGTCGCCATTCAGCCAGACCTCGCCGGAACTGGTCGAGCTGACGCGTGACACCACGACATTGCGCTGCGCAAACCGCGTGTCAGTCACAACCAGCGAACGCCCGGCCGCAATGTCATGCCGCAACTGCCCGCCGCCCTCGGTCAATGTCCGGAAACGCAGCGCGTTTGTTGCCGATGTGGTGTTTCCAAAAACCGGGTCCACAACCCCGCCCAACGCGGCAGCCAGCGTGTATCGCCCCGGCGGTGAAAATGCTGTGGTCAATTGCATCCAGTCATCCACGCCGTCGGGTTGCAAATACCAAAGGTTGCGCTGATCCGGCTCTGTTACGTCAAACCCGCCTGCCCGCGCGATCTGCACGCCGCTGGCAGCGCTTGCCTGTTCGAGTTGCGGTGCGGATATACGCAGCGTCACATCAACTGGCACCCCCTGTGTGACAACGAATAAAAGCTGTGGCGCAACAAAGGCAGTCGTTTCTGCGGCAAGTGTCACAACATGACTATAGCGTTCCACAACGCCTGATGGGGTGATGGAAACAGATGCCGCATCAGCGGTCGTGCTGCCGGGTGTGGCGTAACCACGCGCGGGTCTGAACCCGATTTGCCCCCCGGATATGCCGCTTAGTGACCCCGCGACAAGTGACAGAAACACTGACCCCGCCCATACCTGACCCGATGTCGCAAATACTGCGTTGCTGCCCGCCAATAGCAAGGCGATTGTGCCTGTTGTGTCCGGTGTCCCGGCTATCTGCAAATCCACATAGGGCAATCCCCCCGCCTGCCCAAATCCGACAACCCCCAAGTTGACGGTAGGGATCGGCGTTCCTGTGCGCATCCAGCCGGTGGGCAGCGCGCCACCAGCGCCCAGCACGCCCATAGCCGCCCCATCGTTCGTGTTGTTTGGCAGGCGGTTTGCCAACCCGCGCGCCGGATGCCTGCCCAAAGCAGGCCTTTGGCTGGGTATTGGTTGCACCGCGTGATTTCCCTGTCCCGAAAGATCGCGCATTACAGCAACTGACTGACCGGGCTGAACTGCGGGCAAAGTGCCTGCCATGTCCTGAAACAGTCCGGTCCGGGCGGAATAGACTGCACCACCGATACCTTGACCGAACAGTTGCGACGGTGACCACGGGCGCAGCATCGCGCCCGTCAAGCTATTCACTCCAAGGGATAGGTCCAGTTTCATGCGACCACCAAAGCATGAATGCCACTGGCTGTCGTTCCGGTTGCGCGCACTCTGCGCGTTCCAACCGGCAGCAACGCCAGATCCCCGACGCTAACAGTCCGGATTTCGTTGCGCACCGTCACAATACTCAGGGCTCCGCCCTCTTCGACATAAAGCGCCGAGGCAATATGTTCCAGATCTTCGGTGTCATGTGGAATGACTGGCAATATGTCGGTTGCTGGACCAGCAGGCGTCAGCGCATGCGACTTGAAAATATCCATTCGGGCAGCCTTTCAGGTTAAACAGGTCTCTCTGGCGTAAAGCGAACGCACAGAACCATGACATATTGCTTTGGAAAGCTTAGAGTTCTTCCAACACCGCGCGCGCTGTGTTTACACTGAATTCGTGGCGGGGTGACGGTCGGATATGCATCGCATTCTTGCCCAACGCACAGGCACTTCGGAGAATGTGGCCGGAAACATGCCCGCAGGGGGTTCAGTTTTGCCCGCATCCCGACTAAAGTGATTACAGTCAGAATTTGAAACGGAGGTGATGGAAAAATGTCAAGCAAACGTAAGTGCCAAAGCGTATTCGGGGTTGCTGCATTTGCATTTTCCACCGTTGCAGCGCAACCTATGCTGGCGAACGAATATGTCGTCCAGCGTGGTGATACCATTCAATCCATCGCAGCCGCGCAACTAGGAAATGTCGGGCAATGGCGTTCTCTATGTGATCTGAACGCCGACAAGATCGAGGATTGTGATCTCATATTTTTCGGAATGACCTTGCGTCTGGCTGCGGAACCGGAGCTTGAAGCCGAGCAGCCAGAGCCAGAAGCCGCGCCTGCGCAAGCTCAGCAAGATCCGGCACAGGAAGAATCGCCTGCAGTTGTGGCGATGACGCAGAACCTGCTGCCTGACTATGACCTTGCCTCTGCTCAGGTGGGCATCATCGGCGAGGGCGCGCAATTGCCGGCCGGATGGCGGGTGTCATTTTCCGGTGGCGCCGACGGGGTTGCTGAAATCACTTCGGTCACCGACACCCATGTGGACATCATGGTTAATCAGACCGCTTTGAGCGGGTCTTTTATGCTGCATTTCACCGACGAAGCAGGGGACTCAATCGAAACTGAACCTGGTCAGGTCTGGAACGTTACTGCGGAAATCGCGTTGATTTCAGGTAGCCTTGGGGATAACGGCGTCGCTTTGCTTAGTGGCACCGAACGCAGGGCTGATCGTGGTGTGACGTCAGCTGGGATTGCATTCACCCGCCAACTTGATCTTGACTCAGCGCTGCAGCTTTTTTCGGGTCAGGCGACGATTTCCGATCCAGAAACCGTCCAGATGAACCCCGACTTTCGCGTACGCAGCAGCGGCCCCTGGACAGCAGAGTTCCGTATAGCACGCCCAATGCTTGCCCCTGAATAGTGTCGGGTCCGACCCCGTTGCCGCAGGCCGCGCGGTGGGCAAACTGCTTGATCCGCAGGATTGATCGCGTTGGCCCGCATCGGGAAAGCGTGTGGCTGTGGCTTGATTGGCACGGCCATCGCGGTCTATGAAGCCGCCGCCAAACTGGAAGAACCCCGCGCAAGTGTCATGCTGATGCGCATTGTCAGGAGTGAAGACAGCCCCTTTCACGATCCTGACCGCGCGTGTCCCTGACGGCGCACCTGACGCATTCAAGCGGGCCGCAACGGGGCACATGAGGGCAGGGTCTTTGGTGCGAACCGTCCTGTGACGGACCGTGGGGGATACCAGCGAAAGCCCAGCACACTTGGCGTTGTGTCGATATGAACTGTAGCGTTGACGCAGTCGCAGAGTTACCTGTTCGAGACCACGCTTCGGATGACGACGTCTTCAAACGAACCTTTTGTCGCATTTCAGCTGCATGATGGTCGTGACGGGTGCGCACCACCACTAAGCCTATGCTGTCGCGGAATGGCCGGCTGTGTTCACAACCGCGACCAGCGCTCTGCAACGCATACTGGGCCGAGGCGCCGACGCGATGGCACGCCGCATCATTTCCGGGCGTTTTTCCATTTCAATGGCTCTGGGGGAATTGATGTGTCTATCGAGATGGACGGGCGCACCGCACTCTCAGGCAGATACGCACCGTCAACAGACGCCCGTTTCGTGCGATCCGAGAGGTTCTTCGTTAAGCATGGCGTCTATTCACGGCAGGTTTGGCCGTATGACCTGACGCTTCACCAGGGTGTCATGCCGTCAGGTTCCACGAAGATACCGCTGTCATCGCCACCAAGGGCGTATTTCACCGGCAGGCGTGCGCCCTCTGCGGGTGTCATGGTGCCGTAGCCCGTCAGGTCCGTCTTGACGAACCCCGGGCTGACGGAATTTACCTTGATGGCGGTTTCCTTCAACTCCTCATGCAACTGCACTGTCAGCATGTTTGTCGCGGCTTTCGACGCGTTGTAGCCGATGAACTGATTGGCATAATAGGGCGACGCCGGATCGCCGTTCAGGGTTAAGGAGCCAAGGGAGCTCGACAGGTTGACGATCCGGCCTTGGGGTGCCTTGTGCAGCAGCGGCAGCATTGCCTGCGTGACGGCCAGTGTCCCGATGAAGTTGACCTCCATCACCTGCCGGACAGCCGCAATCGCGGCCATGCTTGGGGTGGCGTCGGCAAAATCAAAAATGCCGGCATTGTTGACAAGGATGTCAAGGCGGCCGTGCCGTGCCCCGATCTGCATTGCCGCATCGTTGATCGTGGTGTGGTCAAGAAGATCAAGCGCAATGCTTTCTGCGGCAAGGCCGTCCCTTGCCAGATCCGCCAGTGCGCCACTGGCGCGGGAGGCGTCGCGCGCCCCGATGATGACCTGAACGCCCGCCTGCGCAAGCTGGCGCGCGATTTCCAAACCGATCCCTTTGTTGCCACCTGTGATAAGGGCGATGCGTGGTTGTGTCATGGGTCTTTCCTTGTCTGAGAATATCGTCAGAATATGAGGAAAGCTTCAGGTTTTGGATTCGCATATGCCCAGCCCGCCCCCGACTGCCCTGCAACCCCGAAAAACACCGGCCCAGAGCCGCTCGCGCGTGACCGTGGAGGCGATTTATGAGGCCACCATTCAGGTTTTGCTGCGGGATGGCATGAACGAATTGACGACAACCCGCGTGGCAGAGCGCGCCGGTGTGTCGGTCGGCACCATGTATCAGTATTTCCCAAACAAGCAGGCGCTGGTCTATGCGTTGAACGAACGTTACCTGGATGCGCTGGCAGCAAAGATCGAGGCCACCTGCCGGGAACAGTCCGGCGCGCCACTGGCGCAGATGGTCGAGGCGCTGATCCAGACCTACTGGACAGCCAAGACCGAGCGCGCAGATATCACACGCGCGCTCTATCGTTCTGTGGCGGAACTGAACAACGACGCCCTTGTTCACGCCTTTGCCGAACGGGTCGACCGCGCAACAACGCAGATGTTCTCAGGCGCCTGCGATGCTTTGTTCGCTGACGTGCCGCGGGCAAATCTGGCGCTGGTCACTGTGATCTATGGCACGGTGCGCAATGCTTTTGAGCGTGGGCTGTCGGAGCAAGAGGCCGCCCACCTGCGACAGGACCTGACAACCATGTGCCGCGCTTATCTGGATGGCTTTACGGTGTAAGGTTGGCCGTCGTCTGCTGTTCACTGTCTTGGTGTGTCGCACCGCAGTTTCACCTGACCTGCTTGATTTTGCGCAGCGGGTGCTGCGCAGGAATGCGCGCTTCCAGATCACATCGCTGACAGCAGCCCGCTCGTCTTGTCCGTCGCCCGATCATCCCCCCGCCGGTGTCGTTCCGGGTGTGAATCCTGTTCTCAAAGACTGTCGAAGACCGACTATTTCAGCAACCTTCTAACGGAACCTCTTTGCGACATGTTTATTTGCATTGGTGATCCGTGAGAGGCACACGCCGATTGCCAGAACAAGAAACCCCGGCACAGCTACCCCGATACCGATGGCATCAAGGCCCGTGTGTCTGATCACGAACCCGCCAAGAATGGCCCCCATGACTATCCCCAGATTGGCAATGGCGATGTTAAGGGCCGCCGCGAATGCTGGCGCATCCTGTGCGACAGACATCACCCTAACCTGACAGGCAAGGAATGCTGCGGCATGTGCTGCGCCCCACGGGATCAGCAGGGCCAAGGCCGCCCCCTTGTGCCCTCCCAGAAATGCCAACGCACCTGTTGCCACCACAAGCACAAGCGTTGTCACCAGTGTCGGCGCGATGACGTGCTGGTCGACAACCTGCGCAATCAACCAGTTCCCTGCGAGACCAGCCAGCCCGAAGCCGAAGAGGGCGAGCGAAATTCCTTGAGTGGTAAGGCCCACGACGTGTTCAAGATATACGCCAAGATAACTGTATGCAGCGAACATGGCCGTAAATAAGAAACCCGACATCGCCAAGTGCAAAAGCAAAGGTTTGCGTCGCAGGATTAAGACCTGACGGCGGAAATACGATTGCGGATCACCCGAAGGCGCGCAAGCGTTTCGCAGAGTATGCGGGATCAATGCCGCAACTCCTGCTGTAAGGATACCAACTCCCAAGAATACAACATGCCACCCCAGCAGATCGGTGAGGGCTACTGCAAGCGGAACACCGATGACAATACCTGCAAGTGTTCCCAGATTGATCTGACCAATAGCCTTTCCTCCTTGCCCGGTCGCCGCCGTAGCGGCGACTGCGGCGCTTGCAACGGCTATAAATGGCGTAAGAAGCGCGCCTTGGATAACCCGCACTAAAAGCATCACGCCAAAATCGGGCCACAAGGCCGCGACAATACTCGCTGCTGAGAAGACCCACATGCAGAATGCAAGTGCCCCTGCTGCGGTCCAGCGATTGATCAACAGGGTCAAGACGGGGCCGACTGTGCCAGCCGAAAGGGCGAAAACCGCAATCAAAAGACCTGCACGTTCGGGGATTATACTGAAATCGACGGCAAAAAGGGACAAAAGCCCAATCGGCAGGAACTCCATCGTCACGATCATTGCCGCGCCACAAGCAAGCACGGCGGTTTTACCCGCCGTGCCAGTGCCCGCAAGCTTGCTCATGCGTTCGTGCCACCGTCGATGACATATTCAGCGCCCGTGACGGAGCGGGCTTCAGGGCCGGCAAGCCATGCGACCAGGCTTGCGACATCGGCAGGATCACCATAGCGCGGGATCGCCATCTGTGCGCGTTGCGCATCAGCCATGTCACCTGAAGCCGGGTTCATATCCGTGTCAGTTGAGCCCGGATGCACGATGTTTGCTGTAATCGCCCGTTCACCAAGATCGCGTGCCAGTCCACGCGTAAATCCGATCAACGCGGACTTGCTCAATGCATAGAGGCTGATTCCGGGCCAGGGCACTTGGGATGCGAGATTGCTGCCAATCGTAATAACCCTGCCACCATCCGGCATATGGGCAACGGCACTCTTAGTGGCAACAAAGACACCGCGGACATTTATGTCTACTGTCCGGTCGAAGTCTTCAAGCGTGAGTTCGGAAATAGGGCGCGCGTCGATTATCCCGGCATTGTTGACCAGAATGTTGATGTGCCCCTCTGCCGCCGCAACGGTATCGATTGCGGCTGTAACAGCTTCAGCATTTCGATTGTCCGCCTGTATAGCGATGCCCCTTCCGCCTGCTGTCTTGATCGACGATATCACCTCTGCGGCTTTGTCACCTTCGGTTGCATAGGTAATCGCCACATAGGCACCTTCCCGCGCGAGCCGCTTTGCAATCGCTGCGCCCATTCCGCGGCTGCCACCGGTGACAAGTGCAATCTTTCCATTCAGTGCTGACATTTCATCTCTTTCTGTATCGATTGATACATATCACCTAAACCCCCTTGTCGCAGGCCGTCAAGTAATTTATTTATCGATCATCACATAAAGGGATCAGCGCATGAAAGCCCGAGGCAGGCCGCGTACATTCGACAGGCAGGAGGCCCTGCGCAAAGCGATGGAGGTGTTCTGGTCGAGGGGCTATGAGCATTCCTCCCTCTCAGATTTGACTGTGGCCATGGGCATCAATTCACCAAGCCTCTACGCGGCTTTCGGAAACAAAGAAGAATTGTTTCGGGAAGCGCTCGAACTTTATTCCAAGACAGAAGGCGGCGGAATTTGGAGTGGCGTCGCAACTGCACCCACAGCGCGCATTGCCTGCGAGGTTCTTTTGCGCTCCACGGCAGAGGCATTCGCACAAGACGATAGACGACGGGGATGCATGATTGTGCTCTCCGCCCCGCAAGCAGAAGGCTCCACCCCGTCGGTCTGCGACGACCTTAGTATGCGGCGCCGCGAGACCACAATGCTGCTGGAAAAGCGGCTTGAACGCGCGGTTCATGAACACGAACTTCAAAGCGGTACAGACTATGGTGTGATTGCCGCATTTATTGCGACTGTCCAACATGGAATGTCTATTCAGGCGCGCGATGGCGCCTCGCGTGAAAGGTTACTTGGGATCGCGCGTTGCGCAATGGCAGCTTGGGAAAGCCTGATGGTTATGCGTGAGTACGCACCCCCACCAGCATCAGATCATGGTGAAGATGGTGCCGCGGTGCCTGCCCGGTCGCGAACGGAATAAGGTGACAGCGTGTCGGGGAAGCGCCACGAGATGCCGGGAACGTCGGTTTGGCCGACCATGTCGAATCGACCATCGCCTGCGCAAGGGACGAATTGCCGCCCGTGACCTTGCCGCATCACATCCGCAGCAAGGCGTCCGCGGCTGGTCGGCGTACCACGCGCGACCGGCAACAATGCGCAGGCAGTGTGGCCTCTGTCACGAAGCCCACACCCCCCCTTTTTCAGCTGTGGACATCGGTCGCGTAGTCGCCTGCTGCATTCCAGATGACCGACCCATATTCCGGAATACCCTGACGGATGAACACCGCATCCAGCGCGTCCTGAAGGACAGGCAGGTATTCGGGATAGAACGGGCGCTGGTTGACAAGCTCTTCATCCGCGAAATGTTCAGGGCGGAAGAAATTGGCCGTCATCCGCGCCCATTCCATTGACTGGTCTTCGATCAGCCATTGCAGGAACTTGAAGGATTCTTCGGCATTGGGTGTATCAAACACCATGATACCGCCGCCCCCGATATAGGGAACCCCCTGGGTATATCCGCCCAAATTTCCTTCATAGACGGGCAGAACCTTGTAATGGACATTTCCGGCGGCATCACCATCAGGGTCTTCGACCGTGTCAATCCCGAAGGCCCAAAGGGTCGCCATGGCCAACCGGCCTTCGCGGAAATATTCAAGGTGTTCAAGGAAATCCCAGTTATAGGCGGTGGGCGGCGCTGTATCATGCACCAGACGCTCGAACAGTTCTGTCGCTTCCAGGAAAATTGGCTGGTCAATGTCGGGCATATAGTCTTCGTCAAAACCGGCCAGACCTGCCGAATACATGGTAAGCAGGAATGCGCGCGCGGCACCCGACGGGTGGCGCAGCGAATCCGACCAGCCATAAACAGGACGTTCCAGAACGTTCCCGGCAAGGGTGTCCCCGGCATCGCGGGTGAAAAATTGGCCGACCTCATGCAGGTCCTGCCACGATTGCGGATATTCCAGTTCCCGACCGTGCTGTTCTTCAAATGCCGCGCGTTCATCGGGGTGTTCAAACCAGTCCCTGCGCGCGGCAAAGATTGGCGCCGAAGGGGTATGCGCGATCGAGATGATGTCGCCGGGGCGGGCGGTGCTGGACATATGCGCCTCGACCACCAGTTCGGGGAACGCATCAAGGTCCATCCCGTATTTTTCGATGAAAGGACGCAGGTCCGCGACGTGATCAACGAAACTCCCGAACCAACCGGGGCTGTGATAGCCCATATCGAAATAGCCTGTATTGCCAATCGCTTCGATTGTCATACGATCCCGAAGCTGGTCCGGGGGCAGCACCTCGCCAATGACGCGCACGCCTGTCAGTTCTTCATATTTTGGAATGAAATAGTCCAGCAACGGCTGGACATGCGAACCGGGATGAATTGCATAGCGCAGTTCTACGTCCTGCGCATGTGCGGCGCTGATACCACTGGTAACAAGTATAGTGCTGGCAAGTGCTGTAACCTGCACGCGTTTTAGCGGTTTTCTAAGGTTTCCAAGCATATTCTCTCCTCCCTGGAGCTAAGTTGAAAAGGCTCTCGGTATTCGTCCATCATGGGCGGTTTGCCCATGGCAGACCTGTTCACTTGGCGTCTTCTCCTTTCGTGTTGCCTTCAATCGCCCGCGGGCATTCGCTTGCCACTTTTGGCGTCGAAGATATGAAGCTTTGCCGCAGCCTGACGGACCAACCAGAATGACGAACTCGCCATCTTCGATCTGCGCAGAAACGCCATGCATGACTTCTACCTGCCCGTATGCCTTCCGGACGTTGTCGATGGTTACTCCACCCATGCCGGTTTTATCTCCCCCAGTTTGTAGATCTTGTTTTGAAGCGCTGTTTTCTTCCGCCGCGCAGAATATGCGGCTGGCTGTGGTTTGCGGCCCCCTGCGCTGGTAGATGCAAGCCGGGCCATCAGTGCGAATCCCGTCCGACGTCCCTGCCACGTTTCCCGCGCAGGAAATCAAGGTCCGCACCAGTATCTGCGCCGCCTACATGGTGCTGGTGCAGCCACGCATATCCCGAATCCGGCATGTCGTGGCTGGGCGTCCATCCGTCCAGTCGACGGGTCAACTCGGCGTCAGAGATATGCAGATGCAACCGACGCGCCTTGATATCGACCTCGATCATGTCGCCGGACTGGACCACGGCCAGTGGCCCGCCAGCGGCGGCTTCCGGGCTTGCGTGCAGAATGACCGTCCCATACGCCGTGCCCGACATCCGCGCGTCCGATATGCGGATCATGTCTGTGATCCCCTTGCGCAGCACCTTCGGCGGCAGGCCCATATTCCCCACTTCCGACATGCCGGGGTAGCCGCGCGCATTCTAAGCACGTCGTCCTTGCTGCTTACATTGGGGATCATTAGCGATACCAATGCAATTGCGCCGGTCGCACGCTCGGTCGCAGAGTTCTATTCGCGCCGCAGCGGGCTAGGTGGCAATATCGCGGTGCTGGACATGGCCGACGAGATCGCCATTTCACCCTATTCGATCGTCCTTCCTTCCAATTCAGAACTCTCGCCTGCGGCGCGCCGTGTGCTGACAGCGCTTGATCTTGAACACAATCGAGCATGTTGACGTGCCACACATTGCCGGAGCTGCGCCTCCATTCGGACTATTGATGCAAGCATCGCGCCACGACCACAGGCAAGATTGCGCAACCGCAGCCTGATCATCGGGTCCACCACCACGGCAATTCTTTCGTGCAAGATTCCTGTCGTTTTGCTACGCTGATGCTATGAATGAACCTACAGACTCTGAGTTGGCGGAACGCTACCAACCACTTCTTGTGTCCAAAGCTGCGGAGTTGCGCGCAAACTCGGAACAAACCTCGACAGACCGTCGACCCGTCGAACTTGACCAGCAAAGCGTCGGTCGCTTAAGCCGGATGGATGCTATGCAACAACAAGCCATGTCAGCGGCGCAGGAAAGCCGCCGACGCGCCCGGATGGTGGCGATTGATGCAGCGTTGCGGCGGCTGGCGCAAGGCGAATTTGGCTGGTGTTCGGAATGCGGAGAATTCATCGGGATCGAACGGCTTGATCTTGATCCGACGCTGATGCACTGTGTTGACTGCGCGCGCTGATCTGGGATTGCGTGGAGCCCTGCCTGTTACGCAACTATTGGAACAAACGCACGGACGGCCGCAAATGGTTTTTTTGCATCAACGGCGTTTGGGTGGTTTGCTAAGTCCCTTTTGTCCGGGAGTGCCGGACCTCAGACTGGCCAAGATTAATTCTCAAGGATGCAGTGTCTATTTTTCAACAAAATATACCGCAGCGAACACGAGCGACCGGTTCAGCGATGCCGCATGCTGCCGACGATGAACGACAGACAAGGACCGACATTACCCGGCCAAATCACCCATGCTCACACCGGGCGCATCGGCCAAGGCCCGCAGGGTCGTGACCGAGCCCTGCTTTCGACCGGTTTCGATCTTGGCCACCGTCACGCGGTTCACGCCCGCGTTCTCGGTCAGTGGGCCGCGCCTGTGGCCCTTGTCCAGTATGGTCGCGTCCCTTTCCATGTCACTTCCTGCCTGCCGGTTATTCTGTCCAGCCGCAGGCCGTCAGACTGCCTGCGCCGCATGTTCAGCAGCCTTGATCAGCCGCGCGGCCAGCTTGCCGTAGATTTCGGCAATCCCGTCATCCCCAAGCGCAATGGGCCTGCCTTCATCCCCGGACAGGCGCACATCAAGGCTGATCGGGATTTCCGCCAGAAGCGGCAGGCCCAGTTTCTCAGCCTCGGCGCGCACACCACCTTGCCCAAAGATATGCGCCTCATGCCCGCATTCGGGGCAGATATAGCCGGACATATTCTCGATCAGCCCAATCACCTCGGTTCCCAGTTTGGTGAATGCGATCAGCGCCTTCTGCGCATCCATCATCGCCACGTCTTGAGGGGTGGAGACAACGATCGCGCCAGTCACGTCAAAATAGGTGCAAAGCGTCAGTTGAATGTCGCCCGTACCCGGCGGCATATCCACGATCAGGACGTCCAGATTGCCCCAGCGCACATCGTTCAAAAGCTGCTGTAGCGCGCCCATCAGCATGGGGCCACGCCAGATCACGGCCTCATCCTTGGGCAAAAGCACCCCAATCGACATGAATTTTACACCATGCGATTCCAGCGGGATGATCTGCTTGCCATCAGGCGACATCGGCGGGCGGTCCAGCCCCATCATACGCGGCTGACTGGGGCCGTAGATATCGGCATCCAGCAAGCCCACTTTCCAGCCCTGCCGCGCCATCGCAACGGCGAGGTTGGACGAAACAGTGGACTTGCCCACGCCCCCCTTGCCCGATCCGATGGCAAGGATGCGTTTGACGCCGGGAATGGATTTCGGCTCTGGCTTGCCAGTCGGGTGGCGGCCAATTTCCAGTTGCGGCGGCGCGCCCTGTCCTGCCTTGGGTTGCGCCTTGGTCTGATGCGCGGTGATCGCAATCTGCACATCATTCACACCTTCCAGTGCGCGCAACGCGGCGGTTGCCGCCTGTTGGACGGGGCCAAGTAACTTGGCCATGGCTGCGTCGGGCGCTTCAATCACAAAGCGCACCTTGTCGCCGTCTATCTGGAGGGCGCGCACAAGGTCAGCGCCGACCAGATTGCCACCATCCGGCAGCGGGACTTTTTGCAGTTGCGAAAGGATGGTCTCATTGCTGACGGGCATTAAGGTATTCCTATCTTTTTGATGTTTTCATATCGGACGACGCCACAGTGCAGAAGCAAACAGGTTTGCGCGGGGGCAATCTGCTTCAGGCGGCGTGGCTGCGGCGATGCGCGATGGCCCAAGCGGTGATTGTATTCGCGTCTGCGGCCAGATCATGTGCCAGCCCCCCTGCGAACGCATGGAACGCCCCATGATTGAGCGGGTTGACCCCCACCAGAACTGGTAATCCGCGCGCCATCGCCTCGGCGATCACAGGCACGAAACCGCGCCCTTCCGCCTCTTGCTTGCCGAATTTATTGACTACCAGCAGCTCTGCCCGATCCAGCCGGTCCAGCGTTGCGGCAACGGCGGCTTCCAGCACACCGGCATCCAGCAGGCACCCGCGTGCATGTGCGCCACGATCTTCGCTGATGCGCAGCACAGGGCCATCAGGCAAGATGTGCAGATCCATATCGCACCGTCGCCGATCTGCGCGCTGCGGGTTGGATTGCACCGTGCCCACAAGCCGCACACCTTGCGCCTGTATCAGCGCAACGGCTTGCGCAAGGCAGGCATCGGTCAACCCCTTGCCCGCGACAGAAACACAGGCAAGCATCATGCCCGCACCGCATCGGTATCGCCAAGCGCGCGGCGCGCGGTAAAGACCGCATCGCTCCACGCTTCATTCGCGGCGACATGGTCCCAAGCCAACCCCGCCTGTTCCAGCCGGTAGGCCACTTCCGCCAGATCCTGCGCCGTGACATCGCCCAGACCGCGCGAAGACCCTTGTGGCAGACCAGCGCCAGCAGGCAGGGCCTCAATCGGGGCGCCCGCACGCGCCTGCTCCACGGCCAGCCACAGGATACGGGCCAGATGTTCGTAAGCACGGTTCAGACCGTCATCAGCGCAGGCTTTTTCCAGATCGCGCAGAAAGGGGGTGCACCATTGCACCGGATAGCGGGCAATGAAGGCTTCGGCCTCGGCCATATAGGCGCGGGCTTCCATGTTTTGCGCGGCTTTCGCATAATCGCCCGCGCGGCCATAGAGGAAGGACAGGAATTCAAGCTGAAGCGGAACTGCATCGTAGAAATCGCGCATGTCCGCATTTTTTGCGACCCCGTGACGCGCATAAATCGCGCGCAACTCCTGCTCGATCTGCCCGGACTTGCCACCATCCATGTAGAAGCCCGCGTTCAGCACCACAGGCGTTGGCGGGGCGATGAACAGCTTGGAATACAGCCGCAACAGATCCAGATCATTGCCGAGCCTGGCCGCATCCCTGCGCAACGCGGCAATATCTTCATGTGCGACAAGTCCGGTTTCCTCGGCAATAGCCTTCAGGTCATCGGCCAGATGTTGGGCGAACACATCGCGGAACGCGTCGCCTGCGGGTTTGCCAAAGGCGCGCGCCAGGCACAGCCACAGGTCGCGGCGGGAATAGGCATCGGCGGCCAGTGTATCACTCATCTTGATCCTCCCGTGATCCTTTCACGCGGCAGGGCGGCATCGCGCCGCCCTGCACTGGTTCTTTTCAACGGTTCACGCCGCCGCGACTGCGCCTTCGGGCGTGGCAGGTTCGGCGGGCATGTCCGACAGGTTCAGGAACCGCTCGCCCGCCGCATAGAGTGCGAACAGCATGGCCGACCCCATGATCGTCAGCGTCCATTCGGTCAGCGATGGTGTATACTGGATCAGGCCCCATTCCCATGTTCCCCGGAACAGCGGCACGACCTGCCCGCCGACAACGAAGAAATAGCGCTCCGCAAACAGCCCCGCAAACACCGCCATCGAAACCAGCACCTGCAAGGACGGATTGCTGCGCAGTCCTGCGATCAACATCACCACAAAAGGGGCGACAATCCCCAGCCAGAGCGACGCCTGATAGACTGGTGAAGCAAACAGGAACTCGCGCCAGACCACATTGACTTCGGGGGTGTTGGTGTAGAACCCGGTATAGGCCCGCACAAGGATGAACAGCACTGTCGCGCCCAGCACAGCCGCGAATAGTTTGCCCATCGGCCCTTCGAACATGACACGGGTGCGTTCGGGCATGGCGTTACGGTTGAAGCCATAGGCAAGATAGGTGAAGAACACCACCGCCGCCAATCCGCTGGCCACAGCCGTCAGGTAGAAATAGATCGGCATCAGGCCATCAAACCAGAAGGGGCGCATGCTCATCATGCCAAAGACAAGCGCAAGGTTCCCGCTGGCCAGCAGCACTGCCAGAAACGAGGCAATCCCGATCTGCTTGCTGGTTTTGCTGTCCCATTCCTGCCCTTCCATCTTCTGGAATTTCCACAGCAGGAAGATCAGGTCAGCGACATAGAAGACGCCCATCCAGAACATGGCAGAGTGTATCTGCATGTTCAGCGGAATTACCCAAAGCATGCGGAATACATGACCCAGTTCCATAGCCAGCACGGCCATACCTGCCAGAAGTATCACGACAGACAAGTAAATGGCGCGTTTGGCGATGGGCAGGAATTGCTTGAACCCGAACACCAGCGACAGCGCCGCGATCATGCCCAGACCGGATGAGGCCAGCGCGAAATACAGATAAGTCGCAATCGGTTGGCCCCACGGGATCTGCGAGGTGGTGTTGAAACTGCGGTGGCCTGCGGATTGCAGGTCAAGAAACGCATAGCCGAAGGCGGCAAGTGCCACGATGGCTGACACAACCATCAACATCAGACCCATCGGCCCTTGCAGGATGTTACCCTTGTTCATCACTCAGCCCTCCTCAGGTTTTCTTTGGGGATTGATAGGCCGGCACATCCGCGCCAGAGCCAAGATAATAGACCTGCGGGCGGTTGCCGGTATGGTCTTTCAGGCGGACACCGCGCTGGTCCGCGATCAGGCGGTTCACTTCGGATTCGGGGTTGTCCAGATCGCCGAAATAGCGCGCTTTCGGCGGGCAGGTGCGCACGCAGGCGGGCGTGTATTCCTTGGTGTCCGGGTTGTCTTCGTCCAGATCGGCCACGCCTTCGGGGGCTTTGGACACCTTGTGATAACAAAAGGTGCATTTTGACACCACGCCTTTGGGCTGAATGCCGATCCCGCGCACCGAGTCGCTCTCCGGTCCCTGATAAGGGGGCGCGTGCAACTGCCCCTCGCCCGGAAAGACATCGCGGATATCAGGTTCCACCACCGGCTTTTCATCGGCATAGAAACGCACGCCATAGGGGCAGGCGATCATGCAGTATTTGCAACCGATGCATTTGTTCCAGTCCACGAATACAATGCCGCCCGCATCCATGTCCTTATAGGTCGCCTTGGTCGGGCAGACTGCCACGCAAGACGGGTTTTCGCATTGCATGCACGGGCGCGGCAGCCAAGTCAGCTTGGCGGTCGGATAGGTGCCTTCGCTGTAATACAGCACATCTTGCCAGTTTTCACCGGGCAGCGTGTTGTTTTCCATCGCACAAGCGGTCGTGCAAGCCTGACAGCCGGTGCATTTGTCAAGGTCAATGACCATTCCCCATTTCGTCATGTTCTATATCCTTTTCGATGCTGGGGATCAGACCCGTTCCAGTTTGACCTTGCCAGTATAGTAGCTGGCCAGTCCTGAAATCGGATCGGATACATTGGGGGTGACATCGCCGGAATGGCCCGGCAACCGGCCCTTGGCCCATCGGCCTTGCGCCCAGTGGCCATGCTCCATCGGCAGCACGATGGTGTCGCGCCGATGACCCGGCATGAAGCGGCAATAGGCTTCGATGGAACCAACCGCGGAAGTCATGCGCACCCGGTCACCATTCCCGATGCCGCGCGCCCGCGCTGTATCGGGGTGGATCTCCAGGTAAACCGTGTTCTTGCCGCCGACGATGGGCTGGTGAATTGCGATCCCATGCGGAATATTGCCGCTGCGGCCTTCCGCGTGCAAAGGCGTCTTGGGGCTGACAAGGAACAGGTCGTCATCGCCGCCGGAATGCACCGGCGTAACCCATTGGATCAAGCCGGCGCGGTCAGCCGGAACACCCAGTTCGCGCTCGATATAATCCGCGTGGTTTTCCAGATAACCCGACACGAACTCGAATTTACCGGAAGGTGTTTTCAGCAGTTTTGCCTTCACATCCTCCGGCGTCATCTCGACATTATAGCCTTCGCCGTCCCATTCATAGAATTTGCCGCGCCGCTGGTGCCAGTGATAGGGCTTTTTATACCAAACCCCCTTTTCGGCCCAGCTCTCGAAACTGTTCACCCCGTTATCGCCGGGGTTATCCTCGAAACCCTTTGCCAGATGGCGCAGGATATTCTCGACATTGTCGATCTCGCGGTAATAGTCACCCATCGGCCCGTTAATGCGCTTGCCGATCTCTATCAGCGTGTCACCAAAATGCTTGGTGTCATGGATCGGGTCCACCGCAGGCACGCGCAGCGCGGTCATTGGCCAGCCTTCAAACGGGTAGGTCGGGCTGTCCTGCCAACGTTCCAGATAGGTGTGATCGGGCAGAACGATGTCAGCATACATCGCCGTTTCGCCGGGGAAGGGTGAGGTGTCGATGATGAACACATCCTTCAGCGCCTCTTCCCAGACCTGCGGGTTCGGGGCCGACCAGATCGGGTTGGTGTAGTAGAACATCGCCGTGTCCAGCTTGTAGGGGTCACCCTTCAAGTGGTTTGGCCCGGCTTCCTGCATCATGCTGTCAACCATTGGCCATTCAGCAGTTTTGGCCTTGTCAATGCGCGGCTGATCTTTCCACGCGCCGTTTTGTGCCCAATCATCCATATAGTCGGCGGCGCTGACCGGCAGGCCGCCATAGGATGGACCCATCTGATAGAACAACCCGCCTTTTTCGGCATACAAGCTGCCCACCAGCGCGTTAAGCGCGTGGATCGCCATGCCTGCATAGGTGCCGTTGCTGTGCGACGTCGGGCCGCGCTCGAACAATGCAATTGCTGGCCGCGTGGTGCCAAACTCGCGCGCAACCGCGCGGATGGTAGACGCTGGCACGCCGGTAACACTCTCGGCCCATTCGGGGGTGCGGTCTTTCAACTCCTCGTTCCACCAGCGAACCATGCCATGCGTCCACAGGTCCACAAAACCACTGCCTTCGGCCGCTTGCGTGGTAACTTCGCCGGTCTCTGGGTCGGTCACCGCCACTTGCGCGGCCGCGCTGATATCCTCGCCGGTGACGAAATGATTGCGCCCGTCAGCGAAATCGCCGACGAATTCGCGGTCCCACAAGCCTTCGGTCAGGATGACATGCGCCACGGCCAAGGCCATCGCCGCATCGGTGCCGGGCTTGATATAGACGGCGCGATCCGACGCCGCCATGGTCGGGCTCATGCGCACATCGATTGATGTAATGCGCGTCTGCGGGCTTTTTGACCGCATCTTGCCCCACATCTGCATCAGGTAGTTATAGGGGCGAAACGCTTCCAGAAAGCTCGCGCCGAAATTCAGGATGTAGTTGGTGTTGGCGTAATCGTAGGAATTGTAGGAATTGTTCCCATCGGTTGCCTGCTTGGCGCGCTTCGACCCGTCGGCACACATGGACGAATGCCCGATTGCCGAATTGGGCGTGCCATAAAGCCTGCCCCAGTCGCCATAAAGCCCCGCATCGGTCGGCCCCCAGCCGCGGCCATAGAAATGCGCGAAACGGTGGCTTTCGCCGCGGTCACGCAGGTCATTCAGGCGGTCGGCGACAATATCCAACGCCTCGTCCCAGCTGATCGGCACAAAACCGGGGTCTTCATTGCGGCCCTTGTTCGGGTTGGTCCGGCGCATCGGCCCTTTGAAGCGGTCGGGGTCATACAGGAAATAAGTGCCCCAATGCCCCTTGGGGCACAACTTGCCATTGGCAATCGGGTTGCCGGTATCGCCGTAAATGGCATGCACACGACCATCGGTTGTATAGACGTCAATGCCGCAACGCGCGGGGCATTGCGCGCAGATATTCTTGGTGATCTTGGTGTTGGGTAGCGCGGCCTGCGCCTGCGCGGGGGCATTTTCCACCCCTGTGCCGGGCATGCCGACTGTCACCGCAGTCACAGTCAGCGCGCCGGTTCCGGTCGTGGCCAGAAACCGCCTGCGGCTGATCCCGGAGTTGATTTTGTCCATTGCTGGCTCCTCCCTTTCTCAAATCAAAGTGCAACGCCCGCCTGGGCGCGCAAATGTCAGGCCCCGTAGGGCACTTGGCTACGCCGCATCAGCCCAAAGGCCGAAGCAGCAAGATCATTATCTTTGTGGCAGGCGTCGCATTTGCTCTGGGCTGCGCGCGGCGCGAACCGGCGCAGGCAACCGGGGCAATCGGCCATGATCTGGCGAACGAGCGTCACAGGTCCGTCATATTGCCCTGCGCCCTGCGTAAGCAGGTGGAGGCCATCCGCCTTTTCGCAATCGCCACAGCCAATGCACAGTGCTGCGTCGAATGTCAGGCTATCTGCGTCGGCTGTCTCGGTCAGGGTCAGGGCATGTGTGGGGCACAGGCTTGCGGCAAACCGCATATCGGGTATGCCGGTGCAGTCCAACGCTGGGAAAATTGCGGCGGGCAGCGTGTCTGCGCCATGCAACGCGCACAAGGCATCGCGGCGACGCTCCAGCGCGGGCGTACCCACCTTGCCACTGAAAGGCTGATTGGTGGTCACCCGGCTTAGGTCAGGCGCAGGTGCTGGGGTGGTCAGGCGGCGGAACAGTTGGCGGCGGGAATAAGCTTGTTGCCGGGGGCGGCGCGGTTGCGGGGCCGGTCGTGCACGGGCAGAGTGTGTCGGGGCCGGGATGACCTGCACCCCCGCCGCATCATGGCCCAGATCGGCCAGATCAGCTTGCACCGATTGCACCGCATCCCCCCAAGGCTGCGCGCAGCCACCCGAAGGGCAGCCCGCGCACCAGCCGCGATCCACCAGCGTGACCTGCCCATGCCTGGACATGCGTTCCAGTAGCTGCGTCGCAGACAGGCCACCCAGACAGGGAACGACTTGTGCGCCCGACTTACGATCTGACTGTGCAACCCGGCTGCATTCAAAAGGTGCAGCGGTTTTCGCAAGCGAAACAGACAGCATAAGCGCGCCAGTCGGGCAGGCCACCACACAGCGCGCACAACCTGTGCAGCGGTCATGATCCAGCTCAATGGCGCGCGCATCAATCCTGATTGCTTGCGCGGGGCAGATATCCGCACAGGCAGTGCAGGCCGCATCGGGGCGGCGGATCGTCAGGCAGGCGGCCGCATCCAGCGACAGCTTGTCCTGCAAATCAATTTCTGCACTCTCCTCCACGACGTTCCCCCCTTGGCTGGAATTGCCCCATGCGCGCGGTGCGACACAGGGCAGATTCTGGCTCTCCATCTGCAAGATACAGCAGGCGGCATACCAAAGCATGCGGAAGGCGCGACAATATCTACCGCTCAAATGTCTGTTTTTAATTGGTTAAATTATCTGTTCGGATTCCCGGACGGGTTACTGCCGGTCTTGTTCGGGTTTCCGAACATCCTCGATGGGCCGTTCCACACCCAGCTTTTGCATCTTTTCCCAAAGCGTCGTGCGCCCCACGCCCAGCAGCTTTGCTGCGGCCGCCATACTGCCTGCGCATTGGTCCAGCGCGCGCTGGATCTGCACGCGCTCGGCCTGATCGCGCGCCTCGGCCAAGGTGGCAAAGCCCTGATCTGGTGTCGCAGCCATGTCAGGGAACAGATCAGCGGGCATGATCATTTCGCCCTGCGCCAGCGCCATAGACTGCGCCAGCCGTGCGCGAATTTCGCGGCCATTCCCGCGCCAGTCATGGCGCAACGCCATCGCCTCGGCCTGCGTTGATATCCCTTTAAGTGGTGTGTCGCGACGGCGGTTCATACCGTCGAACATACGGGTCATCATCCATAAAGCGTCCTCGGGCCGGTCGCGCAAGGGCGGGATGCGCAGGGTCAACGGGCTGAGGTGAAAGAACAGATCGGGCCGCAGCTTGTCGCGCGCAGTGTCGTCCTCGGTTGCCACCAGACGCATACCCTCCGTGCGTGCCGCCCAGATCGCGGCCAGAAGCTGTGCCTGAACCGCATCGCTGGCCTCGCCCAGACGTTCCAGCAGCAGAATACCTTGCCCCGCCTGCTCTATGGCGCCGCCTGCCCCGAACAGACGCGCGGCGTGCTGGTCGCCAGCTATGCGCGACAGATCGACACCGATGAACGGCGCAGCAGACCGTTCAGAGCGTGCATGCAGTCGCTCCGCTGCTGCCCGCTTGCCGGTGCCACTTTCACCGAGTATGAGCACTGACCCCTCTGTTCGTGCCAGCCGCCTGATCCTCTCATCGATCTGGCGCGCGGCTTTCGAGGGACCGAATCCCGGCCCGTCACCCTCAAACCCTGGCGCAATCAGCAACGACAGGCGTTCCAGCAACTGCCCCATATCAAACGGCTTGGTCAGATAATCCGCCGCACCCGAACGCAACAACCGCACCGCCTGATCGGCGCTGGCCTGCCCGGTCATGAACAGAAATGGCGGCGGCAGGGTGGTTTCCCCAAGCTTCAAAAACAGGTCTTCACCCGACCCATCCCCCAAGCGGATATCGCAGATCACGGCATCAAAGGGGCGGTGTGGTGTGCGCAGCCCGCCAAGCGCGCGCTGATAGCCCTTGAACCAGACCACGCGCGCACCTTCCAGCTTCAAACGCTGTTCCAGCGAGCCGCCCATGATCTCATCATCCTCGACCAAGGCTATGGTGCGGCCTTCAAGCATCCTGCCCCCCAACGCCTGCGCAGGGCAGATACACCTGAATTTCCTGCAAGCCCTGCGGTGATTGCCCCAAGGTTATCTGCCCGCCCATGTCCTGAACCAACTCGCGCACGAGCCGCAATCCGACCCCCCCGCCCGGCGCCACAGGTGCGTCGGATAACAGACGCGGGTGCAAATGATCGGGCAATCCGGGGCCGCTGTCTTGTATGGCCAGCCGGACGAAAGCACCTTCACGATCCAGCCTTAACCCGATTTCGCCACCATACCCCGCAGCCGAGGATGCGTTGAGCAGCAGGTTCAGGACAATCTGGCGCACTGGCCCTGCGGGCAGATGGGCCACACAGTCTTCGGGCAGCGTGATTTCCCAATGCAGGTGCTGGCCGCGCCCCTCGGCCTCCGGACGGATCAGCAGGTTCAGATCTTCAAGATCGGCCAGCGCCAGCGACCTGCGCTCTGGCGCGTCGCGGTGAACATCCAATGTGGCGCGCACGACATCGCGCATGTGCCGCAGCCCGCGATCCAGCAAATCTGCCGAATTTTTGACCACATCGGCGCGATCTGGATAGGTGCGCAGCGTGTCCACAGTGTTCAGCAATCCGCCCAGCGGGTTGTTGACCTCATGCGCCAGCGTGCCGGCAAGCCGCCCAAGGCTGACAAACCGTTCGCGGTCCGCCAGACGCCTTGTTGTGGCGTCGCGCTCTGCCACCGCGCGGATCAATCCGTTATAGGTGTCATAGAGTTTCGCGACTTCGGGGTTTCGACGCGGGATCGCAGCATCCGGAATGGGTGTCAGTGCATCACTGCTGCGCCCCATCTCGTCGGTCAGCCGTGCAACCGGGCGCAGCACGCGGCGCATCAACCAAAAGCCCAAGAGTGCTGCAATCAGGGTTGCGATTGCATTGCCCGCGATCAGGATTGCGGCGGTGCGTGTCCGTTCCGTAACAAAACCAGTGGTATCAAACTCTATAATCACCTGTCCGAGTGGCCGGTTCTGATACTGCATGACCTTCGAGAGTGCGATAGTGCCGTTGCTCAGGTCATACTGCGGTGCCGTCACGGGCGTGGCCGCCGCGATCATGCTGGCACGCTGCGCACCAAGCGGGTTTATTTCAGGCGCGGTCGATACAGTGACGCGCCCAAGGGGATCAATAAGCGTCGCCTGCAGCGGTCTGAGCGCACCCTCGCGCTGGGTAACACGATCCAGCAGGTCGAACATTTCCCAGATATCATCGCGCACCACGAAGGGGCCGATCGTCGCCTCGACGCCTGCAAACTCCAGCAGCGCCATTTCGCGCAAGTGCCGCTCTTGTGTGTTCACCAGCGCGCGCAACACCAGATGCGAGGCCAGAATGCCCACCAGCACCAACAGCCCCGCCGCCAGAAGCGGCCCCTTGACCATAACGGGAAGGTGAAACCCGCGCACCCTGTCAGCCTCGCTCTGCCACAATCCGCATCCGCGCGGCGATCTGATCAAAGCTGTGTGCGTCAGGTGCAGCGAACCCATCCAGCTGCAGCATCTGCAGCGCCGCCTGTCCGGCATCGCTTTCTTGCATGGTCGTGAGCGCGGTAAAGAAACTTTGCGCGGGACCACTGTCCAAGGCTTCACGGGCCACCACAATGGGTGGAAATCCAAACTGTTCCGATTCCCACAAGACATGGGTTCGCGCCACAAGCTCGGGCTCTGCGCGTTGCATGGCCTCATAAACATAGCCATCCACACTGCCCGATTGCGCAAGACCACGCGCGACGGCACGCACGACATTGCGGTGACCATAGGTGAAGAAGCTGCGCGCAAAGAACGCTTCGGGACGGTGGTTTTGCTTTAGCAGTTCCGAAACTGTGACCAGATGGCCGGAATTGGAATCCGGATCGGAATAAGCATGAATATCGCCGCGCAGATCCTCCAGATACTGCGCAGTGCGTCCCTTACTCGTGATGATCTTTGCGCTGTAATTCGGCTGGCCCTGCCATACTGGCAGCGCCAACGCGGACAGCCTTTCACTATTCTGAAGCAAAGGATAGCCGCACAGCCACGCCGCATCAATCTCGCCCATCAACAAAAGGGCTGTGACTTCCTTGTAGGTGCGGCGCTGAAGGAACTCCACCTCGCCACCCATCTTGGTGCTTAGATGTGCGCGCAGAAAGTCCAGCAATTGCCAGTCATTGTCCAGAAACACAGGGGTCAGGCCAAACCTGAACGGCACGGGCTGCGCGCGCAGCACCATGGGGGCGGACAGCAGCGCTAAGCCTGCCGCCACCAAGACCTTGCGTCGTTGAAGCCGCATCATTTAACAATGTCCCCCCAGATCAAACTATCCGTTGCGGTAGCGCGCTGTAAAGCTGCGTTGCATGTAGGCGCGAAGCGCTTGTGCCTTCGGGGACCTCAAAGCCCTAAACCTGCAATCTTGTCCCGGATCTGATCGCGTGCGGCACGGAAGGCCGCGATATTGCCAGACGCTGCGGGGTCGATGACAGGCCAGTGCAAGCGTTGAACTTCGCCGGGCACATACGGGCAGACCTCTTCCGCACATAGTGTCACGATCAGATCGGCGGCCTCAACGGCGACGTCTTCCAGTGGTTTTGACCACTGCCCAGAGATGTCGATATCGATCTCCGCAAGCGCCTTGATCGCCAGCGGGTTCACCTGTCCGGGTGCGGAACCGGCGCTGGCGATCTCGACATTCTTGGGCAGCATCGCGCGGGCCAGGCCTTCGGCCATCTGGCTACGCGCGGAATTTGCGACGCAGAGAAACAGGATCTTCATGATATTACGCCTTCTTGTTTTGCAGGGGCACCACCAACACGGGACGGCGCGCGATTTCGCACAGGTTGGTTGCGGTCGATCCGATGGTCCGGCTTTCGACCCAGCCCTGTCGCTGCTTGCCGATAACGATCAGATCGGCACCGCCATCTGCCGCAGACTTTGCGATCTACTCTGACGGCTTGCCCTCTGCCAGATGCACCTCGATCTTGCCACCAGCGACGGCAATCTCTGGTGCAATACTGCTCAAGGCGGCACGCGTCATCACGGGCCAGCGGACGTATCGGGCGGCGGGCCTTGGGCGGCGGAATGGTCAAGTGCAATCAATGCTGTTTGCGACATCAGTTCTGCTCCTTCGTTTTGGCTGTGCGGATCGGGGTTTCCTCAAGCGGGAACCAGTGTTTCGTGCGGTTGGCGAACCACACCAGCGACAGCATCACCGGCACTTCGACCAGCACGCCCACGACAGTGACAAGGGCCGCAATGGAATTCAGGCCGAACAGCCCGATTGCCACCGCCACCGCCAGTTCAAAGAAATTCGATGTGCCAATCAGCGCGCAGGGGGCCGCGACCTTATGCGGCACACGCCACGCTTTCGCGGCCCAATAGGCGACCGCGAACATGCCGTAGGACTGGATCAGCAGCGGAATGGCGATCAGCACGATGATCAGGGGCCGGTCAAGGATCACCTCGCCCTGAAAACCGAACAGCAGCACGACCGTCGCCAGCAGCCCGATGATCGAGAAGGGTTTGACGCGCGCAGTGAATGCGGCCACAGCGGTTTCCCCTTCGGCCACACTCCGCGCGCCGCGTGTCATATAAAGCCGCGTGATCACGCCCGCCGTCAGCGGCACCACAATATACAGCACCACCGACAGCACCAGCGTTTCCCATGGCACGGTTATGTCGGTCACGCCCAGCAGCAGCGCCACGATGGGCGCGAAGGCGAAGATCATGATCACATCATTCAGTGACACCTGCACCAATGTGTAATTCGGGTCCCCCTTGGTCAGTTGCGACCACACGAACACCATCGCGGTGCAGGGGGCAGCACCCAGAAGGATCATGCCTGCGATATACTGGCCTGCGGTGCCCGGCTCAATAAAGGGTGCAAAGACATACTCGAAAAACAGCACGCCAAGGGCGGCCATGGTGAAGGGCTTTATCAGCCAGTTGACGGTTAGCGTAATGATCAGCCCCTTGGGGCGTTCATGCACGCGGGCAAGCGATGTGAAATCCACCCCCACCATCATCGGATAGACCATGAACCAGATCAGCACCGCGACCACGAAATTGATCGAGCCATATTCAAGGCTTGCCAGCGCATTCACCAGCGCGGGCGCGATCTGGCCAAGCGCCAGCCCCGCAACTATGGCAAGGGCAACCCAGACCGAAAGGTAACGTTCAAAAATAGGCATGTTGGTGTCTTCCTTCAGTGTTCAGACCAGCACAGGTTCCGGGCGGACAAGAGCGCGCAGACGCGCAGCACCCACTGGGTCTTCGGCCTGCATCGGCACCACGGCATAGCGCGCGGCAAGACTGTTGCGGACAGAAGCAATCTCGGGCGCCTCGGACGCGGCGCGGGCGGCAAGGATGGGATGCGTGGTTCCGGTTGCCGCAAGACTGGCATTGACGACCCAACCATAAGGTTCAATGCCCGCGCGCCGCAGATCATCTTGCAGGCGCGAGGCTTCCAGAACCGGCGTGGTTTCGGCCAGTGTGACAATCAGCACCTTGGTTTTGTCCGCATCCTGCAACCGCATCATCGGCGTGGTCATGTGGCTTGCCGCCTTGCCCGCGTGGCGCAGCACGTCGCGGTGATATGATCCGGTTGCATCCAGCAACAACAGCGTGTGGCCCGTGGGTGCCGTATCCATCACCACGAATTTGCGGCCCGCTTCGCGGATGACGCGGGAAAACGCCTGAAACACGGCGATTTCCTCGGTACAGGGCGAGCGCAGGTCTTCCTCCAGCATCGCGCGACCTTGGGCGTCCAGGCTCGCGCCCTTGGTGGCAAGGATATGGTCGCGGTAGGCTGCTGTCTCGGCCTCCGGGTCGATGCGGCTGACGCTCAGGTGCGGCACATCGCCCGCCAGCGTTTCGGTCAGATGGGCGGCAGGGTCGGTCGTGGTCAGCAGCACCTCGTGCCCGCGCGCGGCAAGCTCAACGGCGACCGCAGCGGCAATTGTGGTCTTGCCGACGCCGCCCTTGCCCATGGTCATGACCAGCCCTTTTCCAGCGGCTTCGATCCCGTCCACCAGCGCAGACAGAGGCGGCAGATCGCCATCAGCGGTGCGCGGCGCGACCCGGTCAAGCGCTACAGGCGCGGTCATCCGGCGCAGTGCAGCAAGGCCCACAAGGTTCTCGGGTCTTAGTGCAAACCGGGTTTGTGGAAGGGCCGCCAGATGACTGTCCATTCCGTCGATTGCCGCAGTGTCACGCATAATCAAGGCGGCTGCCAAATCATCACCCAGATCCTTGTCCGGCATCAGCCCGTTGATCGCCAGATGCTGGTTGCCGATGCCGATATCTGCCAGTTCCCGGCTGGTGCGCGCGGCCTCGGTCAGCGAACTGGCGCGCGGGCGCGTGACAAGAATCAGTCGCGTGCGGGCACCATCAGACAGGCTGTCCACCGCAGCCGCATACCGTGCCCGGCTTTGCTCCAACCCGGCCAGCGGGCCAAGGCACGACGCATCGCCGCCTGTTTCCAGAAAGCCCGACCACGCACCGGGCAGCTTCAGCATGCGTATAGTGTGGCCGGTGGGTGCGGTGTCGAAAATTATGTGATCATAGGCGGTTGTCACCGCATCGTCGGTCAGAAGCGCTGTAAACTCGTCAAAGGCCGCGATCTCGGTCGTGCAAGCCCCGGAAAGCTGTTCTTCGATCCCCTTCAGTGCCTTCTCCGGAAGAACCCCGCGCATCGGCCCGACGATCCGCTCGCGGTATTCCGCTGCGGCCCCCTCGGGGTCAATTTCCAGCGCGCTTAGCCCCGGAACCCTGGCGATAAGCGTGATGTGATTGCCGATTTCAATACCAAACACCTGACCAACGTTCGAGGCAGGGTCGGTCGAGACCAGCAGAACCTTTTTGCCCGCATCGGCAAGGCTGACAGCGGTGGCGCAGGCCAGCGAGGTTTTGCCAACACCGCCCTTGCCAGTCAGAAACACATACTTCGGAAGGTCAGTGAACATGATCTCTCCTGTCGCCGCGCAGGGTCTGCGAGCGTTGTCTTTGCGCAGGATTGCGCAAGTATCTTAGTAAATCAGCAACGCTGGCTTAACAGCACGCGCCCTGTTTCCGCTCTGCCTTGGCAGGGCCACAGCAACAACCACCTCGTTTTGAAGGCGGCATCTCTTGGTCGACGGCGACACCTGCCCACGCTGCCATCTCTATACGATCGGGATAATGCGCTTTCGCAACCAGTTTGCCATCCACCACAAACGCTGGCAAATCATCGCCGCCCGACGCCTGCATAAGATCGCGAATCTGGTCATTGGCCACGAATTCCGCAGGTTCCCGGCTAAGCCCGAAGCGCTGAACCGCAACACCTTGGGCGCGCAGCCAGTCCAGATCGGCTGCCAGAGTAATCAGCTTCTGGTCAATATCAGTACCACAAATACCCGTTGAGCAGCACATGGCAGGATCATAAACAGTGAGTGTGGTCATTGCGTGGCGTCCTTTGGAATGCAGCCTGTGGGGGTATAACAGCAAGGTGCCTCGGCGCTGTCTGGCCCCCGCGCTTCGATCTGTCCTATCAAAATGTGCAGAGGGCCGAGCGCGCTGGGGTCCAGTGAATAGCAAATTCTGGGCCGCTCAATTGTGCCGACAACCAGACCGGACGCTTTCAGAATGCGCAGATGCTCTGACACGGTGGATTGCGCCAGCCCAACCTCGTCGACGATATCGCCACCAATACAACCGGGCCGCGACAGCAGAAATTCGATGATCCGCACGCGGGCCGGATGGGCAAGGGCCTTGGCAACCCGTGCGATTTGCTCGGCATCAACACGCGTGCTTGTATTCCAGTTTAGCATAATGCCCTCTCTGTATCGACGATCTACGATATATCAATCGTTAATTGGCGATGCAAGCCTATATTGTCCCCACGGTAAAAGAAGATCGTTCCTGATAATTGAACAGTCCAGACGGGCAGCAGCCTAAAGGCTGCTACGGTTATACGCTGCACTTGACCCGAGTGGCTGCTTCGGAGCAGGCAGCACGACCGCCCGACCGGCTGTTATGGGCCAAGGTAGGTTGAACTGGCGGTCGCCTTCACAACGGACGGGTAACGGCCTGACGGCGTTGCGGCATTGCACACGCAGGATTCAACGAAGGCGACCGTTACTGCGTAAGGCAAGAAGCAAAAGAAATGTGCAGCACATTGCAAGCGTCATGCCTCTCTCATCCGACCGCATGGCTATTGTGGCGAGTTTTCAGAAACGCACTTGATCTGGTGGCAAAACCGCTAAATATTGTCGCCGGACAACAAACCACCTGGGGAATGTCGAGATTAGTTGAGCCTGTTTATTTCGAACGGAGATTTTAATGATACGTGTTTTTTTCCTGCTGATGGCAGTCCTCCTGCCTGCCCCTGTTCTTGCGCAGGATCTGTTATTTGACGCCAACGGAACCGATGAATGCCTGGTCACGACGGGTCATGAGGGCAACAAGTCCGATTGTATTGGTGTTTCGGCAGGTAACTGCATGCAACAACCCGGCGGGGAGTCCACCTATGGGATGGGGTTCTGTCTGGACAGGGAATTGCAATACTGGGATGACATCCTGAACGGCGCCTATCAGCAATTGCTCTCTTTGAGGCGGATGTCTGATGCCGATTTACCGGATAACCTCGCCGTTCAGGCAGACACACTGCGCGACATGCAGCGCGCATGGATCACTTACCGGGATGCGCGCTGTGGACATGAAGCATCGCTGTGGCAAGGTGGTACCGGAGCAAGCCCGACTTTCTTGAATTGCATGATGCACCTGACAGCAGAACAAGCGCTCTATCTGTCCGCGCTCTATTCGGGCGAAGGGTAATTTCTGCCCGCGCCCCGCTACCTGATGAAGCGTCGGCGGTTGCCTTTCTGGTGAAAGGCATAGCTGCGAGTTTTTGCCGAAGCTGGCATATGGCGCGCTTATTTGTTCAGGGCCAGCCCAAACTGCACAACCAGGACGGCAGCTCTTTTTGTGGTCCACATTGATACCAAAAGCTTAACTTTGCCGGAGGCACTATGCATCGCTCCATCCTATTACCTGTATTGATCATTTCCCTATTATCCGCCTGCGAAATGGAAGCCCCGCCGACCGTTTCCCCGCCCGCGCAGCAAAACCCTGTCCTGCCCGTGGCGACCCCCGCGCAGATTTCCGATAGTTCCAGCACCACGACGACCACCGTGCAAGGGAACACCACCCGCACTGTAACTGAAAGCAGTTCTGTCTCGGTGGATGCTGGCGGATTGCTCGGGGCGATCTTGGGCGGGGCGACGCCCGCTGCGGCCAATTCGGCGAGCGATTATGCGGGGCAGTGGCGCGCCGTCACCGAAGACAATCGTGAGTGCCGGGTCAACCTGATGTCACCACGCACACCAAATGCGCCTGCCACTGCGCAAACGATTGGCTGTTCCGGTGACCTGTTCGGGGTCACGCGTTGGTCGTTGCGCGGGTCTGAACTTGTCCTGTCAGATGCCTTTGGCAACAGGCAAATCAGAGTGCGCGCCACAGCCGTGAATCGCCTGGATGGAGACGTGACCATGTGGCGCTAATGGCGAAACCTTGTTCCTGACTGTCACTTTTATCCCCCCGCTGGACTTGACTAAGCGGGAGATTGTATCGTGGCCGGGCCAAAGCTGCGAACGACCGGTCCTGTTCAGCAATCTGGCGGGCGCGGAGAGAATGCTGCGCGTGGCCCTGCCCCCGCCAGACCAGTGTCGTATATCGAGGCGCTGAGTTATTGCAGATCCGAATGAGTAGTGTTGCTGCCCTGCAATGATAGTTCATTGCGGACTGTCGGCTTGGGGCCGACCCTACCCGGCCAGATCATCCATGCTCACACCGAGCGCACCTGCCAAGGCGCGCAGGGTCGCGACCGAGCCCTGCTTTCGGCCGGTTTCGATCTCGGCCACCGTCACGCGGTTCACGCCAGCTTTCTCGGCCAGGGCCGCTTGCGTCATCCCGTGCAGGTCGCGGTAGACGCGCAAAACGTTTTCGCCGTTCAGCAGGCGGTTCGCGTACTCCACCGGAATCAACTCTTCCTCGCCCGCCGCCACAGCGGCCTTGACGCGGCCATAAGTCTGCAAATCGGGCCAGATATTCGGCCGCAGCCCGCAGGCGGTCATATTCTTCGCGCGGGATCGTCACCATCTCGTTCATGTCATGCCCTTTCAGTCATAGATGCCGCCGCGTGGCCGATATCGAGCAGGGCCAAGACGTTGCCTTGGTCATCCCCGACACGCAGCCCTAACCCTTCTCGGCCTTTCAGGGATTTCACATTGTTCGCCTGCGAGCTTGGGTGCGCGCATAAGCCTCAATCTTGGTGCGGATCAGCGTGGCCGTGTTTACAGGCATACGTCGCCATGCCCTGATCGCGCCTTTCGTATAGCTGACTTGCTTCATGTTGTCGCCCTAAGCGACATTCGGTGTGAAGCCAAACAAATTGTCGCTCCTGGCGACATGCCTGACCGGCCATGCCGACCAGACAAAGCTTACAGGTCGATCCCTTCCGACAATGACAGGGCATCATCCAGATCGACGCCGAGATACCGCACAATGCTGTCCATCTTCTTTTGACCCAGCAGCAGTTGGACCGCGCGCAGGTTTCCTGTCTTCTTGTAAATCTGGGCGACCTTGGTGCGCCGCATGGAGTGTGTGCCATAGGCACTGGGTTCCAGCCCGATCGAGAGCACCCAGTCGCGATGAGCTATTGAACGAGACCGTGTTCTGGAACATGGCGACGCGCCGTCCGTGATCCAGGCCTGGGCTGCTGACTTCAACGAAACGCGCCCACATTCGGCGCTCGGCTATCAGACACCAAAGGAATTCGCCGAACACCTTGCCACCGAAACCGACACCTGCGCCAATCTGACAGCTGATGCGGAACAAGATCATGCCGCCGTGCCACATCCACAACCCGCGCCCCCGGCTGGAAGCTCTCGGCAACAATCCGCGCCTTCACCGCATCGGGCCAACTGCGGTTTCCACGTCGACGCGGTTCAATGACCTCGCAGTGACCAATAAATCCATCACCACCATTCGCCATACGCATCCTCCAAATAATTGCGCATTACGTCTGGCAGACGCATTAAACGTCAGAAATATCCCAATTCAATGGGGCGCGGACACGCTTCTAGCGCAGCAAAACACGCCCCGTGGGGCCGTGGGGCGCTATGTAAGGCACTGATATTATGGTGTAATTTGGCTGCGGGGACAGGATTTGAACCTGTGACCTTCAGGTTATGAGCCTGACGAGCTACCTGGCTGCTCCACCCCGCGTTGGTTTTTTGTTGATCGTTGAGAGAGATTTTTGTGTGTTTCTTGTCAGGTTTGGCGGTGAGCTACTCTCCCACGTCTTGAGACGCAGTACCATTGCCGCGGCGGCACTTAACTTCCGAGATCGGGACGGGATCGGGTGTTTTGCTCGCGCTATTGCCACCAAACCTGAGAAGAAACACATATCAGCGGGGATTATTTAATCCCGACGTATTTTGGTCAATGCTTTTGGTTGCTTTGATTGTTGATCAGTTTGGTTGTTACTGGATCAAATCAAGCCTATCGAGCCATTAGTACCGGTCAACTGAACGCATTGCTGCGCTTACATCTCCGGCCTATCGACGTGGTGGTCTACCACGGCTCTCAAGGGAGACCTTGTTTTGAGGGGGGCTTCCCGCTTAGATGCTTTCAGCGGTTATCCTGTCCGATCATAGCTACCCTGCACTGCGGCTGGCGCCACAACAGGTCCACCAGTGGATCGTTCACCCCGGTCCTCTCGTACTAGGGGCAACTCCTCTCAAGTCTCCAACACCCACGGCAGATAGGGACCGAACTGTCTCACGACGTTCTAAACCCAGCTCACGTACCTCTTTAAATGGCGAACAGCCATACCCTTGGGACCTACTCCAGCCCCAGGATGAGATGAGCCGACATCGAGGTGCCAAACGATGCCGTCGATATGGACTCTTGGGCATCATCAGCCTGTTATCCCCGGCGTACCTTTATCCGTTGAGCGATGGCCCTTCCACTCGGGACCACCGGATCACTATGGCCGACTTTCGTCTCTGCTCGACTTGTCAGTCTTGCAGTCAGGCTGGCTTCTGCCATTGCACTCGACGAGCGATTTCCGACCGCTCTGAGCCAACCTTCGCACGCCTCCGTTACTGTTTGGGAGGCGACCGCCCCAGTCAAACTACCCGCCACACAGGGTCCCGGATCCGGATAACGGACCGCGGTTAGACATCAAGAGTGCGAAGGGTGGTATCTCAAGGATGGCTCCATGGGAACTGGCGTTCCCATATCAAAGCCTACCACCTATCCTGCACATCGCAATCCTGATGCCAGTGTGAAGCTGTAGTAAAGGTGCACGGGGTCTTTCCGTCTAACCGCGGGAAGCCTGCATCTTGACAGGCAATTCAATTTCGCTGAGTCCATGTTTGAGACAGCGGGAAGTCGTTACGCCATTCGTGCAGGTCGGAACTTACCCGACAAGGAATTTCGCTACCTTAGGACCGTTATAGTTACGGCCGCCGTTTACCGGGGCTTCAGTTCGGAGCTTGCACTCCTCCCTTTAACCTTCCGGCACCGGGCAGGCGTCAGACCCTATACGTCGTCTTGCGACTTCGCAGAGCCCTGTGTTTTTAATAAACAGTCGCCACCCCCTGGTTTGTGCCCCCGCCCAAGAGTTGCCTCCTGAACGGGCCTCCTTCTCGCGAACTTACGGAGGTATTTTGCCGAGTTCCTTAAACATGGTTCTCTCAAGCGCCTTGGTATTCTCTACCAGTCCACCTGTGTCGGTTTCGGGTACGGTCTGGTGTGGGGCTATTTCCGGGAACCTCTGAACGGCCCGCCCAATCCGATAAGGGCGAACAAT